>NZ_FZMO01000087.1 GCF_900197875.1 Frankia canadensis | reverse complement strand
TGGCCAGCCCCCACCCACCCCACCTGCCAGCGCACCGTCACCGACACCGGAAAACGGCCATCTGCCTGCGCCGCCGACGAGCGGGCGAACACCACACCGCAATCCGGCGAACCGGCAGCCGGGTCATCCACGCCCACACGGAACGGCGTCCCCGGCCCCGCGCACGTCACCGTGCCTGCAGCGCCGAAGTCCCACACCACCTCCTGCGGACTTGCCGTCGCCGTCACCGACACCCCCGGCACCGCCGCCGTCGCCGACACAGCACCCCACCCGTTCGCCAACCACAGCCACACCGGCACCCCCACCAGCTGCGGCACCTGCGCCCCTGGTGACATCTCCCATCCCGGGGCCGGCAGCACCAGCTTCTTCACCGCCAGCTGCGCCACCACAGCCGGCGACGGCGCTCCGCCCGCTGCCGCCATATCAGGCAGCCACACCACGTCGAAATCGGCACCGCCGCATGACTTCCAGTACCAGGACCCCTGCTCCCCAGGCGTCGTCTCCGCCGCCTCCACCGCCGCGGATGGCACGAAATCAGCCGCCACCTGATAGCGGCAGCCATCGCTTCCCGACCAGCCGTGCAGCGTAGCCAGACACGGCAGCGCATCCGTTCCCGACAGCGGACAGGAGATGGACGCGGCCGTCGAGGGCTCCTCCGGCTCGCGTCGAGGCACCGTGCGGGAACCCGCCGGCTGGCCGGCAGTTCCCGCCCACACGACACAGCCCTGATCGGTATTCCTGCACAGCGCGGCACCAAGAGGATCGGCTGACGCCGCACGCGCACATACGATCACGAACGTGATGCCGATCACCGCGACAAACGGCCTCCGTCTCAGCATGTGCCGAGATCCTGAATCACCAGCTGATCGACTTTCCACATTCCGTTTCCCAGCACGGCGAGCGCCTGAACGGCATGGCGCCCGCTGGGCGAGTCAGCCTGACGTTCACCCGTGGAACGCACACTCACCCACGGGCTGGTATCCACGCAGTCGCTGACCGTCGCACGATCCGGAGACGATTCCGGGGTCATCGCAACAATCTTCGGCGAGAGAACGGGGCGGCCCTCGGAATGCAGCCCTGCCGCCCGGTCCTTGTAGATTGCTTTGTAGATGAGGGACAGGGCTCGGCCGCTCGCGTGATTGGCCAGTCGGGGATTCTGATAGTCCCCGGTCGCGGCCAATGCAACCCAGTCCTCCCACATACCCCGGTATGCGGCGAGCGTCGCCGCCCCCACCGGCGCCACGGTCGGCGTCGCCGCAGGAGGGACCGCCGCCGAGGTCCCGCCCGCAGACGGCGACGGCGCCGGCCGCTGCGCGTCACGCGTACCGCCGCCGCACCCGCCCAGAGCGAGACCGGCTACGGCGATGACCGCTACTCGCCGTATTCGTTCTGCTGATCGATTCACCTGGCCCGCTGCCTGTCCGTGACCTGTACCGACCGCAGTGTTGTAACCCCACCACCCAGGGCCACGGCAAGTGAGACAAACGTCTCCCGGTCAGCGCGAGACACACTCCTTACAATGCGCGATCCGCCGCGAGAAGATTACACACAGAAACAATTGCCGATCTCGGGCGCGTCGCCGCCGCTCGCCCCGCCGCGACTCCATCGTTGCGGCTCCGCAACCGAACGCGGGGTGCCGCCATCGTCCTCACGGGACAGTCAGGCTCGCCTCCGCGCCAGCAGATCGTGCACGGAGAGTCTCAAGGCTAGATCGCTCCCTCGTCACGTTCTCCGTGTCATCTGACGCAACAGGCAGAAAATTCTTCGGCCCTCACCTCGGCCCTGCCGCCCCCACTCAGAGATCGCCGACCAGCGCGACGCCCAGACCAGGCCACCGTGCGTCGTCGCCGTTCACCCTGTCGGCGGCCGGGAACCCGCCGGCCCGGACCCCAGGCCGGCGGCCGGGCGGGACTGACACCGCGACGAAAGATCACGGCGCCCCGACAGGGAACGTCGCGCCAACCGGCACGCGTCCGACACGGCCAGCCGTCAGAGCGGAGGGACCGGCACGGCCCTCGCCATGGCGACGACGACTTCATACTCGTTCATGATCCGCTAGGGTGGTATACGAGAGGGGAACGCACCACTCCCCGGATTCTTTATCGATCACCCGTCCGAGGAGGCTCCAGGATCGAGTCGGATCGCTGCTCGGCCGTCCGAGGAGCGCGACCGCGACCTCCCGGGCTCTTTCCGTCGGTGCGCATCGCCGCCGCGGGAACCGCCCGCGTGTGACATGAGGTCTCCTTCGCCGCGTCGATCAGCGTCGAGGTGGTGCGACGACCTTCGCTGTTCCGACGACGGCGTCGTACTCGCCTATGATCCGGTCGGTGGGTATGCGGGACGGGAAACTCAGAATTCTTCCGGAAGACTTCTCAATCACCCGCCCGAGGGATCCGACGAAATCGGCTCCGAGGTGGCCATTTTCGTCGATGATCCAGCCCTCGCGGAACTCGCGGAGACGCCACGGCCTGTCAGGATCGGTCTCCGGCCGTCCGAGCAGGGTGAATGCGATCGTCCGGGCTTTGTCCGCGTCTATCACTGTCCCCTCCGTGTACCCTTCACCGGCGAGAGTCTGGTAGTTCGTGAGGATCCGGTAGGTCGGGACGTAGGACGGGAAGATTCTTATGCGGCCGGTGTCTTTTTCGACGACCTGTCCCAGGGCGCCGGCGTAGTCGCCGGGCAGGTGGCTGGTCTCGTCGATGAGCCAGCCCTCGGGGAACGCGATGAGGTTCCAGGGCCATTTTCGGTCGTCGCTGGGCCGTCCGAGTATGGCGGTGGCGATGGCGCGGGCCCGTGTCTCGTCGATCACCTGTCGCACCCCCGTGCGCTCGCTGCGTCTTGGTGGTCGGTGAGGTCGCGGGCGGCGGTGAGGTTCGTGCCGCCGTCGACCGTGTCGGCCTGCGGCACGCCGATCCGCAGCGGTGTGCCCGGATACCCCTTGTCCACGATGGCGTCGTAGTCGGTCAGGATCCGGGAGGGCGGGACCCGCGACGGAAAGAGCATCACCCGGCCGGTATCCCGTTCGATGACCCGTCCCGCGACGCCCGCGTGTTCTTCACGCAGGTGAGCCGCCTCGTTGATCAGCCATCCTTGGGGGAACTCCTGGAGGCTCCAAGGCTGCTGCGGGTCGTCGGCGGGCCGGCCGAGCAACGCGGCGGCAATGTCCTGGGCCCGCGCCTCGTCGATCACGTGTCGTTTCCCGACGCAGCGAGGAGGGCGGCGCCGATGAGCGGTCCGTCCGGCCCGTAGGCGGCGGGGGTGAGAACGGCCCGGTCGGCCAGGCGGGGAACCGCGCGCTGCCGTAGCGCCTGCTGGGCGGCGCCGAGGTAGCCGCTGTCCGGGCCGGTAGCGCTGGCGGCGGCTTGTGCGAGCCCCCCTCCGATGGTGATCACGTCGGGGGCGAGGATGTTGAGGACCGTGGCGGCGGCGGTGCCGAGCCAGTAGCCGGCGGCCTCGAAGGTACGCCGGGCCGCGGGGTCGCCGTGCTGGGTTTTGTGGACGAGTTCGGCCACGGTCGGGACCCTCGTACGCGTGGCGGTGGAGGTGCGCCGGGGCGCGGCGGGCGGCGACGGCTGGTAGCCGCGGCGCACGGCCCGCGCGCCCGCGAGGGTTTCCACGCAGCCAGTGCGGGTGCAGGAGCAGCGCACCGTGCTGGCGGGATCGACGAGGATGTGGCCGAGGCCGGCCGGGCCGGGGGGTGCGCCCAGGGCGAGCTGTCCTCCCAGGGCGATCCCGCCGCCGATCCCGGAGCCGAGCGCGAAATGGACGTGGGTCCCGGTGCGTCCGCGGCGCTGGTATTCCGCCCAGGTCGCGGCGGCGCCGTCGTTGACGACGTGGACCCGTCCGCGGAGGTCGGGGAAGACGCCGGGGAGCAGGCTGGGCCAGTGCACGCGGGTGTACCCCTGGATCGCCTCGGCCCGGATCACGGTGCCGTCGACGTCGACGGCGCCGGTGGTCGCGATCGCGACCCGGTCGACGTCGACGGTGCCGGTCAGCGCCGGGAAGAGGCGTTCCAGCACCGCGTGGAACGTCGGCTTCGGGGGCAGCCGCAGCACAGGCAACGGGACGCTGATCGCGCACGGCGGGCCGGTGTCGACAATCGCCTGTTTGATCGCCGACGCGCCGATATCGAAAGCGTGGACCTTCATCGCCGCACCAGAATCCAGACGCCCACAGCGATCATCCCCAGGATCAGGGTGTCTCGCGTTCCCGCGATCACGGCGATCCTGATCTCCCGGTGGTAGCCCTGCCGCATGGCCTCGCGGATCAGGTCCGCGTACCACGCGAAGACCAGCCCCATCGCCACACACACCACGGCAATGACTCCAGCACTGGTGAGCGTCATCCCGGTCCCTCCCCTCGCTCCTGCAGATGGCGTTCGCCTTCGGTGGTCGCGAGCGCCGCGCGGTACCGCTCGTAGAGGTGGCCGGCCCGCAGACTGCGCCGCCAGAAGCCGGCCAGTACCTGCCGGTCGCGGTCGCAGTGCGCCGCCGCGAACGTCAGCGGTACTGCCCCGGCCAGGCCCGCGAGCCGCCCCCGGCCCTGCGTCTCGATGTCCGCCATCACCCGCCCCCTGATCTGCGAGGCCGCTCTGCCCGCAGGGGCGACAGGCAGAGCGGCCGTCCAGCTACCGGCACACGATCAGGGACAGGAGGAGAGCGGCGCCCAGGCCCGCCCACACGTAGACCAGCCCCCAGCCCGTCTGGCCGGCTTCGTCGACCTCCCTGCGTACGGCCGGGTCCATCTCCTCCCACCGCGTGTCGTCGTCCAGGTCGACGACCCGCCATCGCGGTCCGCACGACGGCTTCATCCGCGGATCGGTGTGCTGCCGCTGGCGTGGGCGAGGAGCCGCGTGTACACCTGCGGTGTCGTCGTGTTGGACCCGAGCCGCGAGGTATCGGGCCCGTGGAAGCCGCTCGACCCGATCGGCAGCAGGGTCAGCTCGTCGGCGAGGTAGCGCAGCCGCCGCCGGGCGTCCTCGTCGTGGTCGGGATGGTCGACCTCGACGCCGACAAGCCCCCGCGCGGCCAGGTCCGCCAGAAACTCCACGGACAGCGGGGCGCCGTCCGGCGCGCACGGGTGCGCGAGCACGCCGACGCCCCCGGCGCCACGGACCACGGTCAGGGCCTCGGTGACCTCGGGCCGCCACATCGGGGCGTGAAACGGGCCCCCGAGCCAGTCCGGGCCGAACGCGACGTCGACCGAGCTCACGATGCCCGCGGCGACCATCGCCGCCGCGAGATGCCGACCGCCGACCGGCGCGCCCCCCGCCACCGCAGCTACCTGCGGCCACTCGATCGGATGGCCCTCGGCCCGCAGCAGGCCGACGGTCCGTCGTGCCCGCAGCTCCCGGCTGTCCCGGATACGGCCGAGCAGGTCCGCGAGCGCCCGGTCCTCCCGGATGAACAGGTAGGCGAGCAGATGCACCTCCCGCACGCGCCCTGCGACCTGCGCACGGCAGGAGATCTCCACCCCGGGCACCAACGTCATCCCCGCGGGCAACGCTGCCGCCGCCGGCTCGATCCCGGCGGTCGTGTCATGGTCGGTGAGGGCAAGGACCCGCAGCCCGGCCGCGGCGGCGTGGGCCACCAGCTCCTGCGGCATCAGGCTGCCGTCCGACGCCGTCGTATGCGTATGAAGATCAATCATTTTTCCGGGCCCCCGGTACCGATATTCGGGTCCACGCGCACGCGCAGGAACGTCCCCATCACGGTCGCGGTCGCGCCGGTCCCGTCGTGGCCCTCGATCCGCATACGCGTACCGGGTTGGACCTGGTTCGTCGTGGACACCCACAACAACCCCCCGTCCTCGATGTCGTGGAGGTCGTCCCAGACAGCCCGGGCCGGCCGGCGGCGGGCCGCCGCGACGACGGCACGGGCCAGCTTCACCATGTGCTCCACGGCCCCGGGCACCACCGCGCGCAGCTCGCTGCGGCTGTAGTCCGCGGGGTGCGGCCCCACCGGCCCACCGTCGCTGTTCACGGCAGCCGCCGGGCGCGCATGCACACCACCGGGGAACGCAGCCGGAGCGCACCGTCAACGTCGACGGCCCGGTGGCAGGCCGCCTCGAACCGGCGCGCCGCCCGCGCGTCGAGACCCGTCCGCACCGCCGCCACCGGTGACGGCGAGATAGGTGTCGACGCGTACAGGTACTCCTCGACACCCTGATGGTCCAGGTCGTCGGTCATCTCCATCACGGTGACGTCGGCGGGGCGCAGACCCGGCCGGCCGGTGGACATCACCTCGATCAGCGCATCCCACGGATGCGGACCCTGGGCCACCGCCGCGCCGACCGCACGGCCGATCCGCCGCGCATCGTCATCGGTGAGACCGGGCAGCTCGCCGACGGGTTGACGCAGATGCGCCATCGTCACGGTGAACACGACCTGCCCCCGCGTGGTGAGGACCCGGCACGCCTCGTCGAGCAGCCGCGTCGGATCCGCCGGGACAATCCCCGAGCCGGCGACCATGTCGACAGCCCCGTCCGCGACCGGTAGCCCCGCCGCCAGGTCCGCTACGACCCGCCCGGCACCCCCACACTCCGCTGCCCCGACGGCAAGCGACGGCACGACCGCCACGATCCGCGCGGCCTGGCCCATCCCGGCGACGATGCCCGCGACCAGCGACAGACCACCGTCCGGCAGCATGATCAGCACCCGAGGTGTGCGGATCATGGTTTGGCGGCGACCGCGCCGTAGGCGCTGACCTGCGCGTCGGGCACGGCTGCGAGACCAGGATCGTCCGGGTGCCAGCGGTGCACGGGCACCAGCCCGGGTTCGACCAGTTCCAACCCGTCGAAGAACCTCATGATCTGGGCGTGTGACCGGGGGTGGATGGCGACGCCGCGCTGCCGGTACACCTCCGCCGCCCGCTCGACGTCGGGGTTCAGGTCGCTCGCCGCATGGCTGATCGTGAGATAACTGCCCGAGGGCAGCCGCTCGACCAGCCGCCGCACGATGCCATACGGGTCGTCGTCGTCTCCCACGAAGTGCAGGATCGCGATCAGCGAGAGGGCGACCGGCCGGGTGAGATCCAACGTGTCGACGAGCTCCGGCGAGCTCAGAATCCGGTCGACGTCGCGCAGGTCCGCGTCCAGGTAGGCGGTGCGGCCCTGCGGGCTGCTCGTCAGCAGCGCGCGGGCATGGGCCAGCACGATCGGGTCGCTATCCAGATAGACCACGCGGGCGTCCGGGATCGCGGCCTGGACCACCTCGTGCAGGTTCGGCGACGTCGGGATACCCGTGCCAGCGTCGAAGAACTGCCGCACCCCCACCTCCGCGACGAGCCGCGCCGCCCGGTGCAGGAACGCCCGGTTCTGCCGGGCCGCGACCGGCAGATGCGGAAACGCCGCCACCGCAGCCTCCACCGCCTCCCGATCCGCGGGGAAATTGTCCTTGCCACCCAGGAGGAGGTCGTACATCCGCGCCGCGTGCGGCCGATCCATCTGCAGATCCACCGGCGACACCTGCGCGGCAGCAGGCGACGCCCATCCCTGCTCCGTCATGGCTGGCCCTGTAGCACCGGCACGGATCGTGTCGGCGAAGGCTCTCCGTCCGACGCGGCCTCGTTCACCAGCCACAGCTCCAGCCGATCGTCGTCCTCGACCCGCATCTCCCGTGGGTCGCCGGGGTCGACCTCACGCAGCCCCGCCCTGGTGGTGGCGACCAGGGTGTAGAGCGGGGCGACCGCTGTCACGAGCACGGGCGCCACCTGTCGCAGCATCGCCTTCACGTCGGCGGTGACCACGGTCATGAGCGTGTCGATCTGCTCGGCGGTGAGGATCCTGAACACAGCGGCGAGCGCCACGTCTCCGTTGATTCCGTGCTGCGCGAACAAGGCGCCGCGCGCCTCGTGCACCTGCCGGCGGTGTTCCATCGCGGTCGGCGTCAGCGACTCCGGCGTCAACCGAACCTGCTCGGCCGACACCATGAGCTTCACGGCCAGCCCGTGCTGGACCCGCCGGTAACGGGCCTGCACCGCCAGCAACTGCCGGATCTGCCGATCCGACAGGTCGACCTCGTCCGCGTTGTCGAGGAGCTGGCCAAGGAGATCCTCCGGCGCCGTGCAGCGCGGCGTCGGATCGAACAGGCCGCCCCGATGTGGGGCGACCTCGTAGTACGGCGGCATGAGGATCCGATCATGTTGGGGAATGTCCTGGGAGCCCGTCCGCCCAGCACCACGCGGCGGCGGGACGGGCAGACGGGGAGCCGGCGGCGCCACCAAACTCACTTTGGGTGACGGCGGCGGCACAATCGTGACGTAGGACTGCCAGGTGGTACAGGGCCGAGTACTGACCTTCCCCTGCCCTTTCACTGCACTTCGCGCCCGGTTGATGCCGGGAGTGTCAACGTCCGGTCACACGTGCTGGCAGACTCCAAGGTCATGGAGCTTGACGGTCAGCCTGCCCCGCCCGACGTTGTCCAGGCGCTGGGCCTCACCAACTACGGCCACTTCACCTCCATGCGCGTCGAGGACGGGCGGGTACGCGGCCTGTCTCTGCACCTGGAGCGGCTCGTCCGGGACTGCCGCGCGCTGTTCGCCGCGGACCTGGATCCAGACCGGGTGCGGAGACTGGTTGCCGATGCTGTTCGGGGCCGGTCGGGAGCGTTCGTCGTTCGGGTCACCGTTTTCGATCCCAGCCTCGACCTGGGGCATCCCGGTGCGACCTTGACGCCGCGTATCGGGATCACGTTCCGTCCCGCCGCGGCTGCGGCACTTCCACCGCTGCGTCTGGGAAGCCGGCAGTACCGCCGCGATCTACCCGCTGTCAAGCACGTGGGGCTGTTCGGCCCGCTGCGTGAGCGCCGGGCTGCTCAACTCGCCGGCTACGACGATGCACTGCTGGTCAGCAGGGAACAGGTTCTCGAAGGGCCGACCTGGAATATTGGCCTGTACGACGGACAGAGTGTCGTCTGGCCGGATGGCGAGGTACTTCCGGGAGTCACTATGACCCTCCTCCAGCAACGCCAGCCCCACAAGACTGTACCGGTGTACGTCGACGCACTCGATGCATTTCAGGCCGCGTTTGCAACCAATACCTCGATCGGGATCCGGCCGATCCGCGCGATCGACAAAGTCGAGTTTCAGGTGGATCACCCGATCTACGAGGTGCTACGCGCCGCATACGCGGCGGTGCAACTGGATTCGCTGGGGTAACCCAAGCCGCCATGACCACCATCATCCGTTGGACTGGACGCGAAATCCGGGCACTTCGCGAAGCCAGGCGCATGAGCATTACCGCGTTCGCGCATCATCTGGGGGTCGCCGAACGCACGGTCTCCAAGTGGGAGGCGGGTCGCGAAAGCATTATCCCTCGCCCGGTGAACCAGGAGGCTTTGGATACGGTTCTGCGGCGCTCCCCTCCCGAGGTGCGAGACCGATTCGTCTCTCTCATCGGATCGGTCACCACCAGCACCCCCAGCACTCATGACATCGCTCCTGTTGACGAGGCCGACACCAGCCAGACACGCCACCCCGTGGACGGCAAGCTCATGATCCACGTCGGCGAGGGTGAGTTCATGTCGGGGGCTGCCGGCGAGAAGCTGTGGATTCCCTCATATTGGATGGATGCGCATCCAGTGACGAACTCTGACTACGCGCGCTTCATCGCCTCCTCGGGACACCGACCCCCCAGACACTGGCCCGCGGGTGAATGCCCGCCGGATCTCGCCCGCCACCCGGTGGTCTGGGTCACCTGGCACGACGCGGCGACCTACGCCGACTGGGCCGGAAAAATTCTTCCCACGGATCGTCAGTGGGAGAAGTGCGCTCGCGGCCCGTACGGCACGAGATATCCGTGGGGAAATTCGGAGACAACAGCAAAAGGGAATTTCCGAGAGTCCGGCATCGGCTCCACGACCCCGGTGGACCGCTACCACAGTGGTGTGAGCCCCTACGGGACATACGACATGTGCGGCAACACCTGGGAATGGCTCTCCACCGAAACCGAGCCCGGACGCCGTGGGCTGAAGGGCAGCGCCTTCACCAGTCCTTTTCGCCGAGCAGAGCCCTCACGTTTCAACGACGCATCGACCGGCATGCTGGACGACGACACCGGGTTTCGCTGCGTCAGTATGGAGATTCCCGCACCAACAGACTAGGGTCGATCGGCTTTCGACACCGGACGTGGATCCTGGGTGGCGGAGGAGCCATTCGGTCAGGGGGCGCACGACCGGCCAGCGCCTCCGGGGTCAGCCGCACCTCGTGCGCGGCCAACGCCAACTCGGCCTCGAGCGCACGCTGGCCCGCCCGGTAGTCACGCTGCACCCGCAGCAGCATCCGGATCTGCTCGTCGGTCAGGCCGACCCGGTCGGCCTCGTTGAGCAGCCGGCCGATCAGATCGGTCGGCGCCGTGCTCCGCGGCGCCAGGTCCAGCAGCCCACCCCGGTGCGGAGCGGACTCGTAGTAGGGAGGCATAGACAGGTTCCGATCATGTTGGTGGGAAGAGAGTCGGACGGTGGAACCTCCCCGCCCGCGGTTGGGGAATTGCCGGTCGGCACCGCAGGCGGGGAGGGGCATGGCGCCTCCGGCAGTGAGCCGGCGGCTCGGTGGTGCCTAGCTCTCCGACCGTTCCCGCCCCGTGGAGAGCAGCCAGGGGACCAGGGTGTCCGCGACAGTCGGGGCTCCCGCGACGTCACCCCGCCCGTGTCGTTGCCGACGCCGCGTCAGGGCTTCCCCGGGCACCCGGATCGGCAGAGACGGCAGCTCCTCGCAACCGGCCGCGGACTCTCCCTCGCCGGTCGGGGTCGGGGTAGACGGGTCCGGTAGCACTAACACTCCTCGCGAGATCCGATGCACGCGCATACGCGCTGGTAGAGCCATGACACACTCGGACACCGAGTTGCCACAGAATGAAATTTCCGCGCGCACGCGCACCGAGTGCGCACCGACACCGCACCGGGACCGCACTCGCACCGCACCGGCGCCGCACTCGTACCGCACCGAGTGCGCACCGAGCCGGGTGCGCCCCGGAGGGGAGGACGACGGGCCATGCCACCTGAGCCGGCACCTGAGCCCACAGAGGCGCTTCTGGAACTCAGCACGCTCCTCAAGCACCTCATCGTCGAGGCCAATACGAACATCACCAGACTCGCCGAGACGATCGGTTCGCCCCGTCAGCAGGTGTCTCGCGCTGTCAACGGCCGGGAAGTCCCCTCGATCGATCTCGCGGCAAAGCTTGATCCCGCGTTGAACGCCGACGGTAGAGTCCTCGCCCTGCGGGAACGGGCAGACCGGGAGCGCAGAGCCCGTAACATCGGCGCGATCATCCCCGCAGACGACGCGCCCCAGCCAGCCGTCAACCCGCAGGCGCCGTTGGCATCACCACCAGACTCGGCCCTGGGACGTGCCGTGACGGCAGTCGAGGTGAACCTTTCCCGTGGTGGACGTCCCGCCGCCGCGGGAGTAACAGTGGGAGACGGCGCGTGGATCAGGACGCTCTTCTCGCCGGAAGACGCGATCCAGCCAGCTCCTGAACGTCAGGAGCTGCCAGCATCGACAAACCCTGCACCGCAACGAGGAGCGATGGTTGAAGCGATAGGCACCGCGGGAGACGCTGCGGGTGGTGGATCGTCCGGGAGTGCGCCGCAGGACCGTGGGTATGACCGGCAGACGGAACTGGTGGAGGTGGGTGTCCGGCTGCGGTATTTCGCGACGCCGACGGTCCCTTCCTCGTTCCTGGACTACCTAGACGACGTCGTCGAAGACTGTGTCGAGTCCTACGAAGCTCGCGGCCCGGCCGCGCTGATGCCCCTGATCGTGCGGCAGCGGAACGAAGTGCAGACCCTCATCGAGGGATGGCAGCCGGCCCGAGCCCGCCAACGCCTCCTCCGTGTCGCCTGCCGGCTGTCAGGGCTGGCCGGATACATGGCGGTGAACCTCGGCGATTTCCGGCTCGCGCGAGCGTATTGCGCGGAGGCGTTCACCCTCGCGCGGGTAGCCGAGGACGACAACCTGGCAGCCTGGGTGCGCGGTACGGAAAGCCTGTGCGCCTACTACGCCGGCGACTACCGACGAGCGCGGGACCTGGCACGTGAGGGGCAGACCTACGCCGCGGGCGGGCCGCAGGCCATCCGTCTGGCCGTCAACGGCGAAGCCCGCGCGCTGGGCCATCTCGGCGACCGCGACGGAGTACGGGAGGCTGTCGGCCGCGCCTTCCAACTCGCCGGGAACGCCGAGCTTCCCGCGGGCATGACACCGTGCACATCCTTCGGCGTCTACAGCCTGGCGCGGATCGCGGCGAACGCCGCAACCGCTCACCTCGCCGTCGGGGACACGGCTCTCGTGCAGAGCTACGCCCAGACCGCCACCGCCATGGCAGGCGTCGACCGCTCCCCCTGGAGCGACGTCCTCATCTCCCTCGACGTTGCCACGGCCCTAGCGACCGGCGACGACGCCGACCCCGAGCACGGCGCGAAACTCGGCATCGAGGCACTCACCCGCGCCGGCACCCAGCCCATCGAATCAATCCGCCAACGCGGCCGGGAACTCGCCCGCCGCACCACACCCTGGCGCTCCCTACCCGCCGTCGCCGACCTCGCAGAGATCACCCAGACCCTCAGCCGCCGGCCGCTACGGTGAGCGATCCGGTCCGCGACGACTGGGAACGCTTCCGAACCCAGGACAGGATGACCGATCACTGGGACCGGCCCGGCTGGACCCCGGGCCGGCGCAGCTTCCACTGGTTCCTGACCTTTGACAGCCCCGCCCTACGCGACCTCGCCGCGACCTGCCAGGAGCAGCTACGCACGGCCGACTACCTCGACCCCGTCCCCGCCGACGGGCTTCACCTGACCCTGCGCCGGCTCGCATTCACCGACGAGATCGACACCGCCACCGTCGCCGCGATCAACCGGCAGGTGTCCGACCAATGCCGGCATCTGCCGGCATTCCCGCTGCGGGTCGGCCCGCTGGCCGGGTCGCGTGGCGCGATCCGCTTCACCGTCACCCCCTGGGAACAGCTGATCGAACTCCGCGGCATCCTCGACCAGGCAGCAGCCGCATGCGGGCTACCCGACGCCCCACGGCGATTTCGCCCGCACATCGGCATCGCCTACTGCAACCGCGACGTTCCCACCACGCCGATCATCCGCCAGATCGCCGCTCTACGCGATCTACCGCCGATCGAAATCCAGGTGGAAGACCTACACCTGGTACAGCTGTACCGTCACGGCCGAACCTACCGTTGGGGCACCGAGGCCATCGCCCCGCTCTCCACGCCCGACCTGCCCACCGGCGCACCTCGGTCTGAGTCTCGCCAGATCAATGCTCAGCCCCTACACGGCCCTACCCATGATCGCGGACGTGCGGGAACGCCTCCACCACGTCCGGCCCCTCCTGGCGCTGCGGCGGTCGTATGACCGCGCTGCGCTTCGGTAAGTCCACCACCATCACCATCCCCACGGTGATCACCCGGCGGCTCCTCCTGCGCTGCTGGCAGGCCCGCGACGTCGCCCCCTACACCGCGATCGCCGCCGACCCGGAGATGTCCCGCTACACCGGCAGCCCCCGAACCGAAAACGCCGTCTGGGACATGGAAGCCGCCCTCACCGGACACTGGCACCTGCGCGGCTTCGGCATGTGGGCCCTCGAAGACCGGACCAGCGGGAAGTTCGTCGGCCGCGCCGGCCTGTACGAAGAACCCGGATGGCCCGGCATCGAAGCCGCCTGGACGATCCGCCGCGACCGCTGGAACCAGGGCCTCGCCACCGAAGCCGGCCACGCCGTTCTAACCTATCGGAGCAGACCGTGTCGTCTCCCTGATCCACCCTGACAACGCGGCATCGATCCGGGTCGCGACCAAACTCGGCTTCCACGCCACCGGCAACCAGTTCGGTCACGTCCGGTGGCGTGGTGTACGGAGGGTGACTCCGCGTGATCCTTGGTTTAGTTTATGCGGTGAGTGCTTCTGGTGTCACGCTGATCCCGGGTGTGTCGGGCGGCGTGTCTCTCGCGTCGACTTTCGCGAGGATTTCCAGGCCGAAGTAGCGGTGGGTTTCGATCCACTCGTCGTGTTGCTCGGCGAGGACCGCGCCGACGAGACGTATGATGGCGCCACGGTCGGGGAAGATACCGACGACGTCGGTCCGCCGGCGAATCTCCTTGTTCAGCCGTTCCTGCGGGTTCGACGACCAGATCTGCCGCCAGATCTCCCGCGGATAGGTGGTGAAGGCGAGCAGGTCCGCCTTC
>NZ_FZMO01000456.1 GCF_900197875.1 Frankia canadensis | reverse complement strand
GGGAGGAGGAGCAGGCGGTGTCGATGGTGACCGCGGGCCCCTCGAACCCGAACACATACGACACCCGACCGGAGGTGACGCTTCCGCTGTTGCCCGTGCCGATATAGCCCTCGAGATCCGTGGGCGTGGTGTTCAGCCGGGCGGCGTAGTCGTGGTACATCATTCCGCTGAAGACACCGGTCGGGGTTCCGCGGAGCGTGTCGGGGTTGATGCCGGCGTGCTCGATGGCCTCCCAGCTGGTTTCGAGCAGAAGCCGCTGCTGCGGGTCCATCGCGAGCGCCTCGCGCGGGCTGATCCCGAAGAACTCGGCGTCGAAACCACCCACGTCGGTCAGGAACCCTCCCGCCCGGGCATAGGAGGTGCCGAAATGGTCAGGGTCGGGATGGAACAGGGAGTCCAGATCCCAGCCCCGGTCGGTGGGGAAAGCGCCGATGGCTTCCTCGCCGGCCTCGACCAGCCGCCACAGATCCTCCGGCGAGGCGATACCCCCCGGGAAACGGCACGCGATCCCCACCACCGCGATCGGCTCGTTGTCGAAGGCGGCGGCCTGCGGGGTCGTCACGGTCGCCGCCGGTGCCCCACCGAGCTCCTGGCCGAGGTGCCGGGCGAGCACGGCCGGCGTCGGGTAGTCGAAGGCCAGGGTGGCCGTCAGCCGTAGACCGGTCGCGGCGTTCAGCCGGTTGCGCAGGTCGACCGCGGTCAGCGAGTCGAATCCGACCTCCCGGAACGACCGGTCGGGCTCCACGGCGAGCGGGCTGGCGTGTCCGAGCACGTCGGCCACCTGGCCGCGCACCAGCTCCAGCAGGGAGGCCTCCCGCTCGGCGGGGGTCAGCGGGGCAAGCTGGCGGGCGAGGGAGTCCTGGTGCGCGTCGTCCCTGGCCGCCGCGGCGCGTCGCGGCGGCGGTGGCACGAGACCCCGCAGCACGGTGGGCACCGGTGACCGCGTCGCCTGGGCCCGTAGCGCGGCCAGGTCGAGCTGCGCCGTCACCCAGGTCGCGCGCTGCGCTTTCCGACCGGCGGCCAGAACGCTGTCGAACAGAGCGAGGCCGTGTTCGTCTGACATCGGCACGATGCCCTGCCGCTGCATTCTTGCCACGTCGCCCTGGTTGAGCTGTTCGGTCATGGTGCTGGTTTGTTGCCAGTAGCCCCAGGCGAGGCTGGTGGCG
>NZ_FZMO01000131.1 GCF_900197875.1 Frankia canadensis | reverse complement strand
CCCCGCCCGTCGGCGAGCCGCTGCGCTGGGATCCCACCGCCGGCGCCGACGACCCCTCCACCGCCCTGCGCCGCGGCCAGGTCCTCGCCTCCTCCGCCCAGATCGGCGCCGGCACCGAGAACGGTTCCGACTGGCGGCAGGTCTCCGCCATCGTCCTCGCCGCCTACCTGCACGCCGCCGCCCTCGCCGGAGCATCCATGCGCGACGTGCTTGCCTGGTCCTCGGACCCCGCCGACCCCACCCCCGTCACCGCCATCCGCCGCGCGGGCCTGGCCACTCAGGCCTGGGCGGAATCCCTCGCCCGCTACTCCACCGAGGACCCGCGGATGCAGGCCAACATCTTCTTCGGTGTCCGCCTCGCCCTGGCCTCCCTGTGGGACCCCATCGTCCTCGACGCCGCCTGCCCGCCCGCTGGCACCGGCTTCGACCCCGCCCGGCTGCTCGCCGGAGGCACCGTCCACATCCAGGGCACCCCCGCCTCCCAGGAGACCATCGGCCCGCTCACCGCCCTGCTCGTCGACGAGATCATCGAGATCGGCCTGCAACGCGCCGCCACCTCCCCGGGCGGGCGGCTCACCCCACCCCTCGGCCTCATGCTCGACGAGGCCGCCAACATCGCCGCCCTACCCCGCCTGCCCGACCTGTTCAGCTACGGCGGCGGCTCCGGGGTGTTCCTCATGGCCGTTCTGCAGTCCCTGAACCAGGCCCGCCGCTCCTGGGGCGAACACGCGGCCAAGGCCATGTGGGACGCCGCCACCTACAAACTGATCCTGCCCGGCGTCTCCGACGTCCGCGACCTCGAGGACCTCTCCAAGACCGCCGGCGAATACGACGAACCCACCGCCTCCGTCTACACCCGCGGCGGCCTGCTCGGCGCCGCCGCCTCCGGACCCGACCAGGTCAGCACCAGCCTTCGACGCCGCCGGGTCCTCGAACCCGACGAGATCCGCAACGCCCCCCTCGGCAACGCCCTGCTCCTCCCACGCTCAGCACCCCCGACTTGGATCCGCCTCCAACAGGTCGACCGGCGCCGCGACGGCGCACAACTCCGCGCCGACCACGACGCCTACTACCCCCATGAACGGACCAGCCCATGACCGCCCCCGCCCGCGGCCAGATGGACGAACTCCTCGACGTCGTCTCCCAACTCGTCGACCGTGTGCTGGCCCTGGAAGAACAGGGCGCCCGGCGCACTACCCACAGGACGGACCGGCCCGGGACGCCGTTTCGCTGGGAGAACCTCGACCCCGACCGGCTACGCTCCACCTGGCAGGAGTTCGGCGACTGGGTGCGCTGGCTGACCGAACGCTTCCGCATCGACGACATCCCACCCTGCTGGTACCGGCACGGCGACCTCGTCGAGGAACTCACCGGACTCTGGCTTGCCTGGCAGGCCGCCTACCATGACGACCGCCCCGACGACCCCGTCCGTTGGCTCGACTGGCTCGCCCGCGCCCGGGCCCGCTTTGCCCGACGATCCCCCCGCTGCGGCGCCGGCACCCACAAGGAACACGGCGTGGGACCAATCCACGACGACAGCGACTTTGCTGCGTTCGTCGCCCGGCAAAGCACCAGAGCCACAACGGCTGCGGCGGCCGGAAGCTGAGCACCACCCCATGCGTCAGCCGTAGGGATCTCTGAGACGGAATCGCCATGAACAATGAATCGCCGCCCCTGGCTCAGATAAGCCTGCTTGTCCTTTACTGTTCCGACCTGCCGTTATCCCATGATTTCTACCGGAATCTCGGTTTGGCGTTCGAGCGTGAACGCCATGGAGCCGGTCCGGAGCACTATGCCGCGGTCCTGGCCGGGGGTGCCGTCCTCGAGCTCTACCCGGCGGGTTCCGGCCCAGCGACCGGGCGGGCCAGGGTAGGCCTGACCGTCTCCCACGCCAGCCTCGGAACTGTTTTTCCCCCAGGTGACCACGTCCTTCGTGATCCCGACGGGCGTGCCGTCGACCTGCACGTCACCCCGTGAACGCGGCTGAGAAGGAGCCCAACGTGGTCGACTACGCGGCCTTGGCCCGCTCGATCCTCGGCGAGGACATCGCCACGACGATCGAGTCATTCCCGTCCGGGGCGGTCGTGATCGACGTCCGGGCAGCCGACCGTCACGCAGCCATCGCCGGCAGGCCCGGCGCAGCGGAATGGGGGGTGTCCGTCGATCCATCCCCCGAGCAGGCGTTCACCGGCTACGAACATATCGTTGCCTCCGCCGAAGCAGCCTTCACTCTCATCCGCGACGCCTTCCGCACCAGTCGGTGACCGGGAGCAGACAGAGCATGAGTACGCCCCATCCTCTGCCTCTGCCTCTGCACGAGCGTCTGCAAATCGTCTACCACCGGTTGGATGAATTGCCGCCGCCGGCCAGCGCGCAGGAAGCACTGACTCAGCTCAACACCACCCTGGACGCCGTCGAGGACGAATACAGCGGTGTGCCCCGCGACCCCAATCCGGGGCTCAAGTTCGACGGCCGCATGTACCCACCCCGCGACGACTACATCAACCGCCAGCCCGACGGTGGTCTCGAGGCTGTCACCAAAGGCAACATCATCAAAATCGGGCCCACCGGGGAGACGACGATCCTGAGTCGGCGATCAGAAGAAGTCGTTTACTACCGGCCTGCTGCAGACCCGGTCTCAGCACCCGAGCGGAGCGTCTCCGGCCGGATCGCAGATCTGAAGCACCGGCTTGCACAGACAGCCCCCGAGCCGATGCCAGAGCAGGGACCCGTACCTCCACGCGAACATCCCTTTCCGGGTCCGGATATGGATCCGGGCGTCGGCGTGGAAGGACCAAGCCCCCTGAGCTGAGAGGCAGACAGAAAAAAGGGAGAACGTGTAGACGCCGATCCAGGACGAAAACGAGTTTGAGTCTTCGTCGATCCGCAGATCGCAGCCGCGACCAGAGCAGTAGGGGATGATGGAGACATGACCGACGAGCGGGATGGTGTTCTGGGCGGACTTGAACCGTTCGAGTGGGACGATGTTGTCGCGGCCCGCTGTGAGATCGCGGTCGAGGAGGTCAACCAGGTCGTTGGTGGCTACGCCGCCCTGTTGTGGCAGGCCCGGCACAACCGTGCCGCCTACTCGGCCACCGACGTGGCCGCGTGGGAGGCCCAGCAGACGGCCTTCATCGCCCGGCGTCGCGCGCTGCGCCCCACCGATCCCGCGTTCATCGACGAGACCCGCCAGGCCGCCGCCGAGGCACTTGCCTACCTGCGGCAGTTCCGTGGCTGAGGTCGACCGCACCCGTTATCTGCTTTCCGACGCCGACAACGAGGAGATCTTCCGCGCGGCGATCGTCCCGCGCGAGTACGGCGGCAGGCCGGCACAGGCCACCCCGGTGGTCGTCTTCGTCGCGGGGCAGACCGGCGCAGGCAAGACCAACACCTCGCTGATGGCCCGTCGCGCCCTTGACCAGCGCGGCGGCGCGATCAGCATCGACCTTGACGTGCTCAAGCCCTACCATCCGCGATACCCCGCGCTCATGGCGGCCGACGACACCACCGCCGGCGCATACACCAGTATCGACGGCCGCCGGTGGATGGAGAAGGCCCAGGAGTGGGCGATCAACGAGCGCGTCGACGTCATCATGGAGTCGGCGATGCGGCTGCCGGACGAGTTTGAGCAACCGGCGCGGCGGTTCGCCGCTGGCGGCTACCGCGTCGAGGTGCTCTTCCTCGCCGTACCCGCTGCGTGGAGTCGGCTCGGGGTCCTCGACCGGTACTGGCAGCAGGTGGCCACCCACGGTCACGGCCGACCGATCGACCCGGCCGTCCACGACGCCTCCTACGCCGGCATCCAGCGGGAGGCCCAGGCGATCGACGCCGGCACCGTTCCGGTCGACGTCACCAGCGTGGTCCTTCGAGGGAACGCCGTCATTTACCACAACAGCCGCCAACCCGACGGCAGCTGGCGTGAACCTCCGCGGGCCGCCGAAGTAGTCCACACCGAACGTACCCGGCTTTGGACACCTCAGGAGACCGCCCGGTTCACCACTGCCGCACGTCAGCTGCACGCCCATGCCAGAACCCAGGACGAACGGGAGGCGGTGGGCGCCGTCGTGGACCTCGCCCGACCGCATCTGGCGCACCCTTGGACCAGCAGCACCGCCCCCACCGCCGACCTGCTGGCCGAACCCGGCCAGACCGGGCGGCGCCTGGCTGAGATACGCGATCGGCTGGCCAGCTCCCCGCCACCAGCCCAGCCCGTCCCAAACCCGGACCCGCTGCAATCCCGGCCGGCCCATCCGGATCCGGCACCGGATACCGGACCCGACCACAATCCGGAATTCGGACCCCGGTAGGCGGTGGCGGGCGGGTCAGGGCTTCTTGGTGGCCTCCAGGGCGTCGAAGGTCTTCTGCCAGGGGAACATGGCCTTCCACGCCTCGATGTCGGGGACGTTCTCGAGGACGACGCCCTCGTAGTCGAAGATCACCTCGACGCCCCAGGAGCGCAGGGTGGCGATGTTCGCGAGGAACGCCGGGTGCTTGGCGTGGGTCGGGTTCGGCGGCAGCGCGACGATGATGGGGATACCCGAGCCGATTGTCTCGTTCAGCAGGCTGAGCGCCAGGGTGTCGGAGATACCGGTGGCAAACTTGTTGACCGTGTTGAACGTCGCCGGAGCGACCACGACCGCGTCGGGGATCGGGCGTTCCTCGTCGTCGTCCTCGACGAGGACGTACTCGCTGCGCACCGGATGCCCGCTGAGGTTCGCGAGCAGCGCGGTGTCGATGAACTTCAGTGAGGACGGAGTCGCGACGACACGGATGTCCCAGTCGGCCGTGGCCGCCTGGCGGACGAAGGCTGGGAGGTCGCCAGCGGGATATCCCCCACCGCAGACGACGATGTAGAGCGCGCGTGTTCCGACAGTCATGGTGGGGTACCCCATCTGCAGCGTGCGGAGAAGGCCGTGTCGTCGGTGCCGATCATCATTCTTACGCGGCCAGGGCCGCTACCAGGCAAAATCGCGAAAAGTAGGCACGAAACGTCCTAAAAGGTCCGATAGTGCTGATCCCGGCGGCCGGGGCCAGGGCCCACGGCGGCCGGGAACAGCGACGGGCGTGGGCCGTCAGATCCGGGTGAAGGCCTCCGCGTCGCGGCGGAACCGGTCGAGCTCGGTGAGGCTGATGGTTGGACGGGCCTGCCGCGCCGCGTCGATCAGGTCCTCGGTGCGCAGCGGCGACGCGGCGGGATCGGCGTGGCCGGGGCCGGCCGCGTCGGAGTCGGGCTTGCCGGGCTCGAAGCCGCCGTCGGTCGCCCGGTGGAAGGCCGCGGCGGCGGAGCGCTGCACGACAGCGGTGAGGTCGGCGGGGGTGAACAGGTCGGTCGCGGCGACCACCGCGTCAAGGTCGATCTTCGCCTTGTTCGCGACCCGGTCGAGCAGCCCGGCCAGCAGCACCCGCCGTCCGGTCGCGTCCGGCGGGCCGACGGGGAGCACGAGGTCGAACCGTCCGGGCCGCACGAACGCCGGGTCGAGCGCGGACACCGCGTTCGTCGCGCAGATCAGCAGCCGTCCC
Source organism: Frankia canadensis (assembly GCF_900197875.1). Taxonomy (GTDB): domain Bacteria; phylum Actinomycetota; class Actinomycetes; order Frankiales; family Frankiaceae; genus Frankia; species Frankia canadensis. The sequence goes on along the minus strand of NZ_FZMO01000131.1, from coordinate 5,215 downwards.
TGCACCCCGCGGAACAGCGGGATCGCCTTAAGCAGCTCGTTGACGACCGACTGGTTCTCCGGCCGGGTCTCCCGCGACTGCGCGATCTCGTCCACCTCGTCGATGAACACGACGACCCGCTCGACGCCCATCAGAGCGTTGATCGCCGAACGCAGCTCCGCGGCCAGCCCGCTGCCGCCCGACGCCAGCCGCGACGGCAGCAGCTCCACGAACGGCCACTCGAGGCGCGCCGCCACCGCCCGCGCGAACGACGTCTTGCCCGTCCCCGGCGGCCCGAACAGCAGCATCGCCGTCGGGATGACCACCCCATACGCCTCGGCGAGCTCGCGTTCGCGCACCGGCAGCAGCAGCCGCTTCTCGATGAGCGAGCGCTCCTCCTCCATCCCGGCGAGGTTCGACCACTCCGACGTGCTCAGCAGCGCGCCGCCCCAGCGCTCGACGGTGGACACGTCCGCCGGGCGCAGCGGGATCTGCTTGTCGTAGACCATCTGCCCGGTCGCCGCGAACCCGCGGTTGAGGAACGCCTCCTCGTCCGACTGGCCCGGCGTGATCAGCGTGGTGATCTGGCGGCAGCCGACGTGCAGCAGCTGGTTCTCGACGCTCTGCAGCAGACCCGACCCGATGCCGTGGTGCCGCCACGCCGGCGCGATCGCGACGGTGAGCACCCGGCCCCTGCCGCCCTCCTTGCGCCCGACGGCCGCCCCCACGATGTGCTCGCCGGCGATCGCGACCACCGCCGGCGACTCGGTGTCGGGCGGTTCGTGCCGCAGGGCCAGCACGGTGTCGGTCAGGTTGATCGGCGGACCGCCCGGCGAGCTGCGCACCTCCTCGAGCAGGCGCACGGTCGCCGCGTAGTCGACGGTCTCGTAGGGACGGATGTGCCAGATGGGCACGCTGGCTCCTCAAGGTCGGTCACCGACGGATCGTCACGCACGACTCTGCATCGCGGGTAGTGACGAACCCACCGGGACCGTCGGAGCTTTCTGGCGGGACCTTGGCACCGGCACCGGTTGACCTACGCCGTGTCCCTGCCCGGGGGCGCTCCCCCGGGCAGGGTCGCCACGGTGTCCGGCAGAAGCCCGAGGGCCGCGCATCGCGCCGCGAACATCCTGGTGGACGGTGGTGGACGAGGCCGCGCGGCCCGGCCGTGACGCCGCTCGCCGGCACCTTCGACGGACGGGCCTGGCATCCCCGTTCGGGCGGTCCGCGCAGCCCTCACCCGAGCCCCCACCGAGGGCCTTGGATGCCCGATCGGGCCCGCCCCTCGTCCGTCGGCGCGTCAGGGGAGGACGGCGGTGAGCCTGAGCAGGCGGGTGATCTGGGTGGGGTTGAAATTGTCGTCGCTGATGAGCAGCAGCGACGCCGGGCCGTGGCCGGCGGGGGCGGCGATGGCGAGCCCCTCGTAGTTGTCGAGCAGAGGGTTGCGCTGCGGCTCCTTGGCGGTCGCGCCGAGCGTCGGGCAGCGGACCAGGTCGGCCACCTGCTTCTTGGCGACGATGTCGCCGGCCGGGGCGGCGGACAGGTTCGCGACCCCGCTGACGTCGGGCGCCCGGTCAGCGCCGGTGACGGCGTAGAGGGTCACCGTGTTGCCTACGTCCGCCGTGAACGCCGCCTCCAGGACGACGGACCGCCCGTCGTCGTACGCCGCGACCTCGGCGATCCGGTTGCCCGCGTCGACCTGATAGCCGATCTGACGGACGAGCCGGAACCCACCCGGCGCGGCGCGGTCGGCGGTGTAGACCAGGATCCGGCGGAACCGGCCCTCACCGCCGCCCGCCGGGACGTCCCCCGACAGCGTTCCCTCCATCGCCGCGTACACGTACCGCCCGGACGGCGAGATCGACAGCCCCTCCAGCGTCGCGTTCGCGCTCGCCTCACCGGCCGGCGCGACGGCGAACCGCTTCGGCACGTCAAGCTGCGCGGCCTGCGTCCCGTCCCGGCCGAACACCCGGATCGACGGCTCGTTCTCCGAGCTGATCAGAAACCGTCCGTCGGGCAGAACCGCGATTCCCTCGCCGTCGAAGCCGTTCGCGTCGTACGGCGTGCCGTCCGGGTGGCGCAGGACGAGCATGCCCGTCACCCGCGGATGCGCCGGGTCGCGCAGAAAGAACAACCGCGCCGGATCATTGTTGCTGTGATCCTCGACGGCCACATACCCACCACCACGCCGATCAGGGGTGATTCCCGACAGCCCCCCGACCGTCACGCCGTCGAACGACACCTTGTCCAGCCCGTCACTGAACCCCACCGCCACCGCCGCCGGCGGGCAGAGCCGGCTCGACGGCCCCGACGACGCGGCAGGGCTGACGTTCGCGGGGACGGGGAAGGCGACAGCGCCCGGAGCGGTTGCCGCGGCACCCGCAGCGGTACCCGTTGCGCAGACAAGGGCCACTGCGGCCGAGGCCGCCAGAACCGTGCGACGGATTCGCGTCATGACAGTAAGTGTCCAGCTGGATCGGATCCGCGAAAGTCGGTTCACGTGAACGATCCTCAAACATCGGATGGTGGGGCGGTGGGTAGCGTGATCTCCACTCCCAGACATACCTGATCGTGCCGGACTGCGGCGCCGGAGATCGGGATCCGGAACCGGTGGCGGCGCCGGCCGGATTCCGGCCGGATTGTCGAACACGAGCGTCGGAACTTATCGACATCTGACGGGATCCACAGCTCACCCTGAAGCTGTGCGAAAAGTCGCTGTACTGGCAAGCAATGGCGCTGTACTGGCAAAAGAGGAATCCAGATGGCGGCCGCGACTCGCCGTGGCAGTGTTCTGGCAACGTCACGGCGGCCCGTGTCGCGAAATCCGGGGCAAAACGAACGGGTAGCCGCGAGTTCGCGACACGGTGCCGCTGTCCCCCGCAGGCGCCTCCCACCCACGGGAAGTCCGTCCCATCCTCGGCGCTCTGGTCGATGCCGGCAGCAGAGATGATCATGGAACGCGGTTGTTGGGTCGCTGTGCATGAGGTCGCAGGCCGGAGCCGCACTGGTCGACGAGCTTCAGGCGGAGGAGGCGGGGGTGAGCAGGCAGGTGCAGGTGCCGTGGGCGATGAGTTTGCCGTCGGTGCCGGTGACGGTGCCCTCGGCGGTGGCGGTGCGGCGGCCGACGTGGATGGTGCGGGCCTCGCAGGTGAGCAGGTCGGCGGTGAGACTCACCGAGCGGACGAAGTTCACCTTGAGTTCGAGGGTCGTGTAGTAGGTCTCGGGCGGGAGCGCGGTGTAGACGGCGCTGCCCATGGCCGTGTCCATCAGGGTGGCCAGGACTCCGCCGTGCACGGTGAACATGGCGTTCGCGGTCGCCGGTGAGGGCTGCAGGGTCCAGACCGTCCGGCCGACCTCGAGGGTGCCGAGGTGGATGCCGAGCGAGTGGCCGACGCCGACGCCCTCGCTCAGGCCCTGCTCCAGCAGGGCGCGCAGGTCGGCGATACGCCGATCGATCTCGCTGGCATCGCCCGCGTCCGTCGCCGGGGCCGAGCCCGTCACCGCGGCCACCGCGGCCACCGTGAGGTGAGCATCGGCGCCGCCGGCGGTCTCGGTTGCGGCGGCCATCTCGGCTTCGGCGGCCATCTCGGCTCCGGCGGACGAGGCCGCGCCGTTCTGGCTCGCCATCTGGTTGTGGTCCACGAACCGCACCCTTCTGTCGACGGGGCCGGCGACCTTGCCGCCGCCCGGTGGCCGGGCGAGCCGCGCCGCGGCGACCTCGGTGTCGCCCATCCCCTCGGGCCGCCCCGTGCCACGCCGTTCACGCCGGCCGGCCAGCCCCGGGGCCGGCCGGCGCGCATGGTGGTGCCGCAGCGGATGGTCGGTGCCCCGGGCAAGGAGGTCAACGCCCCGGCGGGGATTCCGATCGGTCGATTTTGATATGCCCACACGATATCCGCGGCCTCGGGCCGGTTCACGCAATCACGGAGTGTCCGGGCGGTGCGTCGGCAAACAAAGGTCGAACGGCGGCCGACCCGTCGGTGCCGGCGGCGAGAATGTCGGATGAACAGCGGGAATGGCGGCCATCACATTCTCGCCGTAAATCGCCGGGTGAGCACGTGGTGGTGGCTCATTGGGACCGGCGATGGATCGATTGAAGGATTTGTCCGTTCGTTGACCTGTCGATGCCTGATTGTCAGTCTCGAGGTGGCGGTGATGCCGCCTGGCACCGCCCGCACATCTGGTTGCCGTGTCGAGAGGGGTGCTTCATGCCGGCGTCGCGATCCGACTTCCCGGTCGCCGCCACCCGCACCATCTCCGCCGCTTCCCCCGCGCCCGACGACGTCGTGCCGGCTGGACGCCCGCCGCTGGAGTGCCATCTGCTGTCGTTCGCGGATCTGGTGCCCGCCGCGCCCGTCGGTGAGTACGGACCACCGAAGTCACTCGTCAAGCGGCTTGGGCGGCTGTTGCTGGCAACGGTCCTGGCCGAGCATCTCGGCGTGCCCTCACCGGGCGACGTCCCCCTTCGGGACAGCGCCGACGGACGGCCGGTGCTGGCGGGCGAGGCGGCGGCGGGCGCGCGGGCCGGGCTCTCCCACGACCGCGGCATGCTCGTCGTCGGCTTCCATCCCGACGGCTGCGCGGTCGACGTCGAGGACACCCCGGTGGCGCTGATCGCCGAGGTCGCCGGCCGGTTCTGCGGCGCGGACGAACGGCTGCGGCTGCCCACCGGCGCCGCCGTGCGCGGGTTGTGGTCGGCGAAGGAGGCCGTTGCCAAGTACACCGGCCTCGGGCTCCGGGCGGGGCTGCGGGAGATCACCTTCGACGGCGATCCGCAGGCCGACTGGGTCCGCTCGTGCTACCCGGGCGCCGCGTGTGCCCCACTGTGCCGGGTGGTCGCGATGCCCGGCCGGCACCTGGCGTTCGCGGTCGGCCCCGGCGGCGAGCCCGGCGTCGGTTCCGCCCCGTCAGGCGCCGTCGACGCCGTGGCCGTGGGCCGGACGCCGTGCGCTGTCGAGGTGCACCGGTGGACGCCGACGGCGTGGTCCTGGTCCGACGGCGATCCGCGTCCCGACCGGCTCGCGCGCGTGGACCTCGAGCCGGCCGGGGAGCTGGCGGACCTCGCCCGCGCGGTCGCGGCCGCCGCGCCGCCGACCCACGCCGCACCGTCCACGTCGGGCGAGCCGCCCACTCGCACCACACCGCCCACCCGCGCCACACCGCCCACTCACACCACGTCGCCCACTCGCACCACGTCGCACGGCTACACCGAGCCGCCCACCCGCACCGTACCGCC
>NZ_FZMO01000547.1 GCF_900197875.1 Frankia canadensis | reverse complement strand
TCGGCACATTCACCCAAGCCGTCTTCGTCCTGGAACAGGAAGGAATCTAAAAAAACCAACTTTGAAAATGCTCATTTCACGTACGGTCACGATGACCGCCTGTGGCGAAGGTTGAATGGAAGCATCTGGTTGGGCTTCAAGGGACCGCATGTTGATGCGCGGTTGACCCTCTGGGTTTACCGGATCGATATACGCGACCTGCGGCAAACCTCACATCGTTCGTGGCCTTATGGTTCGGATATAGACTCCGTTACCCCCGCCTGGGGACTTGACGTATGGTGATCGACACGGGGCGAAGCGGTGGAGTCGGGCATGGTTGTGCCGAGGCGGTCCCGGGACCCTCTGTCTCAGCCGAGACCGAGACAGAGGGCCCGACCGGTCCGCCGGCTTGTCGGCCTTTACCTTGACACGAGGTCAAGGTGTCCACTGGGCCTTGGAGGTGATTCCGATCAACATGACAGATGGACCCTGGTGGAACGCCCGCGTGGCCGGCGCCCTGGGCGCCGAGGATGCGTCGGTCCGGCTCCAGGCGGCCCTGGCGGTCGGCTCGAATCCCGGCCCGGATCCCGAGCAGGGTCTCCTGGCGGCGCTCGTCGAGCGGTGCGCGGTCGAGCCCGACTTCTTCGTGCGGGACATGCTGTCCTGGGCGCTGACCCGTCTCCCGCCGGAGATCACCCTGCCTCGGCTGCGCCGCGAGCTCGGTTCCGAGCGCCCGCAGGCGCGCAGCCAGGCGCTGCACACCCTCAGCAAGATCGGCGACAGGCGGGCGTGGGCCTGGATCACGCGCGACCTGCTGCGCGACGCCGACGACGAGGTGGCGCGGACCGCATGGCGTGCGGCGGTCGCCCTCGCCGCCGAGGACGACAGGCCGAATCTGGTCGACGATCTGGTCGTGCAGCTCGGCCGCGGCGACCGTGAGGTTCAGCTGAGCCTGAGCCGTGCCCTCGTCGACCTCGGCGGGGTGATCGAGCCCGCCCTGGCGCGGGCCGCCGCGAACCCCGACCCGACCGTGGCCGCGCACGCCCGAGCCACCGCGTCGCTCCTGCGTGACCCGGAGGCCGGGTTCGACGCGGCGATCGACGAAGCGCGGCGCGTGGTCGCCCTCGGCCCGCAACGAGCCGCGACCGCTGCCGCGGCGGCGCCGGACACGAACCCGCCGGACACGAACCCGCCGGACACGAACGCGCGGCACACGAACCCGCGGACCGGGGAGGTGACGATCGCGGTGATGGAGACCGTTGACGTGGAGACCTCGGATTGCTGATCGGTGATGTGGCCCGCCGCTCGGGGGTGAGCGCCCGCGTGCTGCGGCACTACGACGCGCTCGGGCTGGTGCGACCCAGCGGTCGCACGGCCGGCGGGTATCGCGAGTACTCCGCCGAGGACGTCCGCAGGATCTTCCACGTGGAGAGCCTGCGCTCTCTCGGCCTTTCGCTGGGGCAGGTCGAACGCGTGCTGGCGGACCCGGCCTTCGCACCGTCCGACCTGGTCAGCGACCTCATCCGGTGGACGGAGGACCGCCTGGAACGCGACCGGGAGCTGCTGCGGCGCCTGCGCGCGATCGACGCGTCGGCGCCCACCGGCTGGCAGGACGTGCTGTGCATCGTCGACCTCATGCAGGGCCTTGACGCGCCCAGCGCCGCGCGCAGGCAACAGGCCGTCCTGACGTTCCCGGAGGGCGCGGCGGTTCCCGCCGACATCCTGGCCGAGGCGGTCCTCACCGAAGCCGACCCCAACGTCGCCGGCGCCCTGCGCTGGGCGCTCGCCCGATCGGGTGGCGATGGCCTGGCGACGCTGGCCGCCGCCACGCACGCGGACGACGTCGACGTCCGGCGGCGCGCCGTTCTGGCGATCGCCGAGGTGCCCGACACTCCCGGTGCGACCGCGGCGCTCACGGACGCGCTCGAGGACCAGGACCTGACGGTGCGCAGGTACGCCGCGCTGACGTTGGGCGGACGCAGCGAGGCCACTGCCGTGGCGGCGACCCCGACGGTGCCGATACTCGTCGGGATGGTCGTCGAGGGCACGAACGACGTCGAGGCGGCAGAGGTGCTGGGAAGGCTGTCCGAGGACCCCGAGCACGCGGGCCGGATCACCACCGCGTTGGCCGACGAGCTCGCCGCGCACACCGCGGACCCCGCCGTACGGATACGCCTGGCCCAGGCACTGGTCGAGCTCTCCGGAACCACCGGCCGGGACGTGCTGCGTCGCCTCGCCCACGACGACGACCCCGCCGTCGCCCTCGTCGCCTCGGTGTTCGTCCAGATTCTCGACGAGCGGCTGTCGCGCGCGTAGGGCCGGAACCGCCAGCCAGGTGGGACATCAGCCAAGCGCGGGGAGAACCATCTCGACCAGCGCGGCGACGTCGGCGTCGACCATCGGCTCCCCGCCTTACCGACCGATGTCGTCGTCGGAACCTGTCGACGTCGCCGGGGACGGCTTGACCGTGACACGGTGTGAGGCCGTAGACCGGAAGCATCAGGTTCAGCATCGGAGACTTCGCCAGGCACGGCCGCGTGTCGGTGCGCATGCTGCGCCACTACGACGCGATCGGGCTGCTGCGCCCGGCCCAGGTCGACCCGTCGACCGGCTACCGCTGGTACACCGCCGCGCAGCTCACCCGGCTGAACCGGATCGTGGCGCTGCGGGGACTGGGTTTCGGGCTGCAGCAGGTGCAGGAGCTGCTCGGCGAGCGGGTCGGCGCCGAAGAGCTGCGCGGCATGCTGCGGCTGCGGCAGGCCGAGCTGCGCGCCCAGATCGCGGCCGACACCGCCCGGCTCGCGGACATCCAGGCGAGACTCCGAATGATCGAAAGCGAGGCTGCCATGTCCACCATCGAAATCACCGTCAAGCCGCTGCCGGCAGTGCGCGTCGTCGAACTGACCGGCGTCGCGCGGAACATGGAGCCGCTGTCGATCGGCCCGGTCATCCGCGGACTGTATGAGCGGCTCGGCGCGGCGTTGCGGAGCGCGGGTGTCACCCCGACGGGACCCGCCATCGCCTATTACACCGACCCGCACGCCGATGGCGATGGCGAGAACATCGTCGTCCACGCGGCCCTGCCCATCGGCGCGCTGCCCGCGGACGGCACACCGGCCGCCGCGGCCCTGGCCGGCGCCGCTGTCGTGGACCTGCCCGCCGTCACGCAGGTGGCGACCGTGGTGCACCGGGGCTCCATGGACGACTGCCTGCCCAGCTACCAGGCACTTGCCCGCTGGATCGAGGACGCCGGCTACCGAACCACCGGGCCGAGCCGCGAACTGAGCCTGGCCTGCCCCGAGGACGTGGACGGCTGGGTCACCGAGATCCAGGAGCCGATCGTCCCCGTGTGAACCCGAGTGGCCGCGCCGGCGTCGTCGGTACTCGACGTGGGTGACACACCCGCGGTTCCGTCAACCTCTCGCCGAATGCCGCCGAGCGGACTCGGACGGTTCCGCATGATCTCCTCCGCGCGGTCGAGCGGGCCGGGACGCCGTCGGTGCCGTCAGACGTTGGCGAAGCCGGGGATGCCGGCCCTGATGCGTTCGAGTTCGCGGGCGTCGGAGATGCCCTGGAGGTCGTGGCGGGGGGTGTAGGGGGCCTCCAGACGGCGGGCCTCGTCGTCGGTGAGGTCGAGGTCGAGGGCGGCGACGGCGTCGTCGATCTGCTGGGTGGTGCGGGCGCCGACGATGGGGGCGGCGACGACGGGGTTGCGGCGCAGCCAGGCGAGGGCGATCTGGGCGCGGGTGACGCCGCGGGCGTCGGCGATGGTGCCGACCTCGTCGAGGATGACGCGGTCGCTGTCGGCGGTGGAGCGGGTGTAGAGCATGTCGGCGAAGGTGCCGTCGGTGGCGGCGCGTTCGGTGGCGTTCGCCTGGTCGGCGGGGCGGGCGAGGCGGCCGCGGGCCAGCGGGCTCCACACCATGGTGGCGACGCCCTCGTCGGCGCAGAGCGGGAGCATCTCGCGCTCCTCCTCGCGGGCGAGCAGGTTGTAGTGGTCCTGCATGGTGACGAACCTGGCCCAGCCGTGGCGCTCCTGCAGATGCAGGGCCTTGGCGAACTGCCAGGCATGCATGGACGAGGCGCCGAGGTACCGGGCCTTGCCGGCCTTCACCACGTCGTGCAGGGCCTCGAGGGTCTCCAGCAGCGGCGTCTCGTTGTCGAGGCGGTGGATCATGTAGACGTCGACGTGGTCGGTGCCGAGGCGGCGCAGGCTGTGGTCGATCTCCGTCATGATCGCCTTGCGGGACAGGCCGCCGCCGTTGGGCCGGCCAGGGCGCATCACGTGGCGGATCTTGGTGGTGATGACGACGTCGTCGCGGCTCGCGTAGTCCCTCAGGGCCCGGCCGAGGATCTCCTCGCTGGAGCCGTAGGAGTACATGTTGGCGGTGTCGAAGACGTTGATGCCCGCCTCCAGCGCGTGCCGGATGAGGGGCCGGCTGGCCTCCTCGTCGAGCGACCAGACGGGGTGGCCGTGGTCGGGCTGCCCGTAGGTCATCGCGCCGATGGCGATCGGGGAGACGTCGAGGCCGGTGCGGCCGAGCTTGACGTAGCGCATGGGGGAGGGGCTCCTATAATCAGGACAGTAAGCGGAGAACTCTCCGCCCGACTCGCACCACCGTAACGGAGAGTTCTCCGCTTCGGCAAGGGGCGACCGCTCGCACGTCAGGAGGACCCATGCCCGACGCCGGGTCGCAGCGTTCCGACGCGCTCAGGAACCGCGAGGCGATCCTCCAGGTCGCCCACGACGCGCTCGCCGCGAACCCGGACGCCTCGCTGAACTCGATCGCCAAGCGCGCGGGCGTCGGCGCCGGCACCCTCTACCGGCATTTCCCGACCCGCGAGGCGCTGATCCTGGAGGTCTACCGCCACGACGTGGGCCGGCTTGTGGGGTCCGTGCCGGACGTCCTCGCCGCCCACGCCGACGCCCCGCTGGACGCGCTGCGGCGGTGGTTCACCACCCTCACCGCCTACGTGCGCCTCAAGCACGGCCTCGGCGACGCGCTGAACACCGCCGCCGCGCAGGAGGTCGTCAGCGAGACCTCCGTCTCCGTCACCGCCGCCGTCGGCCAGCTCCTCGACGCCTGTGCCCGCGCCGGCGCGACACGCCCTGGTCTCGACCCCGCGGATGTCATCATGATCATCAGCTGCCTGTGGCGCACCCCCGACACCCCCGAAGGCGCCGCCCAGGCCGCCCGCCTCCTCGAACTCGCCATCGACGGGTTCCGGCCATAGCGGCTCCCGAGGCGACGCAGGCTCGCGTCAAGAGGTGTACGCGTACACCTCCAGCTGGAACAGGTAACCGGCGGCGGCGTGGCCCCATCCCGGGTTTCCCGGGCAGACGCCCCGGTTCGGCTGGTATCCGTCGAAATAGAGTGCGCTGCACTTGAAACAGAAGCGCCAGGCGCCCTGGAAGTTCCCGGGTACCGGGTTCCGGTCGTGCCAGAGAAGGTTCTGTGGGAAGGGCCCGGTATGTGCCCGGCCACCGCGTCCGGCGCAGACGCCCGGGAAGTCGTGGTAGTAAAGGAGACCGCACGACGAGCACTGCCGCCAGTCGCTCTGCTGGTACGCCGTCTCGCCGGAGTGGTGGTCGGTGCTGTTGGTGAACGGTATCCCGAACGTCCAGCCCTGTATCGCGTGCCGGCCGCCCGCCGGACACTGGTTGTGGACCTGCTGGAGGGCCCGGACCAGGCCGAAGCACTTGTTGCAGAAGCGCCAGTCGGCATGCCATACCCCGGACGCCTCGGCGGGCGAGGACAGCGCCGCCGTCGCCGTGAGGGTCGCCAGCCCGATCCCGGTTGCCAGGAATGCCCGTCGTGGTAGACCCGTTGACGTTTCGTCCACTGTCATGGTGCCCCCCTGAAATCCCTGCACGCATCGCCGTGGATGGCGGTGAGAACACTATCGCCGGCCCGGCCTCGACAGCCGCCATCCTGACTGGTTCATGACAGGAACCCGCGTGTGGGGCCCCTGTCGTCTCCGATGGCCTGGGCGAGGTCGTCCTCGTCGAGGGTAGTTGCGGCCGTCGGCGCGGATGCTGCCGTCCGGTGCTGTCGCCCGCCTGCCGGCCGATGGCGGCACAGTGGCGGGGGCGGCTGTCGGCTCGACGTCATTCCATCGGGGATTATTGGGTATAGCCTCCCTGTAGTGAAAGGAGTTGGCGATGGAAATGGCTTACTGGGCGTTCGGGGATGGTCCGAGAGTCCTTTTTGTGCAGGGCGATTCCGAAGGCGGCGACCGGCCCGGAGGAATGCCGGACCGGGGAAAGGCGTGGGCTGTCTGATGGCGCGCTTCCTGTTTGCGACCATGCCTGCTGTCGGCCACACGTCACCGGCCATCCCGGTCGCCCGGGAACTGGTCGCGCGCGGCCATGGCGTGCGGTGGTACGGCGGTGCGGCGTTCGCCGACCAGATCGCCCGCACGGGGGCGGCGTTTCACCCGATCACCGAATCCCAGCATGATCACAGCGTGCATGGTCTCGACGCGCGGTATCCACACCGCAGGGAGCTGTCCGGGCTGCGAAAGCTTCAGTTCGATATGACGTACGGCTTCGCGGCGCCGGTGGCCGGGCAGGTCCGTGACCTGACGGCCCTGCTGGACAAGGAGCCCGCCGACGTCATCATCGGGGACACCGGATTCATCGGCGGGACGATCGTCCAGGAACTGGGCGGTCCCGCGCTCGCTGGTTTCGGCATCAGCGTCCTCGGATTTCCCAGCCGGGATCTGGCCCCCTTCGGATTCGGCCTGTCGCCGGCGCGGGGCCCGCTCGGCCGGGTGCGCAACCGTGTCCTGGACAAGGCGACGCGGCGGATTCTCTTCCGGGGGATGACCGCCGAGGTCAACGTGGCCCGGCGGGCCTTCGGCCTTCCGCCGACCAGCGCCGCCGTCTACGACTTCGCCCTCGAGACCAGGCTGTATCTGCAGTTCAGCACGCCCGGGTTCGAGTATCCCGTGACCGATCGCCCATCCCAGGTGCGCTTCGTCGGCCCGCCGCGGCAGGAGACGGATCGACACTGGCAGCGACCGGACTGGTGGGACGACCTGTCCGGGGATCGCCGCGTCGTCCTGGTCACCCAGGGTACGGTCGCGACCGATCCGAGCCAGCTCCTCCGGCCGGCCATCGACGCGCTCGGCCCCGAGGACGACCTGCTCGTCGTGGCCGTCACCGGCGGCGCCGACCCGTCGGAGCTGGGCGCGGTGCCGGCGAACACCCGGGTGGCGCGGTTCATCCCCTTCGACCTCCTGCTGCCGCACACGGACGTGTTCGTCACCAATGGTGGGTACGGCGGCGTCCAGCTCGCGCTCTCCCACGGCGTCCCCGTCGTCGGCGCGGGGAAGACCGAGGACAAGGGGGAGGTGAACGCCCGGGTCGCCTACTCGGGCGTCGGCATCGACCTGCGCAGCCAGACCCCCGGACCGGATCGCGTCCGCGCCGCCGTCCGCCAGGTCCTCGGCGACATCGGCTACACCCTCGCCGCCGGCCGCCTGCGCGCGGAGATCGACGCCGCCGGGCGGGAGCAGCGGGCCGCCGACCTGCTCGAGGAGCTGGCTCGTCAGCAGAGCACCGGGGGCGCTCGAGTGGCCCAGGGTGACTGAGGCCAGGCCGCGGACCGATTCGAAAAGGTTGCGACGCCGCCAAACGGGACAGATCCCCAGTACTGAGGAAGGAGCACCGCCTGATGCAGCCGTCCCCGGCCAGCGATCGTCACCCGTCCGTGCACGACCATTCCGTCCCGACTCGGGGCCGTCCGCCGGCGTCCGGCCGGGAGATCCGTGACCAGCCGACCGGTGGCCCGCCGTCCCGCCGCACGATAACGAGGGTCCCCGGTCGCCGCCCTGAACCACGCCGCGGGCGCCCGGCCGAATGTGAACCTCAGGTACTCGGCGTGGTCGACGGTACGGAGACGGCGGACTATGTGGCGCACACGGCGACGCTGCGAGGTGTCGTCCGGCAGCGGCTGGTCACCCGGGCGCTGGTCGAGCATCTGCCACCCCCGCCCGCGCGGCTGCTGGACATCGGCGGCGGCAACGGCGTGCAGGCGCTGGAGTTCGCCCGGCGGGGATACGAGGTCACCGTCTGCGAACCGGACCCGGGCATGCTGGTCGAGGCCCGGCGGGCGCTCGCGGACGCCCCCGAGGTTGTCCGGCGGCGGGTCGCGCTGGTCGAAGGCGACGGGCGCGAGGCCGCCCGCCTGGTGGGCATCGGCTGGGACGCCACGTTCTGCCACGGCGTCATCATGTTCGTCCCCGAGCCGGCGCCCCTGCTGGAGGTCCTCGTCGAGGTCACCCGACCCGGCGGGATCATCTCCGTGGTCGGTAAGAACGGCCCGGCGCTCGCGCTGCGTGCCGGCCTGCAGGGCCGCTGGCAGGACACCACCGCGCAACTCGGCGAGCCCACCCCGGCGGCTTCCACCGGGTCGGCCACGTCCACGGGAGCGGCCGGCCAGCCAGCGGTGATCCCGCCGGGCGGTGATGATCCGGCCAACGTCTCCGCGATCCTCACAGCCGCCGGCACGCGGCCGCTCGCCCGATACGGAATCCGCATCTTCACCGATCATCTCGGCGACACCCCGCCAGGCCCGGATCTGGACGCCGTCGTCGACGCCGAATGGGCCGCCGGCACCCGCGACCCCTACCGCGGGATCGCCCGCCTCATCCACCACGTCCACTGCCGGCTGAGATAGCCCGGCGGCGCCGGACCCCGCTGGGCGATATCGGCACCACGGCCGCCGACCCGCCGCGTCCCCGACGGGTTTCTTTACCGCGCCGGCTGCGCGTGCCAGCGTGGGTGGGTGAGGTCAGCGATCAGGTACCGCGCGACGCCGGCCGGCTCGGTGACCTGTTCGACGGCGGGTGCTGGGCCGGCGCCGCCGTGCGACCTGGGGTGGACCACGCGGCGTGCTGTCGGTGAGGAGTCGTAGTGGGCTTGTGGGACGACCAGGTGCTGCCCAGAGTCATCGATCTGGCCCTCGGCAGACCGGTGCGGGAGGCCAGGGCGCGGGTCGCGGCCGGGCTGTCCGGCGAGGTCCTGGAGATCGGCTTCGGCTCGGGACGCAGCCTCGCGTACCTTCCGGCGGACGTCACGCGCCTGCTCGCGGTCGAGCCTGCCGCTGTCGGGCGCAGGCTCGCGGCAGGGCGCGTCGCCGCCGCGCCCTGCCCGGTGGAGTTCATCGGCGACGACGGCCAGGCGCTGCCCCTGCCGGACGCGTCGGTCGATCATGTCCTCACGGCCTGGACGCTGTGCACCATCCCCGACGTCGACCAGGCGCTGCGCGAGATCCACCGGGTGCTGCGGCCCGGCGGCTCCCTGCACTTCACCGAGCACGGCCGCTCGTCTCGACCCGCCGTCGCCCGCTGGCAGGACCGGCTCACCCCCGCCTGGGGCAGGATCGCCGGCGGCTGTCATCTCGACCGCCGCATCGACGAGCTGGTCGCGGCGTCCGGGCTGACCCTGGAGTCGGCCACGACCCATCCGATGCGCGGAACAGCCCGGCTCGGCTTCGCCTACGAGGGCGTCGCGTCCAGACCGACCTGACGCGGCGTCCCGGCCGGAGCGCGTGGCATGCGGTCCGCGCGGCCCGCGGCGTCAGCTGGAATCTGTTTGCTGTACGTCGCGATTGCGTGGGACGGTGCGTCGACCGGACGGGTGCCGCCGCCGTCTCGGACGGATCGGCGCGTGCCTTTCCGTGCGCGCGTCCTGCCGACGGCCCGACCTCGGGCCGGGAACTCAAGGAGCTGTCATGACTGTGCCGCTGCGCGTGGACGACGCCGCCCACCGTGGCGACGAGACCGATCTCCCCGGGGAGATCGCCGCGTCCGAGCGGACTCCGCTGGTCATCAAGCTGCTGGTCGTCGCCACGTTCATCGTCATCCTCAACGAGACAATCATGATCAACGCGGTGCCCCGGCTGATGATGGACTTCTCCATCTCGCCGCGGGCCGCGCAGTGGCTGTCGACCATCTTCATGCTCACGATGGCCGCGGTAATCCCGCTGACCGGCTGGTTCCTGCAGCGGGTGACGACCAGGACGGCCTACGCCGTCGCCATGGCGACCTTCTGTACCGGAACGGTCATCGGCGCGGTCGCGCCCGCCTTCCCGGTGCTGCTCGCCGGCCGGGTCGTGCAGGCCGCCGGCACGGCGGTGATGATGCCGCTGCTGATGACGACCCTGATGGTGGTCGTCCCCGAGTCGGCCCGCGGCCGGGTGATGGGCACCGTCACGATGGCGATGTCCTGCGCGCCGGCGCTCGGCCCCGCGGTCTCCGGAGTCATCCTGCAGCTCGGCTCCTGGCGGCTGATCTTCGTGTTCATCCTGCCGGTCGCGGTGCTCGTCGCCGTCGCCGGCCTGCGCAGGCTGGAGAACGTCGGCGAGACCGTGAGCGGTTCCGTGCACTGGCCGAGCGTCCTGCTCGCGGCACTCGGGTTCAGCGGCCTGCTGTTCGGCCTCAGCGAGATCGGTGCCCGTGACGGTGTCACCGTCGGGCTGATCATCACCGGCGGCGGGGCGCTCGTCGCGGGGTTCGCCGCGGTGCAGCTTCGGCTGGCACAGCGCGGCCGCCCGCTGCTGGACCTGCGCACGCTCGTCCACCGCTCGTTCCGGGTCTCGCTGCTGGTGATGGCGGCCTCGAACATGGCCTTCTTCGGCGCCATGTTCCTGCTGCCGCTGTACCTGCAGGACGTGCGGGACCTCACCGAGCTGCAGACCGGCCTGCTGGTGATGCCCGGTGGCCTGGCGATGGGCCTGCTCGGCCCGGCGGTCGGCCGCGTCTACGACCGGTTCGGCGCGCGGCTGCTCGTCATTCCCGGCTGTGCGGTGGCGATGCTCTCGCTGGGCGCGCTCGCCACGATCGGCCGCGACACGCCGTACCCGCTGCTGCTGGTGGTGCACATCCTGCTGATGGCGTCCCTCGCGGCGGTGTTCACCCCCCTGTTCTCCGTCGGACTGGGTGACCTGCCCGCCAGCCTCTACTCGCACGGCAGCTCGCTGTTCGGCACGATCATGCAGGTCTCCGGCGCCATGGGCACCGCCCTGCTGGTCGTCATCCTGGAGGCCCGCTCCACCCGGCTGACCGACGGCGGCGCGTCCGACGTCGACGCGCTCGTCGGCGGGATGCGGTGGGCGTTCGCCACCGCCGCCCTCATCGCGATCGCCCTGACACTGATCGCCCTGTGGATCCCCAACAGGCCCAAGGGCGCCGGCGCCCACGCCAGCCCCGAGCCTGCCCCGGCGGTGTGACCGGGCGCTGCCGCCGACGCGTGAGCCGGACGTCGTCGCCCGTGCTGCCTCGACGTCGCTATGCCACCGGAAAGTCGAAGTAGGTGTCCGGATGGGGTTCGTCTCGCAGGGTGTAGTGCCACCACTCGCGGTCGTAGGAGAGGAAGCCGCAGGCCGCCATGATGGAGCGAAGGTGCTGACGGTTTCTCGCCTCGGTCGACGGGATTCCGCGTGCTCCGTGGTGTGAGATCGCGTCCATCAGGTCGTGGCGGCCGCCCATGGCGGCGAGCTCGCCGGTGGCCAGATGGTAGAGCGCCAGGTCGACGGTGCTGCCCCGGCTGTGTCCCGACCTGGCGGCCACGTATCCCTGCGTGAACAACTCGGCGCGGCTGATGTTCGGATAATGATGCGGCTTCGTCCGGCCGTCCTCCGGCTGTCGCGACCAGCGCAGAAAGCAGTCCACGGCGCGTTGCGGGCGGTATCCGTCCCAGACGACCAGGCCGAGGCCAAGGGACTCGGCCTGGTCCCGCGCCCTGCGCAGCGCCGCGCACAGGGCCCGCGTGCCGACGATCCGGTTCGCCAGGTACCCGTCCACCGGCCTGCCGGTGAAGTTGTCCCAGGTGGCGTACTTGGCGTCCCAGCGTATTCCGGGCACCAGCTCGTCCACGAAGGCGAATTCATCGTCCATCGGGTGTTCCGGCCAGCGTCCGCGACACCAGACGGTCGATCACCGCGCCCAGCGGCAGGCCGGCGGCCGCCATCATCCTCGGGAAGCGGCTGTACGAGGTCAGGCCGGGAAACGTGTTGACCTCGTTGAGGATCACCGTGCCATCCTCCCGGAGGAACATGTCCACCCGGGCCAGTCCCCTGCAGCCCAGGGCGCGATAGATGGAGGTGGCGGTCTCCTGGACGAGCGAGCGTGCCTCCGCCGGGATGTCCGCGGGAACGATGGCGGTCGCGTTCTCGGAACCGCCTTCGGGCGCGCTCTCCTGGTGGATACGGAAGAAGCCGTGGGACAGCGCGATCCGATCCACCTCGCCGGTGATCAGATCCCGACCGTTTCCCAGAACGGCGCAGCCGACCTCGCTGCCGACCACAGCCTCCTCGATCAGCACCTTCGTGTCGTACTGCCGTGCGGTCCGCACCGCCCGCGCCAGCTCCGGCGCACCGGAGACCTTGCTGACGCCGAACGACGATCCGGAACGGGCCGGCTTGACGAAGACGGGATAGGGAAGCCGGCCGGGATCGACGTCCTCGTTCCCCGTGACGACCCAGAAGCTCGGCGTGGCGATACCCGCGCCTCGAACGACGAGGTAGGTGAGGGACTTGTCCATACACAGCGCGGAGCTCTGGAGGCCGCAGCCCACGTAGGGGATCCCGGAGAGTTCCAGCAGTCCCTGGATCGCGCCGTCCTCGCCGAGCCGGCCGTGCAGGACGGGCAGCACCAGGTCGAGCCTGATCGTCTCGTAGCGTCCCTCGTCCAGGACGAGCAGGCCGTGCACGCCACCGTCCGGTGACAGTGCCGCTGGACGGCCGTTCCCGTCATCCCAGCCCGGGTCGGGGCCGTCGCACAGCCGCCACGCGCCATTCCTCGTGATCCCGAGGTAGAACGGCTCATACCTCTCGGTGTCGAGGTTCGCCGCGACCTCCCGCGCGGACCTGACGGAGACGGTGTGCTCCTCGGAACCGCCGCCGAAGATGATCCCGATTCTCGTTCTAGCCATGCGCGGTACTTCCTTCGAATCGCCGGCAGTTGACGATGGAGTTCTCGATGATGTCGTTCAAAGCGTGATCGGTGTAGTAGGCCGTGTGCGGAGTTATGATCACGTTGGGGAGTCCCTGGAGGCGTGCCAGCGACCGGTGCTCGACGGGGTTTCCCCGGTGATCGGCGTAGAAGATTCCCTCCTCTCCTTCGAGGACGTCCAGCGCCGCGCCACCCAACCGGCCGCTGTCCAGCGCGGAAACGAGGGCCTCGGTGTCCAGAAGCGCGCCGCGACCGGTGTTGACGACGATCGCGCCGCGCTTCATCCGCTCGATACGGCGACGATCCAGGAGATGACGCGTGGCCGCGTCGAGGGGAACGTGGAGCGTGACGATGTCACTTCGCCGCAGCAGGTCGTCGAGGGAAACACGGTCGGCGGCCGCGGTGCCGGGCCGGCTGTCGTGGGCGAGAACGCGGCAGCCGAAGCCTCGCAGCCTGGCCACGACCGCGGCGCCGATGCGTCCCGTCCCGATGACACCGACGGTCAGGTCGCGCAGTTCCCGCCCGCGCGTCTCCTGCAGGCGGTAGTCATGGGCGGCTGCCCGGATGATGACGGACCCCGCATGCCGCGCCGCCATCAGCATCAGCATCAGGGTGTAGTCGGCCACGCTGTCGGGTGAGTACGCCACACCCTCGACGGTGATGCCGACGCTCGCCGCGTAGCTGACATCGACGTGATTGCATCCGGTGCTTCTCGTGGAGACATACGACACGCCGACGCGGCTCAGCGCGAGAAGGGTGGAGTTGGTGACCTGATCTTTGTGGCTGATGCTGATACAGCGGTTTCCCGATGCCAGGGCGACATTGGCCTCGGACGCCGGCGCCTCGGTGAAGGTCGGCGCGACGTCGAAGCGGGGCGACAGCTCCCGGAACAGGGCAGCCTCGTCCTGTCCGCAGCCATAGACGGTGATTCCCGTAGCCGAGACGGCCGGGGAAGACGGGGAAGACGGGGAAGGCGGGGAGAGTGGGGATGCCGGTGATCGGGCGCGGTGGTGGGCTGCCGTTCGGGCCGCTTCGGTGGAGGTCACGCGCTCCAGTCAAGGAAGGGCGGAGTTGCCGGCGTATATGGGAATGGCAATATGTCAGCGATATGTGGCCGACCGTACTGTGCGGCAGCATGATTCCGCTCCGCGTCGACGAGATCGCCGCGGTCGTCCATGGGATGGTCAAGGGCGATGGCGCCGTCACGGTGACCGCGCCGGCCGTGCTCGACGGCCGGCAGGCCGAACCGGGTGGCCTGTTCGTGGCGTTCGCCGGCGAGCAGGCCGATGGTCACGACTACGCGGGCCAGGCAGGCCGGGCCGGTGCGGTGGCGGTGCTCGGCTCCCGGCCCACGCCGTTGCCCACCGTCGTAGTCGACGACGTCCAGGCCGCGCTGCAGGCGCTCGCCACCCACGTCGTGGCCCGGCTGCGCGACCGGCTGACCGTCGTCGCGGTGACCGGCTCCCAGGGCAAGACCAGCACCAAGGACCTGCTGGCGACCATCCTGGCGAGCGCCGGCGCGACGACCGCCACGATCGGCTCGCTGAACAACGAGCTCGGCGTGCCGCTGACCATGCTGCGCGCCGACGCGGCCACCCGGTTCCTCGTCCTGGAGATGGGTGCTCGCCATCTCGGTGACATCGCCACGCTCACCGCTCTGGTCGCGCCCGACATCGCCATCGTCATGAACGTCGGCCAGGCGCATCTCGGCGAGTTCGGGTCGCGCGAGGCCATCGCCAGTACCAAGGGCGAGCTGGTGCGGGGACTGGCGCCCGGTGGCACCGCCGTGCTCAACGCCGACGATCCCCGGGTGGCCGCGATGCGCTCGCTCACAGCCGGCCCTGTGCTGACCTTCGGCCGAGCGTGGCACGCCGACATGCGCGTGCTCGACCTGACGCTGGACCGGCTAGCCCGGCCGTCATTCACCCTGCAAACCACCGCAGCCACCGCAGCCACCGCAGCCACCGCAGCCACCGCCACCACCACCGCCGCTTCCGGGGCCGTCACCGCCGTTCCCACCGCCGAGGCCGCCGTCGTCACCACTTCGTCGGCTCGCGTCACGCTGCCGGTTCTGGGCGCGCATCAGGCACTCAACGCGTCGGCCGCCGCAGCGGCGGGGCTGGCCGCCGGCGTACCTCTCGACGTGATCGCCACGGCGTTGGCCTCCGCCTCGCTGTCACCGTGGCGCCTGGAGCCGCGCGGCCTCGCCGGCGGCGCGATGCTGCTTAACGACGCCTACAACGCCAACCCCGACTCGACCCGCGCCGCCCTCGACGCGCTGGCGGCGATCGAGGGAGGCCGCCGCATCGCCGTCCTCGGCGAGATGCGCGAGCTCGGCGACGCCAGCGAGGCCGAGCACCGCGCTGTCGGGGAGCACGCCGCCTCCCGGGCCGACGTGGTGGTGGCGGTCGGCGAGGCGGCCCGACCGATCGCCGTCGGCGCGGGGAAGCGGGCGGTGGCACTGGACGACAACGACGCGGCTGTCGACTGGCTGCGCGGCCGCCTCGGCGCCGGCGACGTGGTCCTCGTGAAGGCCTCCCGCGGCGCGCGTTTCGACGAGATCGCCGCCGCGCTCGCGTGAGCTGCCGGGGTGACGTCCTCGTCGCTCCTCGGGCACGCGCACCCTGGTCGACCTGTGGCGAGATATGCGATCATTCATATCGGACCCGGGGGGATTCGGTATGCGTTGCACCCGTTATGTGGCTGTCAATGAGCAGATCATTTTTGAGATCCGGCTGCACTGGGTGGTGCTGGTCCGAGTCCTGCTCGAAGCGGCGGCCGCCCTTGTCGGTGCCGTGGCGATCTCCGTCTACGTCGCCGTCCATGGTATCGGCGCGCGCTTCCTGCTGATGCTTCTGTGGTGCGCCGTCCTGGTGGTCGTCGCCCGGCTGATGTGGCACCTGCTCGGCTGGCACCGGACCCGCCTGTTGATCACGAGTTCGCGGCTCGTCAAGGTGTCCGGGATCATCTCGGTCAGAGTTCAGAGCCTTCCGCTGTCGAAGATCACGGACCTCTCCTATGACCTCGACCCGACCGGCCGGGCTATTGGTTACGGGAAGTTCTCCCTGGAGACCGAGGGTGATCACAAGAACCAGCTGGAGAGCATCGATCACGTCCCTCGGCCCGACCGGTTCTACCTGTTGCTCTGCAACGGCATCTTCGGCGATTCCCCAGAGCCGGCAGTGGACGAGTAACGGAGTCCGGGTGGGTGATGCCGGGTTGAGCGGGGCCGGTCATTGTGTTCGCCGTGCAGGTTCTATCTGCCGCTGTGCGCCTGGTCGGGACCGCGATTGTCCATTGCGGCGTCGCCGGCGCCGGGAGCCGCGGCGCCGAGGTGCGTGTCGACATCGCCGGCGCCGCCGGTGATCAAGGTGAACGCGGCGATGACGGCCATGAGGAAGCCGGCGCCGGCCAGTGGGGCGAGGCCGGACCGGGCACCGTCGCCGAGCAGCAGGGTGCCCGCCAGGGCCGGAAGCAGCGTCTCGCCGGCGCACTGGCCGGCCATCGCGGTCGTGACCGCCCCGCGCTGCAGCGCGATGGCGAACAGGGCGAGGCCCAACCCGCCGTAGGCCAGCAGCGCCCAGGTCGCGGGGTCGGTCAGCACGTCTGCCCACGGCCTGGTCTCGATCAGCCGCGCGCACAGCGCCGTCCCGCCGAACGCCAGCCCGGACAGCAGCCCGAGCGCGGCGCCCGCCCGGTCCCGCCCGGCCTGTGCTTGCCCAGCCGCCTCTGGCCCTGCTCGTCCCGGCCCGGCGATTCCGGTGCCGGCTCGACCCTGACCGGCTCGCAGGGCCGGCCCGATCAGCGCGACGATCACCACAACCCCAGCGGCGATCCCCCAGGAGACGCCGCTCGAGGCGGGATGCGCCCGTCCCGGCCGCGCGGTCAGCGCCAGCAGCACCATCCCGGCACCGAGGACGGCGAGGGCGACCACCTCTCGCCGGGGTAGCCGGACGCCGAGCGTGGTCACGGCGAGCACCGCCGTCACCCCGACCGAGCCGGACAGGATGGCCTGGACCGCGAACAGCGGCAGCCCACGCACGGCGAGCAGCGACAGTAGCCAACCCAGCAGGTCCAGGCCCAGCCCGGCCAGGTAGGGCAGTTGGACGGCCAGCCGGGCCAGCGCCGAGGGGCTGAGCGCCTCGGTGACTCCGCCCCCGCCCCCGCTCCCGCCAGGCCCGGCACCCGCCGCGGAGGCCGGTGCCGTCCGGGCCGCGCCGACAGACTGGAGCACGGCGCCGACCCCGTAGCACAGCGCGCAGGCGAAGGCGGCCAGAGCGGCGATCAACACACCGGCGACGGTACGCGGTCACCTTGCTCACACCCGCGGCCGGGACCCCGGGCCACACCGTCTGCTCCACCGTCCTGGCGACGCAGCCCCGGCGGGGCTCGCCGCGTGTGGTTCTCCCGCGGCGACATGTCCCCTATACAAGGAATTGGGCTGTCCGGCTTGGGACTTCGGGTGTCGAGCACACGGGATGGGCATGGAGCCTCGGGGAGGATGCCCCCCCGAGACATCGACCTGGTGGCCAGCCGCCCGAGAGGATCCGAGATGAACCTGGAGCGACCCGCCGCCGACCCCGGGCGGTCGAGACCGAGCGAGGAGCATGCCCGCGCGCCGTCCGGGATCGTGCTCGACGAGCCCAGCACGGCCGACAGCCGGCGTCAGCCCGACATTCGTCCGCTGTGGGCGCAGGTCCTGCTGTACGTGTTCATCATCGGGCCGTTCGCCGCCGCGGCGGTCGGCCTGTGGTACGCCACGACGGTCTCGGGGGTCTCGGTCGTCGACGCCGTGCTGTTCGTCGTGTTCTACGCCGTCACCGGGCACGGCGTGACGATCGGGTACCACCGGCTGTTCACCCACCGCTCCTTCACCGCGACGCGACCGTTGCGGATCGGTCTGGCGATCGCCGGCTCGATGGCCCTCGAGGGCTCGGTGATCTGCTGGGTCGCCGACCATCGCAAGCACCATGCTTTCTCCGACGCGGACGGCGATCCGCACTCCCCGTGGCGCTACGGCGCCTCCCCCTGGGCGCTCACGAAAGGCCTGTGGTGGTCGCACACCGGCTGGCTGTTCGACCGGCACAAGACCTTCACCAGCCGCTACGCTCCCGACCTGCTCGCCGACGCCGACCTTGTCCGGGTCGACCGCCTGTTCCCGGTGTGGGCGCTGTCGAGCGTCGCGCTACCCGGCCTGCTCGGCTGGGCGCTGAGCGGGTTCACCTGGCACGGCGCGTGGACCGCCCTGTTGTGGGCGGGACTGGTCCGGATCTTCCTGATCCACCACGTCACCTTCTCGATCAACTCGGTCTGCCATGTGGTCGGCAGCCGGCCGTACGCCAGCAGGGACAGGGCGACGAACGTCTGGCCGCTGGCCATGCTCTCGATGGGCGAGTCCTGGCACAACTACCACCATGCCGATCCCACCAGCGCGCGCCACGGAGCCGAGCCCGGGCAGGTCGACAGCAGCGCGGCGATCATCCGTCTGTTCGAACGCCTCGGGTGGGCCACCCGCGTCCGCTGGCCCGACCCGACCCGCCTGCGGGCCAGACGACGGGTCCCCTGACGGACGGGTCCCCTGACGGACGGATCCCAGCCGTCCGTCGTTTGCCGGACAGCGCGGACGGACGCAGGCACTGGGCGACTACCGTCCGCTTGTCAGGTCGCCTGACGGTGTCGCGGGACCTTCCCGGGAGGCGGACGTGGAAGCAGTCGGGACGGGCCGGCGCGAGCGCGGTGCTCGCCGGCGGGGGAGCAGCATCGTAGGCGCCGCCGTCGCCGCCGTGGTGGCCATGGTGGTGGCGGCGCTCGGCGGCTGCGCCGGCGTCGGGCCTGGCGGGCAGGTGGTTGCGTCGACGGGCGTGGCTACCCGGCGGGTCACCGTGACTCCGGTCGATCAGCACTGGAACGTGACGCGCGGGTGGAGCGTCGAGGAGGGGGAGAGCGGCCCCGGCGCACAGATCGACTGTGGAGACACCCGGCAGGCCTACCCGTCGCCGGCCAGTGTCAGCGGCGACGTCTACTACTGCTCGCCGAGCGCCGCCGCCGCTGACGTGTGCTGGCCGACGCCCCAGCCCCGCCGCATGCTGTGCCTGCGTGACCCGTTCTCGACCGTGCTCACCGCGCTGACGGCCCAGGCGCTCGTCGCCAAGGTCGACCCGCCGCGCAATCCTGTCCCGCTCGGCCTGCTCCTGGCCGACGGCGAGCGCTGCCGGCTGCGCGACGGCGGCGCCTGGGGCGCCCCGCGGGGCCATCCGGACCTGGTCGGCTACTACTCCTGCGGCGCGGACGACATCGTGTGGGCGCTCCCGGACTCGTCCACCGGCGGCATCGACAAGGCCACCAGCAGCTGGACCGTCCTGGTCGGCGACGTCACCGGCCCGCTGTCCACCCGCGCCGTCACGCAGGCCACGTTCGTCGCCACCGCTGCCTGAAAGAGGGAACCCGGCGGCTCTGGCACGTCCGCGAGCCCGCCGAGTGCCCAGTCGAGGTGGTCCAGGACACAGGCGTCGGGGCGTCGGGGTGTCGGGTGGTGGTCAGGTCTCGCGAGCGACGGTGTCGGTCGGTTCGTGATGCGATGGAGAAGATACGAGCTATCCGCGCTTTGTCCGTCAGGAGAAGATTTTCATGGTTCTCGGTCTCAGGCGACGATTTCTGCGCGTGGGCGTGGCCGCCGGCCTGGTACTGGTCGGCGCGCTGGCGGCCGGCTGCGGGAACGACGTCACCGGTGCCGCCGCGTCCCCGGCGGCGCCGGCCACGCCGAGCGCGTCGATGACGGCGATGACAGGGACGACGGGGACGGGGGCAGGCGCGGGGGCGACCGGTCCGGCCATGAGCGCGACGATGCTCGACCCGTCGGCGACCCCGGCCGATCGGATCCCCGGGGCGCGGTCGTCGACGTTCGTCCTGCTGAACACCCGGCCGTCAGGGCTGGACGGGGTCAGGGGCACCGCCTGGCTGGCCATTGACCCGACCGCCGGAACCACCCTCACCGTGTCCGCGACCGGCCTGGCGCCGGGCGCGCACTACATCGCTCACCTGCACGCGCAGCCGTGTGCGGTGGACAACGGCGGACCGCACTTCAGGTTCGACCCGCACGGTCCGGCCGTTGCGCCCAACGAGGTGCATCTGACGCTCGACACCGACTCCGTCGGCGGCGTCCGAGCGACCGTCACCAACAACCGCCCGGTGACCGACGCCGCCCGATCGGTGGTCATCCATCCCGTCGGCGCCCTGGACAAGCGGGTGGCCTGCGCCGACCTGTGACGCCCGGATCGTCGGCCCCTGTGACCCCTCGGCTGCCGTCGCTGTGCGGGCTGCCGTCGCTGGTGATCCGCCGGATGCTGGCGGTGTAACGGCCGCCGTTCGGGCGTGGAGCTGGCGCTGCGGGTGGTTGTGGGAGTTCGTGTCCCAGGACCTGCATGTTTGCCCTACGATGGCGCGGTGTCGACGCCAGGCGTGGACGCCACGGGGGGTGGCGGTACCGATCACGTCGTGGTGCGCGTCCTTCCCGGCGCGTCCGAAGACGAACCAGACGCGTCCGAAGGCGCAAGGCGGGGCGCTGACACCGCCGGCGGTGAACAGGACCCGGCAGGGGCGCCGTATTTCACCTGGGCACGGTTGTCCAACCTGCTGTCCTCGGTCGGGCAGGAGAGCACGACCGCCGTGCTCGCGCCGTTCTTCGCCGGGACGCTGGGCGCCGCCCCGGTCGTGATCGCCGGAGTGGAGGCGGCGGGCCGCGCGGGTGGGACGGCCGCGCGGTTCGGCGGTTCCGGAGTCGCAAGGCGGCGGCCGGGCGTCCGTGGGCTGCTCGACGTCGTGGGATATGGCGGTGCGGCGCTGGCCGCGGTGTTCCTCGCCGGCAGCTCGGCCATCTGGCAGGCCGGGGCCTGCCGCGCCGGCTCGTGGGTGGCTCGCGGCATGGGCACGCCGACGACGCTGCGACCGGTGAGCGATCAGGCGCTGGCCGGGCGGGCCGGGCGGCGTCTGGGCGTCGAACGGGCCTATGACGCGCTCGTCGCGGCCATCGGTCCGCTGATCGCGGTGGCGCTGCTGGCGTTCGCGAGCGTGCGCACCGTTCTGCTGCTGGCGGTCGTCCCCGCGGTGGTGGCCGGTCTGGCCAGCGCGTATGGCGCCCGCGCGGCCCGATCCGCTCCTGGTGCTGGTGCTGGTGCTGGCGCTGGCGCGCCTGGGGAGACGGGGGCGGCGGGGGCGGCGGGGCGGCCGTCCGCCCGGTCGATAGTGGCGGAGCTACGCAGGTCGGGGCCGCTGGGACGGCTACTGCTCGGGGTCGCCCTGTACGAGGCGGCGAACATCGCCGCCGCGCTGCTCCTGCTGCGGGCAACGAAGATCCTGCCCGGCGGCGCGGGCCCGCTGAGCCGGCTGCAGGCTGTGGCGCTGCTCTACGTCGTCTACCAGGTGAGCGCCGCCGCCTGCGCCTTCTGGGCGGGACGGGTCGTGGACCGCCTCGGCGCCGCCGTCGTGGTCGCGACCGGCGCCGCCGCCCTGCTGATCGCCTACGCCGGCTTCGCGGCCGCCGCACGCGGCGACCTGGCCCTGATGATCGGCTGCTTCGTGCTCGCCGGCGCGGCGGCGGGGGCCGTGGACGCCGCCGAGTACGCGGGCCTCGCCCGTCTCGTCCCGCCGGAACGCCGCTGGCCCGCGCTCAGCGCCCTGACCGGTCTGCAGAACGCCGGACGAATCTTCGCCACCGTCACCGCCGGCGGCCTGTGGACTCTCGTCAGCCCACCCGCCGGCCTCCTGATCTGCGGCCCGCTCCTGCTCGTGGCCACCATCCTCCTCGCCACCCGCCCGGACCGCCCCGCCGCCGCGTCCCACTGACCCCGGGAATTGCGCCGTCACCGTTGGCCTGCGCCGTTCTTGTGCGATTCATGTGAACCGCGAGGCCCGTCTGGTGTGATTGCCGCGTCACAGGTCCGCGGTGACCATGGTTGCGGGGGCCTCGTCGACGTTCAGTTCCTTCTTCCCTCATCCCTGTGCGGTGGTGGACGTGGAGACGTCCGGACTCGCGCGGCGCCGAGACCGCGTGCTGACGGCGCGACGGGATGATCAGGGCATCAGCGGCCTGACCAGGCCGTCTGTGACCGCCACCTGAAACGGCCATGATCGACGCCGGGGTCGGCGGTTCCCGTAAGCGGCATATCGGGCGGGCTTCCCACGGGTGGGAAGAACGTGCGCGGGACAGCGGCCGCGTGTCGCTAATTCGACGTGACGTGTCCGATCTGCCCAGATTATGCGACACGCACCGCCGCGATCATGCCAAGACGCGGCCAACACCGGCACCGCGACGACATCGCCGAAGATCACAACTCCACGCACGTCCTAATGTTCGGTCGGTGCCGACCCTCATCTGGATCAACGGGCCGAACGCCGTCGGGAAGACCCAGGCCGCTCACAACCTGCACCGCCGGCTACCCGGCAGCTTCGTCAGCGACCCCGAACATCTCGGCTTCGCGATGCGCCGCATGCTGCCGAAGGCCCGCCGCACGGACTTCCGCGAGATTCCGCAATGGCGCTGTGCCGTCGGCGAGATGCTTCTCCGTGCCCTGCGGGGCCCCGAGAATCCCGTCATCACACCGATGACGATTCTCGATCCCGACCTGCTCACCGACCTGACAGCCCAGGTCCGCGCCGCCGGACACCAGGTCGACCACGTCACGCTCCTCGCTGACCGCGCGACGATGACCCGCCGCATCCACCTGCGCGCGGAGAACTCCCGCAGCTACAGCGCCCGCAACCTCGACCGTGCCCTCGAGGTCCTGAGTGCCCCCGCCTTCGCGCGCCATCTCCACACCGACACCCTGTCCATCTCCGCCGTCGCCGACGACATCGCCCACCACGCCGGATTCACCCCTACCCCCGACACCTCCTGGCGACTCGCCCGGCACGGCCGCCAACTCGCCGTCCAACTTCGCCACATCCGTCTCAACGCCTGACGAACGACATCGCGCCCGTCCCAGCGCTGCCTCGGGTCGCGCGCGCCCAGCAACGTCTCGAGCCGGCCATCGCTGATCTCGACGACGCCGACCTCACCCGGCCGGCTCTCCTGCCCGCGGGCGGCGGATGACCGTCGGCGGCGATCCGATCGTTCCAGCGCCTGGTGACCTACCCGCGATGGAGCACCCACGGATCGCCGCCGCGGCGCGCGTCAGGCGAAGGCGCTGGCGTGATCGCGCAGGAACGCGGCCACGGTGCGGGGCTCGTGTCCGGTCAGCACCCGGACGGTGTCCCGCGTCTGGGCCTGGCTGCCCTGGCGCAGCAACCCGAACTGGGTGACCGCGTTCGTCGCGATCCATTGCGGGGTGCCCGCGGCGATGAACCGCGTGACCGCGTCGGTGTCCCCGACCGGCACGAACGCGATCGGCCGGCCGATCGTGGTGGACAGCTCCGCGACCATGTCGTCGAACGTGACCGGCTCCGGGCCGGTGAGCTCGTAGCCGCGCCCGTCGTGGCCGTCGGTCGTCAGGACGGCGGCGGCGACGTCGGCGATGTCCCGCGGATCGATCATCGCGATCTTCGCGCCGGCCGCGGGTGCGAAGAACCTGTCCGCCTGGCGCACCCCCGGCGCGCCGGCCAGCAGGGTCGACATCTTGAACGCCGGCCGAAGCAGCACGAAGGGGAGGCCGCTGGCCCGCAGGTGCTCCTCGACGCGGGCGTGCGCGTCGAAGAAGGCGACCGGCGAGCCGATCGCCGCGCCGAGCGCCGACTGCTTCACCATCCGCCGCACGCCGGCCGAGACCGCCGCGTCGACGACGCTCGACTCCCACTCGACCTGCCGCGGGTGGTTGCCGCAGGTCAGGAAGACCTGATCGATCCCCTCCAGCGCGACGCGCACGGACGCGAGGTCGCCGAAGTCCCCGACGACCAGGTCCGCGTCCGCCCCGCAGGCGCGGATGGCCGCCTCCCGGTCCCGGACGAAACCGCGCGGCCGGTCGCCGAGGGCGGTGAGCGCGCGCATCAGATGGGCGCCGACGATTCCGGTCGCGCCGGTGACGAGCGTTGTCATCGAGTACCTCCCGAGGGTGCGATGTTGGCGTTGAGGCGGAAGACGTTCGTGGGGTCGTAGCGGTCCTTCACAGCGACGAGCCGGGCGAGCTGGTCGCCGTAGGCGGCCCGGACGCCGGCGGCGCCCTCGTCGGCGAGGAAGGTGGCGTACTGGCGGCCGGCGGAGTGCGCGCGCAGCGCCTCCCAGCCGTCGCGAACCCAGGCGGTGTGCCGATCGGCATCCGGGGCGCCCGGTTGCCAGACCGCGATGGTCCGCAGCTCGAAGCCGGTCTCGCGCTCCCCGATCGCGGTGGCGGACGGATCGACCCGGCTGACGGCGCCGCCGATCATCCAGCCGTTGAGCAGCGACAACGGCGAGGTGATCGACGAGACCCGCTCGACGATCGTGTCGATGACCCCGTCGGAGAGGTCGGGCAGCCGGTGGGAGCGCCAGTGCGAGGCGGCGCCGCGGGCCGCGCTGCCGTCGAGCAGCGACTGCACCGCCCGGTACGGCGTCGGGCGGACCAGGTCGCCGATCGGCGTGCCGATGCTCCGCAGCGGCGCGATCGCCCGCAGGCCCGCGGCGATGTCGCCGCACCAGGTCAGCACCAGCCCGAACACCGGCGTGCCGTAGCGCTCGGGCGGCAGGAACGGCAGCGGCGGAGCCAGGTTCGCCACCAGCATGACGCCGAGCTCGTCGGGAGCGCCGGGCGCGAACTCCCGCAGCACCCGCAGGACGTCCGGCGCCTGGTCGAGCGACCAGAAGACGGGCCCGCCGAGCACTATCGGCCCGACGGGGTGCAGGTCGTACTCGAAGGCGGTCGCGATGCCGAAGTTGCCGCCACCGCCGCGCAGGGCCCAGAACAGCTCGGGTTCGTGCGCCGCGTCGACGCGCAGCCGCTCGCCGTCGGCGGTGACCAGGTCCACCGCCCGCAGGTTGTCGACGGTGAGGCCGTGCCGGCGCATGAGATGGCCGAAGCCGCCGCCGAGCGTCACGCCCCCGATTCCGGTGGAGCTGACGCTGCCGCCGGTGGTGGCCAGGCCGTGGCGTTGGGTGGCCAGGTCCAGCTCCGACCAGAGCAGGCCGCCCGCGGCCCGCGCGACCCGGGCGGCGGGATCGACGGCCACTGCCTTGAGCTGCGACAGGTCGATCACCACACCGTCGTCGCACACCGCGTGCCCCACGACTGAATGCCCGCCGCCGCGGACGGACAGCGGCAGGTCGCGGTCGCGGGCGAAGCGCACCGCCGTCACGACGTCGTCGGTGCCCGCGCAGCGGGCGATCAGCGCGGGCCGACGGTCGATCGCGCCGTTCCACACCTGCCTGGCCTCGTAGTAGCCCTCCTCGCCGGGGCGCAGGAGGGCGCCGCGGAAACGACCGCGGAGCTCGCGGATCGCGTCTCGTGGACGCGCTGTCGTTGTCATACGGGCAGGATGCGGGCCCAGGCGTTCCGCGAGCGTTCCTCGGCGGGCCCGCTCAGCGTTCCTCGGTGGGCCCGCTCAGCGTTGCTCGCCGAGCACCGCGCGGGCCCGGGCATCCCAGACCCGGACGGGCTCCGCCAGCAGACGGCGGGCGGTCTCGGCACTCCCGTCCCGGTCCGCCGTACGTTCACACGCCGCGAGCCGGACGCGCAGCAGGATCGCCGGCAGGCCGGGCGCGGCATGCCGTCCCGGGTCCGCGAGCGCGGCGTCGACGCGGGCCAAGCCCGCCGTCGTCCGGCCGTCCGCCACCTCGAGAAAGCCGCACAGCGCGTCGGAGACCAGCTGGACCGGCGTGTTCTCGACCTGACGCCGCAGCACCTCCAGCTGCGCGGCGTGGCGGCGCAGCGCGGGCAGCGCGGCCAGTTCCAGATCGAGCAGGCCGGCGAAGAGCAGGACCGCACCGAGCGTGAAGGGGTGTCGGACGGCGTGCGCGAGCGCCAACGACTCGCTTTGCAGGCGGACCGCCTCCGCCGGATCGCCGAGAAAGGCGTGGACATGCGCGAGCCTGGCCACGCAGAGCGGCTGCGGATCCTGCGCGAACAGCCGCAGATGCGCCGACCGGTTCTCCGGCCGGTACCGCGCGAGCGCGGCCTCCAGATGGGTCCGTGCGGTCGCCAGGTCACCACGCCAGTAGGCCGTCACACCCTGCACGAACGCACCCTCCACCGCGAGGACGTCGTCGGCGCCGCCGAGGGCACGCAACTGCCCACCCACCTCGCGAGCCGCCTCGGCGTCACCGCGGGACAGCACGGCCATGCCCTGCGCCCGCAGCACCGGCGCCCCCGGCGGTACACCCAGGCGCCGGGCCAGCTCGAGCGCCGCGTCGAGCACGGCGCCCAGGCGATCCGACGCGTAGCCGTGCGCCGCGGCGAGCGGGCCGAGCATCGCGGTCAGCAACGCGAGCTCCGACTCCTGGCGGCCACGCGAGTCGGGGGCGCGGCGCAGCATCGCCAGCGCCTGCGCGAGGAGCCGGACCGCCTCGGCGTCCGCGTGCACCCGCTGCGCGGACGCGGCCGCCCGCTCATACCAGCCGACGGCCTCTGACCGCGCGCCGGCCTCGACCAGATGGGCCGCGATCTGACCGGCGAGCGCGTCGAGCCGGTCCGGGTCGGCGTCCGCGTCCTGCAGCGCGCGGGCGACCAGCCGGTGGTGATGGCGGCGCCGGGCCGGGCTCAGCGCCTGGTAGGCGACCTCGCGGAGCTTGTCGTGGCTGAAGTCGTATCGGTCGGCGCCGCTCGCCAGCAGCAGCTGCCGCCGCCACAGCTCGTCGAGATCGCGGGTGAATCCGTCCTCGTCGCCGGGGTACAGCCGCGCCAGCACGTCGACGTCGACTGACGCCCCGACCGTCGCCGCCAGGCCGAGCAGCGCGCGGGCGCCCGCCGAGACCTGCCCGAGCCGCGCCTCGAGCACCGCGTGCACCCTCGGTGTCAGGGCGTTCGGCTCACCGTGGCTCGGCCAGCCCGAACGCAGCGTCTCGATGACGAACAACGGATTACCGGCGGTCTCGGCGTAGAGGCGGTCGAGCTGGGACGTCAACATCCGGTGCCCGGCAAGCCGCTCGGCGAGAACGCCGGTTTCGGTGCGATCCAGCCGGGCCAGCTCGATCTCGGTGTACCGCTCGAGCGCCCGCAGCCCGGTCAGCAGCCTGCGCAGCTGGTCGTCGGCCTCGGCGTCGGCGAGGCGCGCCGTCGCGACGACCAGCAGCGGCGCGCCCGGCTCAGTCCGCAGCAGGTAGTGCAGGAACTGCAGCGTGTACGCGTCCGCTGCGTGCAGGTCGTCGGCGACGAGCAGCACCGGCTCGGAGCCGGCGAGCAGGGCCCGTGCGGCGGCCTCGAAGAGACGGACCCGGGACGCCGGCTCCTCGGCCGCGGACTCGTCGGACCGCGCCGTCCCGGCCGGCGGGACCGCCGGCGCGGAGCCGGGCCGCGCGGGTGCCGGGTCGCGGGGCGACTCGGGCAGCAGCCGGGCGAGCGCGTCGAGGTACCGCCGGTCGAGCCGGCCGCGCCCACGGGCGATGCCAGGCGCGCGCAGCCACGTGACCAGCGGTGCGTAGGCGAGCGTGCCCTCGACGGCGTACGAGCGCGCCGCCGCGGTGCTCGCGCCGCGATGCGCGGCCCACAGCCGCAGCTCCTCCACCAGCCGGGACTTGCCGACACCCGGCTCGCCGGTCACGAGCACCAGCTGTGCGCGCCCTCGCCGGCTGTCCTGCCAGCGCTCGGTCAGCGTGCGGCGTTGCGCCGACCGCCCGACGAAGTCGCTGGGCCGCAGCGCCGGGGCCTCGTCATGGTCGCGTGGAAGCAGCGCCTCGTATGCCGCCCGCGTCGCCGCCGAGGGCTCCACGTTGAGCTCGTCGCGCAGCGTCGTAACGCACTCGTGGTACACCCGCATCGCCCGGGTGCGGTCACCGCGTGCGTCCCACTGGCGCATCAACGCCTGGTAGGCCTGCTCGTCGAGCGGATCGAGCTCCACCGCGCGCCCGGCGTACCGAAGCGCCGCGTCGTGCTCCTCGCGGGCCTCCAGCAGCGGGACGAGCTCGCCGACCGCGGCCAGCGCCAGCCGGTGCAGCTGCGCGCGCTCGGGCAACACCCACTCGTCGTACCAGCCGTGCAGCAGTTCACCGGGGTAAAGGTCGAGCGCCGTCCGCAACTGGCCGACGACATCGGCCCCCGGGCGCCGTGCGGCATCCAGCGCCTCCCGGAAACGGGCGACGTCGCACCATGATTCGTGCCACGACAACGCCTGCGGGGTCGCGTGCAGGAACCGGTCCATGTCGGGAATCGCCGCGCGCAGGGTGTGCAGCACATGGCGGAGGTTGGTGCGGGCCTGCTTCTCGGTGGAGTCGGGCCACAGCAGAAACGCCAGCTGGTCACGCCGCTGGGGTCGGCCGGCGCGCAGCACGAGACAGGCCAGCAGACTCAGCGCCCGCGACGAGGCGAGGACGACCGGCTCCCCGTCCAGGCGGATGCGCGGCGTGCCGAACAGACGGACCTCGAGAGCATGCGTCAAGGCGCCTCCGGAGTCGTCCCGACACGACGTTCGTACCAGGTGCCCGGGAGTTCGTCGACGAGTGGCGGCGAGAATCCGCGGTCTCGCGGGACCGCGGAACGATCGGGGCGCGCCGCCTCGCCAGGTCGCCTCAGCCGCCGGCGCCGCGCAGGGTGATGACGGTCTCCAGGTAGGTGGAGGGCAGCGCGACCGTCCGGTCGCGGCCGCTGGACGCGCGGTTCCAGCGGCGGGCGAGGTCCGTGAGGTCGGCGGCCAGGGCCGCGCGGCCGGTGTCGTCGAGGGCCGCGAACGCCGTGTAGGTCGGCCCGTACCAGCGGCGGAACATCTCGGTGAAGGCCTCGGCGGAGGCGAACCGGAACACGCAGGTCCGTTCGACCGTCCTGATCTCGGCCGCCGCCGCGCCGAACAGCGCCGCCAGATGGTCCTCGGTACCCCACAGCAGCGGGGACGCGAGACCCGCCGGCGCGGGCACGTGCCGGGTGATGGTCCGGAACATCTCACCGATGAAGCCGCCGGGCGTCCAGGCGACAATGCCCAGGACTCCGCCGGGCCGCGCAACCCGCGTCATCTCGTCGGCGGTGCGGCGATGGTCCGGCGCGAACATGGACCCGAACACCGAAAGCACCGCGTCGAACGACGCGTCGTCGAAGGGCAGATTCTCGGCGTCTCCGAGCTGGAAGTCGACCGCCAGCCCCTCGGCCGCGGCCCGCGCGCGTCCACGGTCCAGCAGCTCGGGCACATAGTCGATGCCGGTGACCAGGGTGTCCGAGCGGGCGGCGGCGATCGCCGCGTTGCCGGAGCCGCAGGCGACATCCAGCACCCGCCAGCCGGGGCGCAGGTCCGCGGCCTCGGCGAGCAGCTCGCTCTGCAGCACGATCCGGCCGGCGATCACCGAGTAGTCGCCGTTGGACCAGGTCGCCTGCTGCCTTGCCTTCACCGCGGCAAGGTCCGGGCCGGCCGAGCTGGTCGGCGTGGTGGTGGTCATCGTGGTTCCTCCCGTGGTGTGATCGAGTCACGTCGTGTCGTCATGTTCGGTACCTGCCCGCCGAGCTGGCCGCTGGTGCCATCGGGCCTGGGACAAGGCTCCGTCGGGCGCCGGCCCGTCGACCAGTCGCGTTCCTGTACCGGTGGTGTCGGCCGGCCGTCAGGTGTAGGAGGCGACCGGGCAGGTCAGTGGCTGCCCTGGTGTGGTGCGATGGCGGGGTGCCGATCCACTCCGACTACTGCCCGATCGCGCTCGGGGTCGAGATCCTCGGCGACCGCTGGACCCCGCTGGTGATCCGGGAGCTGATGGTCGGCGCCGAGGGATTCAACGACATCCACCGTGGTCTGCCCCGGATGAGCCGCACCCTGTTGACGCAACGGCTGCGGGCGCTGGAACGGCACGGCCTGGTCAGCCGTCAGCCGGCCGGGCCCGGGCGCCAGGGCAGCTACACGCTGACCGAGGCCGGCTGGGCGCTCACGCCGGTGATCTGGTCGCTGGGGCGGTGGGCGGCCGCCTGGGTCTTCGACGACCCGGCCGACGAGGACTGCGACGGCCTGTCGCTGATCTGGCGCATGCACCAGCATGCGGTTCCCGACCGGCTTCCGCCTCGGCGGACCCTCGTCCACGTCACCCTGACCGGGCCGGGCGCCGCCCAGGGCTGGCTCGACATCGAGCGGCCCGCGATGACCGTCTGCAAGGAGGAGCCGCGCGAGGACGTGCACCTGCGGGTCACCGCGGACAACCGCCAGATGCACCGCTGGCTGCTCGGGCGCACGCCGCTGCGGGCCGTGTTCGACGCCGGCGAGGCCGAGATCCATGGCCCGACCGCGCTGGTCCGCGCCTTTCCCACCTGGTTCGACACGACCGTCTTCGCCGCCGGCCCGCCCCCTGCCTGACCTGGAACGTCAGGACAGGCCACGACGCGGCGCCGGCGGGGACGCGGTGGGCAGCAGCGACTCGGGCATCGAGATCGCGCCGGCCGTCGCGGTCAGCAGGCGGCTCAGGCGGGGGAGAGCACCGGCGGCGACGGCATCGGCGCCGCCGGACACCCCCAGCGCGGCGACGACATCGCCGTCACCCGAGCGCACGGGTACCGCCACGGCGCGCCGGCGCACGTCGTACTCGAACTCCTCGATCGCGTAGGCCCGCGTGCGGATGCGTTCCAGGTCGTCGATGAGCGCGGCCGTCGAGACGAGGGTCGCCGGAGTGTAGGCGGCCAGGGTGCCAAGGCTGGTCGCGCTCTCGGTGACGGGTGCGGCGGTGTAGGCGAGCAGCACCTTGCCGGCGGCGGACGCGTGCAGCGGCGCCGGTGGCAGCGCATCCGGCCGAGCGGGCGAGGTCCCGTCCGCCTCGACGAGCAGGACGGTCCGCGCACCCGCGCCGTCGCGAACGCTGAGGCAGACCGCCAGCCGGGTCTGGAAGGCGAGGGAGGCGAGCAGCTCCCGCGTGCCCGCGACGTCATCGCGGTCGAGGACGACCCGGGCCAGCCGGAGCAGGCCGGGCCCCGGCATGTAGCGCTCGGACTCCGGGTTGTACCAGAGCAGTTCGACGTCGGCCAGGGTGCGCAGCAGGCGGTGGGCGGTGCTCGTCGACAGGCCGGTCGCACCGGCGAGCTCGGTCAGGCTCCGGTCCGCGCGGCCCTCGAGGAAACAGTCGAGCAGCGCGGCCGCGCGCCGGACGGACTGGACCGTGTTGGGGTCCGATCTGGCCGCCGGGCCAGCATGAACAGCGGTCGTCGGGCTCACCACTCAACATCGGCTTACTTACCGGGATCGACGGTGCGCCCGCAGACGCCGTACCCGACGTGCATACGTAGGCGGTCGCGGGCGCCGCGACGAGCGGGCATCGGCCATCAGCACGCGCCGGAACTCGCCGCGTGACAAGCATAGCCGGCACCGTGACCGCGCTCGGCGCGTGGTGCCGTCACAGCGGTCCCGCTGCCGCCTTATCTGTTCCCGCTATGCGGAAATCGATCATCCTGCCGCCCGATCCTGGCGCGGGCGAAGCCCTTCCCCCTCGGTGCGGGGCGCCGTCTTTCCCGCTTGGCGGGAATTCCTACTGGACAAGTGGGGTTTGTGTCGGGCACCATGACCTCGCGGCCGGATCACGCCGCGCTGGTGCCGCGAGATGGGGGCGCCGGCGGCGGTCCGATCCCTGCCGCGACCCGACCAGGCTGGAGTGCATGTGGATCTCGAACGGCATGGCAGGCGGGTCGTCGGGCGTCCGGTCCCGGCGCGGTCGGGTCGATGAGCACGGACTCCGCCCCCGCGCGGCCGGCGGCGGACCGCGCGTGGAGCGTGGCGGACGTCGCCCTGATCGACGAGTTCGTCGAGGGCGCCTCCGGCACGGCCGCCGTCCGCAACGAGGCCGGCTGGCAGCAGTGGTCTCTCGTGCCGCGCGTGTTCCGGGATGTGCGCCGGATCAGCACGGCCTGGACCGGGTTCGGGCTGGCGTTGCGGGCGCCGGTCCTCATCGCCCCGACCGCGCTCGGCCTGGTCCATCCGCAGGGTGAACGGGAGGCGGCGCGCGGCATCCGCGCCGCGGGGATGGGACTCGTGCTGTCGCAGGGCAGCACCTTTCCCGTGGCCGAGGTGGCCGAGGTGTCCGGGCCCTTCCTCCAGCAGGTCTACCTCACCCAGCGCCGCGACGCGCTCTGGCCGTTCCTCGACCGGGCCGTCGACGCCGGGGCCACCGCCCTCGCGCTCACCGTCGACCAGCCGGCGGCGGGCGTCACCCTCCCGTTCCGGGCGTCGCTCGCCCGGTTGGCGGCGCCGGGCGCCAGGAATCTCGGCAACGCCAACTTCGTGGGTGTCCCGCCGGCGGACCTGGCCCTTGAGTCACGGATCGAGCTGGCGGACATCGGCCTGCTGGCCGACCGTACCGGGCTGCCGGTCGTGGTCAAGGGCGTCCTGCACCCGGACGACGCGGTCGCCGCCGTCGAGGCGGGCGCGGCCGGCGTCGTGGTCTCCAACCACGGCGGACGCCAGCTCGGCGGAACCATCACCTCGGCCGAGGCCTTGCCGCGGGTCGTCGCCGCGGTCGGTGGGCGGGTGCCGGTGCTGGTCGACGGCGGGATCCGGCAGGGGGAGGACGTGCTGCGGGCGCTGGTACTGGGCGCGGACGCGGTGCTCGTCGGCCGGCCCGCGGTGCGCGCGCTGCGGGCGGGCGGAGCCGACGGCCTGCGGGCGGCGCTCGAGACCCTGCGCGGCGAGCTGGAACTGGCGATGGCGCTGGCTGGGACACCCGACCTCGCCGCCGTCACCTCGCTGGGCATTCGCCATGCCACCCAGACTCCGTATGCCACCGACACTCCGCGCGGCTGACCGGATGCGTCGGGAGCCTGTGATGACTACAACTCATCCGTCATTCCCGCAAGCAAATTCATTTGCCAATCCGTATACTGACAACATGACCGAGGATGTCCTGCGCAAAGTCCAGGGTGTTGCCCGGTCCCGCCCGATTGCGATCTTCGTCGGCTGCTTTCTCACCAGGCGCCGGTCGATCGATCTCTGTATCGTCACCACCGCCTGCTGTTCTGGCTGACCTGCCGGGCCCGCGCGGCCCACGGTAGTGCCGTCCGACCAGGCATGCCGTCCGACCAGGCTCGGCGGCCTTTTCTGAACCGGTGTTCCATCTGCTCCGGTCCAGCTTCCATCTTTTTCTGTCAGTCCTGTCACGGCGTCCTGCCGTGGATTCGCGCCGGATAGTCCCGCGACGCCCCCGGGGAGTGCGAGGCCACCGATCCCCTTTTCCCGTCGCCCATTCCTCTGATTGCGGAGCACCCAGAGATGTCCATCGAGGCCCCGGTGGAGACGCGGCAGGCCGGCATAGCGCCCCCTGTCACGATCGACCTGCCGTCCGCGGCGCACGGGAGCGTTTCCCGGGCGCGAAGCTCGCGCACGTTGCACCGTGTGCTCAGAACCGCGGGGCCCATCGCCCTGCTGGGCCTGTGGCAGCTCATCTGCTCCGTCGGGCTGGTCGACGCCGGCCTGCTGCCCTCGCCCTGGCGCGTCGCCGACACCATCCGCGAGCTCACCACCGACGGGACCCTGCTCCCCGCGATCGGCGTCTCGCTGCGGCGCGCGGGCGTCGGGCTCCTGTTCGGCGCGGCCATCGGCATCACCCTGGGCCTGGTCGCCGGGCTGTCCCGGATCGGCGAGGAGGCGCTGGACTCGTCGCTGCAGATGCTGCGGACGATTCCCTTCATCGCGCTGGTGCCACTGTTCGTGGTGTGGTTCGGCATCGGAGAGGAGGCGAAGTACGCACTCATCACAGCCGCCTGCATCTTTCCCGCGTACCTCAACACCTACGCCGGCGTCCGGGGTGTCGACCCGAAACTCATCGAGGCGGCCCGCGTCTTCAAGGTCAGCGGACTCGCCCTGGCGCGGGAGGTGATTCTGCCGCTGGCGATGCCCGGCATTCTCGTCGGCATCCGGTTCTCGATGGGTGTCTCCGTCCTCGCGCTGGTGGCCGCCGAGCAGATCAACACCCAGTCCGGAATCGGCGTGCTCGTTCTTGACCTGAACGGCACGCTGCGCACCGACATCATAATCTCCGGAGTCGTCGTGTACGCGTTTCTCGGCATCGTCGTCGACCTCGTCGTCCGCAATCTTGAACGGCTGCTTCTCCGCTGGAAAGCGAGCATTGTCTGATGACCACGGGCATCGCCACCTCCGAGACCGTGGACGCGCCGGAGTCCCGGGATCGCCCCGCCGTGCGGGTGAGCGGCGGCCGCAGGGCCTTCGGCGACCAGATCGTGCTGGACGACGTCGACCTGAGCATCGCCCCGGGGGAGTTCATCGCGCTGCTCGGCGCGTCCGGCAGCGGGAAGACCACGTTGCTGCGGGCGCTCGCGGGCCTCGACCGGCTCGACGCGGGCACGGTGACCGTCCCGCGGGAGCGGTCGGTGGTCTTCCAGGAGCCGCGGCTGATCCCGTCCCGCCGGGTGTGGCGCAACGTGGTGCTGGGGCTGCGCGGCACCGGCCGGGAGCGGGCACTCGAGGCTCTCACCGAGGTCGGCCTGGCCGATCACGCGCAGGCCTGGCCACGCACCCTGTCCGGCGGCGAGGCGCAGCGGGTCGCGCTGGCCCGGGCCCTGGTGCGCGAGCCGGGACTGCTCCTGCTCGACGAGCCGTTCGCCGCGCTGGACGCGCTGACCCGGCTGCGCATGCAGGAACTGGTCGCGGCCCTGTGCCGCCGGCACAACCCGGCCGTCCTGCTTGTCACCCACGACGTCGACGAGGCCATCCGGCTCGCCGACCGGGTCCTCGTGCTGCGGTCGAAGCGGCTGGACTCCGGGGTGGTGATCGACAAGGAGCGCCGGGCCCAGACCGGCGACTCCTACGCCACCGACCTTCGCTACCACTTCCTCAACCTGCTCGGGGTGCGCGGCCCGCAGCCGACGGACCGTTCCGCGCACCCGAGCGATCCCGTGCAGGAGGCACACACATGACCACCCTCGCGACGCAGGTCCAGGTGAGGCCGCTGACCAGCGGATTCGGCGCGGAGGTCACCGGTGTCGACCTCAGCCGGCCACTCGACGCCGACATCCTCGCGACGATCCGCCGTGCCTGGCTCGACCGGCAGGTCCTCTTCTTCCCCGGCCAGAACATCGACGCGGACGCCCAGACCGCCTTCGCCCGCGCTCTCGGTGAGGTGACCGCGCCGAGCGCCTATCTGCCGCCGATCGACGACAGGCACCGGGAGGTCGTCGCGTTCGACAGCCGGGAGAACAAGGAGGAGTACGTCAGGCGCGGCCGGCATCACGGCTGGCATGTCGACATCAGTTTCCAGTCGACGCCGCCCGCCGGCTCGGTGTTCAACGTCGTCACGCTGCCGCCCGTCGGCGGCGCGACCTGGTTCGCCTCGGCGCAGCTGGCCTACGAGACGCTGAGCGCGCCGATCCAGCGGCTGCTCGACGGCCTCGTCGCCGTGCACAGCTTCCGGTCGAGCACCGACCGTGTCCCGCTGCTCGAGGGCCGCGTGCAGGTCTGGGAGGACGAGCAGGCGAACACGGCCGCGGGCGGCGCGGAGCATCCCGTCGTCACCGTCCACCCGGAGACGGGCCGCCGAGGCCTTTTCGTCAACCCGGGATTCACCCGGTCCATCAAGGGGCTCTCCGCGCACGAGAGCAGCGTGCTGCTGGAACTCGTCTACGACCATGCCCTGCAGCCAGAACACCTCATCCAGTACCGCTGGAACAAGGGTGACGTCGCCCTGTGGGACAACCGCACGGTCTGGCACCGCCGCGGGGACGACTTCGACCCGGACGCCGTGCGCATCGTGCACCGCGTGCAGCTGCGCGGCACCCGGCCGGTCGGCGTGGCCTGACCCGCGCACCGGCTCGACCGGCCATTTCGCAGATTGACGTGAAGGGAAAGTGCAACAGTGTCCACAGCAAGTCCCATGGAACGCAGACGGGGTACGCGGCGTCCCCGCGCCGCGCTCGGTCTGGTCGCCAG
Organism: Frankia canadensis; assembly: GCF_900197875.1. Lineage (GTDB taxonomy): Bacteria > Actinomycetota > Actinomycetes > Frankiales > Frankiaceae > Frankia > Frankia canadensis. Next base: position 42,341 of record NZ_FZMO01000547.1, on the reverse strand, counting down.
CCTCGCGGCAGTGGCCCTCGCGGCCTGCGGCTCCAGCGGGGGCGGGGCGGCGTCGGCGAACTCCGGTACCGGTACCGGGTCCAGCTCCAGCGCCGCGGTGGACCTGTCCGGGCTCACTCTGAAGGTGGGCGTCTCGGGCGGCTCAGCGGCCTTCACCGTGTCCAATTTCAGGGGCTCGGGCGTTATTGACAAGCTGCCCTTCAAGGTCGAATGGGTGGCGTTCCCCGACAGCCCGCGGGTGCTGCAGGCGGTGCAGAGCGGCGTGGTCGACACCTCGTCGCTGATCGGCGACGTCTCGCTGCCGCTGGCGGCCAGTGGCCTGCCCGAAGGCGGGAAACTCCCGGTGAAGGTGGTCGGGGCGGTCCAGCCTGCCAATGCCAAGGAGCACGCGGCGCTCACCGTCGTCGCCAATCCGAAGGCCGGCATCAACTCCATCAGCGACCTGCGGGGCCATTCCATCTCCTACATCACCGGTGGCTGGCCGCAGTCGGTGCTCGCGGCGCTGCTGAAAGAAGCGAAGCTGACGCCCAAGGACGTGAAGCTGGTGCCGCTCACCGGGCAGGCGCAGCTCGCCGCGTTCCAGTCGGGCAAGGTCGACGTGTCGATCGCCTCGATCGTGCAGATCCAGCCGGCGGTCGACGCGATCGGCGCGAAGACGATCTGGGACAGCACGCGGGCGGGCACGCCCACCGTCACCTTCTCCTATGCGACGGACAAGAGGCTGGCCGACGCGCGGTACTCGGCTGCTATCGGCGGTTTCGTCAAGGCCCAGGCCGAAGCCCAGGCGTGGAACGCGCTGCACCCGGAGGACCTGGCCAAGGCCCTCATGACCGATCTGCACTTCCCGGAGAAGACCGCGCAGGCCAGCGCGGTGGTGCAGAACCAGGGCGTGCCGATCGACGCGGCGCTCATCGCCGCCGAGCAGGCGCAGGCCGACGATCTGCACAAGGCCGGTTTCATCCCGCGCACGGTGGACCTGGCGCCGTATTTCGACAACCGCTACGACTCTCTCGTCACTTCCGTTCCGCGTCTTCCGCAGAGCTGACGGCGCACCGCCGGCCGGCCCCGCACCGGGGTCCGGCCGGCGTCCCGGCCTCTACACCGCTCACAGAGGAACGGCCTCACCGATGCCCTCTCCCGACCGCCAGCTTCATCTCAACGTCAACATCCTCGACGCCGGCAGGCACCCGGGCGCCTGGCGTTTCCAGGACGATCCCCGCCTCTTTCTCGACATCGACTACTTCCAGCGGATCGCCCGGCTGGCCGAGCGCGGCACCTTCGACGCCGTCTTCCTCTCCGACGGCGTCTCACTGCACCAGGAGCCGCCGGAGAAACCGTGGAACGCGCTGGAACCCAGCGTGCTGCTCACCGCGCTCGCCACCGTCACCGAACGCGTCGGCCTCATCGGCACCGTCTCGACGACGTTCAACGAGCCGTTCAACCTGGCCCGCCGGTTCGCCTCGCTGGACCACATCAGCCGCGGCCGGGCCGCCGTGAACATCGTCACGACGATCTCGCCGAAGGCGAGCGCCAACTTCGGGCTGCGCACCACCCCCGACCACGACGCCCGCTACGCACGGGCCGAGGAGTTCGTGGACGTCCTCGCCGACCTGTGGGACAGCTGGGAGGACGACGCGATCGTCGGTGACCGGCTCCGCTCCCGGTTCGTCGACGGCGCGAAGGTGCACACGATCGACCACGAGAGCCGGTACTTCGCGGTCCGGGGCCCGCTGAACGTCCCCCGCTCCCCACAGGGCCGGCCCGTCCTGGTCCAGGCCGGGTCGTCCGGTGTGGGCAAGCGGCTGGCGGCCCGGGTCGCCGACATCGTGTTCACCGCCCAGCCGACGTTCCCGACCGCCGCCGCCTTCTACACGGAGATCCGGCAGGCCGCCGCCGGCTTCGGGCGCGACCCCGACCACCTCGTCGTGCTCCCCGGCCTGTTCCCGATCATCGGCGGTACGGAGGCCGAGGCCCGCGCGCGCAAGGCCGAGCTCGACGCCTACTTCCCGTTCGACGTGGAACTGCCCCGGCTGGCCGCGCAGCTCGGCGTCGAACCCGAGCAGCTGCCGCTGGACGCGAGGCTGCCCTACGACCAGCTGCCCGACGTGAGCTCGTACGCGACCGGTTCGCGCGGCTTCTTTGAGGCGATCGTCGCGATGGCCCGCACCCACGACTACACGGTCCGCGAGCTGCTGCTGGCCAACGGCGGCGGGCACCGGCAGGTCATCGGCGCGCCCGAGCAGATCGCCGACGACATCGCCCGCTGGTTCCACGGGCGGGCGGCGGATGGCTTCAACCTGAACTTCGACGTCTTCCCGTCCGGCCTGGAGGCGTTCGTCGAGCACGTCACGCCGGAGCTGCGCCGCCGTGGGATGTTCCGCACGGAGTACACGGGCACGACGTTGCGCGAGCACCTCGGCCTGCCCCGCCCGGCCAGCCGCTTCGCCACGGCCGGGGCCACGGCCACCGCCTGACCGACCCCACGGCCCCGCCCGACCCGCCGGGTGCCAGAACCAGAGCGAGGAGACCGCCATGAGCACGTTCCCCCCCATCGGCCACGACCTGACCGTGGGTCCCATCCCCATCGTCGAGGACGAGACCACCTTCGTCCCGGCCGGCGTGCTGGAGATCGGCTACGCCACCCGGATCGTGGACAGCAAGGCCATCGCGCGTTCCGCCTCCGTGCTGGGCGCGGTCGACGACGGCCGCACGGCCGAGCAGACCGAGGCCTACCTGCGCGAACTCGACGAGAACCCGCCGGGCGGGGTGGCCCTGCACGTGCGCGAGGCCAGCACGCACCGCGAGTACCTGCGCTTCGACTGCTTCGACGACGGCCCGCATTACCACTACATCGTGGAGCCGGACGTGGCGCAGACCATCGTCGGCTACGACGTCGACGCGAACGGCCCGGTCTACCCCTGGGCGCTCGAACGGCTGCGCCATCACCTGCCGGCGCTGCTGACCCGGGCCGGGCGCCCTGACCTGGCCGCGCGGCTCGATCCCGACGCGATCGCGGCAGCCGTCGACGCCGTGGCTCGGGGCGTGGCCGACCTGGAGCGGGTCAGCCCGACCGCGGCATGACCGCGACGGCCACCGCGGCACTCCCGATCCGCTACGTCGTGCTGGGCGCCGGGGCGATCGGCGCCTCGGTCGGTGCGCAGCTGGACCGCGCCGGGTACGACACGGTGCTCGTCGCCCGCGGCGCACATCGCGACGCGATCGCCCGAGACGGCCTGCGCCTGCTTGCCGACGGCGTCGACGAACGCCGCCGGATCGCCGTCGCCGGACATCCCCGCGAGCTCACCTGGAGCGGTCGGGACATCGTGCTGCTGGCGGTGAAGAGCCAGGACACCGCCGACGCGCTCGCCGGCCTCGCCGAGGTCGCCCCGCCGTCGACACCGGTCGTCTGCCTGCAGAACGGCCTGCGCAACGAGGCGGCCGCGCGGGAACGGTTCACCGACGTCTACGGGGTGATGGTGTACCTGCCGTCGGCGTACCTCACCCCGGGGGAGGTGGTGAACTACGCGGCGCCCGCGCGCGGCGTCCTCGTCCTGGGGAGCCATCCCGGCGGCGTGGGGGCGCTCGGGCCGGAACTCGCAGAGACCCTCACCGCGGCCGGGTTCACCGCCCGGGCAGTGCCCGACATCCTCGCTTGGAAACGCCGCAAGCTCCTCACCAACCTCGGCAACGCCGTCGACGTCCTGTCGGGCCTCGGCGACGGCTTCCTCGACGCGATCGACCTCCTCGGTCGCGAGGCGGAGGCGGTGTTCGCCGCGGCCGGCCTACCCGTCGTCGACCGGGACGTGTTCGCGGCGCAGGTGGACGGGCAGCGCCTCGCCGAGATCCCGGGCCGGCCCTATCCGGGCGGCTCCACCGCGCAGAGCGTGCTGCGCGGCGGCACGGCACCTGAGGTCGGCGAGTTCAACGGGGAGATCGCCCGGCTGGGCCGCGACCACGGCGTGCCCACCCCGGCCAACTCCTTGGTCGCCGCCCTGGTGGACGAGGTGTCCCGCGGGATTCGGCCGGCCCGCGGGCTTCCGCTGCACATACTCCTGCCCCGGCTCCGGAAGGCTGCCCTGGCGGCGTAGCGGCGACCCGACGGCGCCGCGCCGTGGCACGACGCGCCGCGGCGCGAGGCGGGTGCGGCGGCACGCGGGCCGCACCCGCGGTTCAGTCCTCGGTGCCGGTGGGCCGCACGTCGTAGACGCAGACCCGGTGCAGGATGCGGGGGCCCTGTGTGTCCGACACCCGCATCAGCGTCGAGCGCGCGTCGGCGAGCACGACCGTGCCGGGCTCGGCCACGTAGGAGGCCTCGTGCTCCGGCCTGGACAGGTGCTCGATGAGGAGCTCCAGCAACTGGCGGCCCTCCTCCGGTGACACCCCGACCAGCGCCCGGGTGCTCCAGGGATCGATGAACAGCCCGAGCCGCCCGGTCTCGGGATGCACCCGCACGACCGGATGCTCGATCGGATCCACCTGGGTGATCATCCGCCCGTTCCAGCGGCCGGGACCGAAAGCGCGCACGTACTCGTCCATGACCGGCGCGTGATGCACCCCGCGCAGGTCGCGCACCCGGGCCCGCAGCTCGGGGTCCAGGGATCGGTAGGCCGCCTCCCGGGACAGCCACCGCATCCTGGCCCCGCCGGGCGGCGCGACCCGCAGGTAGAGCACGACGACGCCGGCCGGCTCGGCCATGTACTGCATGGCACTGTGCCAGGCATCGAGGCCGCCGTCCCACCGCCGGCTGTCGATGACCTTGATCTGCGGATAGGCCCGACTGAGACCGGGGATCACCGCGCTCGACGGCGTGATCTCGCCGAAGTGCTCCGCCAGAGCGATGTGCTCGTCCGGGTCGAGGATCTGGTCCGGCAGGACGACGACACCGTGGCGCAGCAGGAGCTCGGACAACCAGGCCTGGTCACGGCCCGCGGCGCCGGCGAGATCCAGATCGCGCACCTCAACCCCGAAGGCACCTGGCAATGGGCTGGGCGCGGGCCGCGGACGCAGCGCCGTGGCGCCGCGGCGGCCGGCCGGGGGAGACATGGCACCATCTTCACACGTCCGGTCGAGATTCCCCGAAACCCGGACACACTCCAGTCACAATCGCCCTGTCTGCCCGCTCCGCCGACGGCCCGCCCTCCCCTCGTCCGCGCCGGCGGCCCCGACGAGAGCCTCGCGGTCAGCCCCACAGCGGCGGTCCACCGCGAAAAACGAGTGGCGACGAGGCGGCTTCCGCGTGATGATGCCGTCGCCTGCGGCCATGACGGAGCACGCAGCGTCCAAGGGAGAACCGTGACGCCAGTCGCCGCCGAATCGGTCGTCGCCACGTCCTCATCCGGGTCCGCGCCCGAGGTACGCCTCACGGGCGGGGTCGTGCGGGGCAGCCGGGAAGGGGGCCTGGCGGTCTTCCGCGGCGTCCCCTACGCCGCGCCGCCGGTCGGCGAGCTGCGTTTCGCCGCGCCGCGGCCGGCGCCGGGCTGGGACGGTGTGCGGCCAGCCGTGACGTTCGGTCCGGCGGTCCCGCAGAGCGAGGTGCTCGGCCAGCAGGCGTCCACCCAGGACGCGGTGGGCGACGACTGGCTGACCGTCAACGTCTGGTCGCCCGACGTCGACCCCGCCGCGGCGCTGCCGGTGATGGTCTGGATCTACGGCGGCGCCTACGTGCTCGGCACGTCCGGACGGCCCGAGTACGACGGCGGCCATCTCGCCCGGGACGGCCAGGTGGTCGTCGTGACGTTCAACTACCGCCTGGGCGTGGAGGGCTTCGCGCAGATCGCCGGCGCGCCGCCCAACCGCGGCCTGCTCGACCAGATCGCCGCGCTGGAATGGGCACGCGACAACATCACCGCCTTCGGGGGCGACCCCGACCAGGTCACGATCTTCGGCGAGTCGGCCGGCGGCGGATCCGTCGCCGCACTGCTGGCCATGCCCCGTGCGCGGGGGCTGTTTCGCCGCGCCATCGCGCAGAGCGTGCCGGGCACGTTCTTCGCACCGGAGCTCGCCGCCGACCTCGCCGTCGCCTTCGCCGCCGAGGTGGGCGCGCGACCCACCGTCGCCGACCTCGCCGGTGTCGATCCCGCGCTGCTCGCCGCCGCCGGCGACGCGGTCGCGGGTGACCTGGACGCGGGTGACCTGGACGCGGGTGACCTGGACGCGGCCGGTGAGCCGCGCGCGGCTGGGGCGAGCGGGGCAGTGGGCCGGGCCGGTCGCATGGCCAGGGCCGGACGCTGGGGGCTGGCCGCGCGCCGGTCGATCCTGTTCGCCCCCGTCGTCGACGGCGACGTCCTGCCGAGCACACCGTGGGAGGCCGTGGCCGGCGGCGCGGCCCGGGACGTCGGTCTGCTCGTCGGGCACACCCGCGACGAGCAGCGGCTGTTCACCGCCATGTCCGGCCTGCTCGGTCAGGTGAGGCCGGAGCAGGCGGCCGAGGCCCTCCAGGACCTCGCGCCCGGTCCCGGCGGCGCGCGCGGCTACCGCGACGCCTACCCGCAGGCGGGTCCCGGCGAGCTGTACGAGCTCGTCCACTCCGACTGGCTGTTCCGGATGCCGAGCCTGCGCCTCGCCGAGGCTCAGGTGGCGGGCGGCGGCCAGGCGCATCTGTACGAGCTGGCCTGGGCCGCCCCGGGCATGGGCGGCATTCTCGGGGCCTGCCACGGCCTCGACGTCCCGCTCGTGTTCGGCAACCTCACCACCGGCCAGACGGCCTTGCTGTTCGGCGAGAGCCCCGCCGCCGAGGCGGAGACGCTGTCCGCCGCGATGCGGACCGCCTGGACCGGTTTCGCCACCCACGGCGACCCGGGCTGGCAGGCGTTCGACCCCGAGCGCCGCCTCACCCAGGTCTTCGACACCCCCACGACCGTCACGGCCTACCCCCAGGACCGCTCCCGGCTGATCTGGCAGCACCACACCTTCCCGCCCCTCCCACTGCTCGGCTGACAGGCCGCCACGCACCTGCCGGCTCCCCATCGACGAGGTCGCCTTCACGTCGGTGGTGCGGCTACGCCTGGGTGCGGCGGGCGGCCTCGTCGGCGAGGGAGACCGCGAGGAGACGGGACAGTCCGGGGGCGTCCTGGGCGTCGAGCATGGTGATGTAGGCGGGTCGTCGGGTGACCTGGACGATGGCCGGAAAGCCGAATCTGCGGATCGTCTGGTAAGCGATGATCGCCCGGCCGGTGCGACCGTTGCCGTCGGAGAACGGGTGGATGCGCTCGAATGCGATGTGCGCGCTGGCGACCGCTTCCAGCAGGGCCTCGTTGTCGAGGTTCGCGGTCTGCCACTCGGTCTGATCGGCCCACTGACGCATGAGATCGGGCACCCGGGCGGGCGCCGTGGGCTGCCAGGAGGCGCCAGTAACGATGTTGGTCGAGGTCTTGTACTGACCACGGTCGTGGGCCAGGTGGTCCATCAGCGTGGCATGCAGGTGCAGGATCAGCGCCGTGGTCAGGGGTTCGTCCTGCGCGACGGCCCGCAGGACACGGGCGAAGGCCTCGTAGTGGTTCGCGACCTCGTACAGGTCGCGTACCGGCGTACCCGCCACAGGCACACGTTGGTCGACCAGCAACGTGACGGTGTCGGCAAGGGTCAGGGTGTTGCCCTCGATCGCGGTGGAGTGGTGTGCCAGGCGCACCAGCACATCGTCGGCATACTCCGGGGACAGGACCCCGGAGCCGGCGACCGCGGCCAGGAACTCCGCTCGAGTCCAGGTCACGCGCGGCTCCTGGTCACGCGCGAGTTCGGGCCGCGTTGATGACGGCCATCAGTTCGGCCATGGGAGCGTCCTCATAGCGGCTCACCGCGCGCGCCTCGAGGACCCCGGCGCGGACTGTCACCTCGAGGATGTCTCCGGGGGTGACGCCCAGGGCGCGCAGCTCGGTCGGGCTGATCGTGATACCCGCCGAGTTCCCGATCGTGACGACCTTCTTCTGCATACGAACAGGCTACGCCCAGGTACGAACCAGGTCTCGGGTCGGCGGTCCGGAGAGTCGAGGCGGCGCCGCGCCGACTTCCCTGGTGAGGGATTGCGTTCCGCGGAACGCGCGCCGGCGGAGGCGCGCTGCCCGGATGGGCGTCTGGGCGGTGCGGTCGTGCCGTCGGCTGCGCCGCGCCCCGCGGGGCTCATCGGCGCCATGGATGGCATCCTTCTGGCGTCATAGTGGCGTCGCGATGCTTGCATGTGAGCCACGGCGATGCCATAGTGGTGCCATGGAGTTGGGAACGTATGTGGATCGGCTCGGCCAGGAGCTCGTCGCGGTGCTGGAGGGCGGCGGCGACGAGGCGCGTGCGCTGGTCGAGCGGCTGACGGGTGGGCTGGAGTCGGCGATCCGGCTGACGCTGCTGGAGACGCTGTCCGCGGCGGCGGACGAGATCACGCGGGAGCTCGCGCCTGGCTCGGTGCAGCTGCGGCTGCGCGGGCGGGACCCCGAGTTCGTCGTCGCGCTGCCGCCGGCGGACCAGCCGGTCGCGCCGTGGCCGGCCGACATGCGGCCGACCGACGTGCGGCCCACCGGCACGCGGCCGGCCGGGGAGCGGCCGGCCGGGGAGCGGTCGGCCGAGGAACGGGCGTCCGCCGCCGTGCTGGAGGTCGCGCCGGAGGACGGCGCGACGGTGCGGATCAACGTGCGGCTGCCCGAGCAGCTGAAGGCCGCCGTGGAGGAGGCGGCCGCGGGGGAGGGGCGTTCGGTCAACGCCTGGCTCGTCCGCGCCGCCGCCGCCGTCCTGCGACCGGCGCAGGACGCCGCCCTCCGGTCGGAGCGCGGCAAACCCGGCCGACAGCACGTCACCGGCTGGGTGCGCTGACACCGGCGCCGACACCGGCACCCCCACCGCAGTCACTACCTCCCACCGCAGTCACTACCTACGGAAGGACAGTCATGCCTGTCTTCGACACGCCGGCACCGATCCAGGCCACTCTGGAGCTGATCGTCGCCAACGCCAGGATCATCGCGACCGACCGCGCGGACACGGTCGTCGACGTCCGCCCGACCGACCCGGACGACGACTCGGACGTCAAGGCCGCCAAGCAGACCCGCGTCGAGTACTCCGACGGCGTCCTGCTCGTGCGGGCACCTCGGGCGGGGGCGCTGAACTTCTCCACGAAGAAGCGGTCCGTCGATGTCACCGTCGAGCTGCCGGCCGGGTCGCGGCTGGACTGCGAGGCGTCCGTCGCGGACGTGACCGGCTCCGGTGTGCTGGGGGACTGTCGCGTCAAGACGTCGATGGGCACCATCCGGCTGGAGCGGTGCGGGTCCGCGCGGCTGCGCTCCGGGGCGGGGCCCATCACGGTCGACGATGTGGTGGGCGACGCCGACGTCCACACCGGCACCGGCGAGGTGCGGATCGGCCCGGTGGGCGGCGACGTGACGGTGCGCAACTCCAACGGTGCCACCCGGATCGGCGCGGTGTCCGGAGAGGTCCGCGTCCGCAACGCGAACGGCAGGATCGACATCGAGCGTGCGGTCGCCGGCGCCGACGTGCGGACGGCCAACGGCGGCATCCGGGTCGACGGAGTGGTTCGAGGCGCGGTGGCGCTGCGCACGGCGAACGGCGACGTCGAGGTGGGCATCGCCACCGGCACCGCGGCCTGGCTGGACGCCAACACCGGATACGGCCACGTCCACAACGCGCTCGACAGCGTCTCCGACGAACCCGGCGAGGCCGACCACAAGGTCGAGCTCCGCGTGCAGACATCCTTCGGCGACATCAGGCTGCACCGTTCCTGATCACCGCGGGCGGGGCCGGTACGGTCAGTCGGAACGACGGTAGGTGAAGATCGTGTTGTCGAAGCCCTGTCACCGGGATGGGAGTACTCATCGGAGGTCCGTGCTCGGGCCGCCGGCGGCAGCACCGTCGTAGAGGAGCAGGTTGTCGGGGCGGAGCCGGACGCCCGCCGTGAGGGTGTGGTCGACGAGGCGGCCGTCATGCATGAGGTGCCGGACCGTCCAGCCGTGTGCGAGGACCGCGACGTCGGCGATGATCCGGCGGTGGCAGCGCCACCAGACCGACTCGCTGCACAGCACGGTGGTCCGTACCTGTGCGGCGCCGGCGAGCAGGCCGTCCATCGCACTCAGGAACCGCGGGTCACGGGTGTAGCCGGCGTAGCCGCGAAAGGACACGTTGCGCCAGAGCACATCAGGGGAGTCCGGCTTCGGCCGGCGGAAGCCGCCGAGCCCTGGTTCCCAGCGATAGCCGATTCCGGCCGCCGGTAGCCACCCGGCCATGACGGCGCGGGCGACGTCGGGGTTGCGCCGACTGCCGGGCGCGCTGCGCACATCCACCACCTCTTCCACCCCCGCACCCAGCAGCAACCCGGTCAGCGTCTCCCGATCCGCCGTGCCGTGGCCGACCGTGAGCAGCTCGCCCAACTCGCGATCATGAGGACCCGAGGCCATGGCGACGTTATCGCCACCCCACGGCCAACCGACACGTCCAGCGCGCCGTGGTCAGCCTTTCGTGGCCTCCACCAGCCCGCGCAGGATCGCCATGACCGAGCAGCTCGCGCCCGCCGTGGCCGCCGCCCGCGCGGACCGCCTGTGACGCTGGCAAAAAGCGACCGGCCCCGGACAGGAGCTGTCCGGGGCCGGTTGGTTCGCAGGATGTCAGGCGTTGACGGTCTCGTGGGGCGGGGGTGTCTGGGGTGTGCTCCCGGCGGGCGGCCCGTCGTGGTCGTCGGGGGGTTCGACGGACACGCGGGGCGTGACCCTGTCCAGCCAGCGCGGGTAGAACCAGTTGGCCTTGCCGATGATGTGCATCAGCGAGGGCACCAGCATCGTGCGCAGGATGAACGCGTCCAGGAAGACCGCGGACGCCAGGCCCAGACCGAAGATCTTGATCTGTCGGCCGGGGGAGACCAGGAAGCCGAGGAAGACCGCGATCATGATGAGGGCGGCAGCGGTGATGATGCCGCCCGTCTCGGCCTGGCCCACGGTGACCGAGCGCTTGTTGTCCTTGGTGTGGACCCATTCCTCGTGCATGCGGCTCACGAGGAACACCTGGTAGTCCATGGACAGACCGAACAGGATCGCGAACAGCATCACCGGGATCCAGGCGTCGATCGGTCCGCCGGGTCCGCCGCCCAGGGCCTCCGAGCCCCAGCCGTACTGGAAGATCGCCACGAGCAGGCCGAACGAGCCGGCTGCGGCCAGCAGGTTCATCACCGCCGCCGTCAGCGGGACGACGAGGCTGCGGAAGGCGAGCAGCAGCAGGAGGAAGGACAGCCCGACGACCACCGCGATGAACACCGGCAGCTTGCGGGCGAGAACCTTGGCGAAGTCGACGTTGATCGCCGTCTCGCCGTAGGTGTAGATGTGCGTCGGCGTGCCATTGGACAGCGGCGGCAGCACGTCGGAGCGCAGGTGCCGGACCAGCGTGTAGGTCTTGTGCGACTGGGGCGACGTGGTCGTCTTGAACGAGACGAACGCGATGTCCTTGTTCAGGGGGCTCGTGACGAGACTGGACCGGTCGACGCCGGGAGTCTCGGAGATCGCCGTCGACACGCGTCGCAGGAACGCCTTGTCGGCGGCGCCGGGCCCGCTCACGACGGCTTCGAGGGCCGAGTTGTAGCCGACGCCGAAGTCCGACTTGATCAGGTCGTAGCCGACCCGGGTGGTGGAGCTCTTCGGGTCGCTGCCCTGGTCGCTGGCGCCGAGCTGGATCGAGAAGAACGGGACCGCGAGCGCGACCATCACCGCTGCGGCGATGACACCGACGACCAGGCGGTTCTTGGCGACGAACTCCGACCAGCGGGCCCAGAACCCGACCTGCTGGTCGGTGAGGTAGTCGCCGGCGCGTACGGCCGCGCGGTGCTTGCGGGTGAGCACCTTGAGCCCGAACAGGCTCAGCAGGGCGGGCAGCAGGGTCAGCGACGCGGCCATGGTGAATCCGACCGCGAGCGCGGTCGCCACCGCCATGCCGTTGAAGAAGCTCACGCCGAGCGCGATCAGGCCGAGGATGGCGATGCACACGGTGGTACCGGCGAACAGCACGGCCCGGCCCGAGGTGTTGATGGCCGACACGATCGACTCGGACACCGGCATGCCGCGGCGCAGGTTGCGGCGATGCCGGGTCACGATGAACAGCGCGTAGTCGACGCCGACACCGATGACCATGAGTTCGGCCAGATAGGGCGTGATGTTCGAGACGTTGATCGCGTGGGTGAGGATGTAGATCACCCCCAGGCCGCCGACGAGCGCGACGACCGCGCTGGCCAGCGGCAGCACCGTGGCAGCCACCGTCCGGAACACGAGAGCCAGAATGATCAACGCGGCGGCGAAGCCGATGAACACCGATCCGCCGGAGCCCTGGCTCTGCCCGATGCCGGCGAAGGCGTTACCGGTGAACTCGACCTGCAGCGACGGGCTGTCCAGACCCTTCAGCGAGTCGTAGACGTTGTCGAACAGCTTCGCGTCGTAGTGGTTGTTCTCCCACGTGATCACGGCGAGGGCGGTGGTCGACCCGCGCGCGGAATTCAGCAGCTGGGGGTTTCCGGCCTTGGCGGCGGCGCCTCGGGAGCAGTCGATGGACTGCCACGGCGTGGAGATCAGCGCCACGTGGTCGCCCGAGGTGCAGAGCTTGGCCAGGGCCGGCTGGAGCTGCGCCGGCGCGGCGGTGAACGCCCCGGACTTGTTCTTCAGGACGACGGTGCCGGCGGCGCCGTTCTGGTTGTCCATGCCGGCCGCGGTGAGCAGCTTGGCGACGGTCGCGCTCTCGGTGTGCGGCAGGCTGAACGTGTCCTTGTACGCCGCCCCGCCCATCGCTCCGGCGATGCCCTGAGCACCGACGATCACGACGAGCCAGCCGACGATGACGAGCCATCGTCGGCGGATGGCGAACTGGGCAATGGTCTTCATGAACTCTCCTGATCGGAGCCTTGCGCCACGCGGGCTTCCGGGTGGCGAGTACGCGGTCAGGCAAACGCGCCGCGCAGATACGCTGATCGTCCCGTGGTGATCCCTAGAGGGGAACGGGGTACCCCCAGGTCTGGTCACTGGCAAGCATATGGGTAGCCCTCAGGCAGACTGGCCACTGGCCAACGAACCAGGTCAATCTGGTTGTTCACGCAATGGATTCCCATCTCCTCTCGCGGAATTGATCAGCTATGTGCGCCGCGCGACTCGATCTGGCCGGCCTGACGTTCTGACGTGCACGCTCACCGAGGAGCTGGGTGCCATGACCCTATCAGGGTTGCGAACGCATGTTCGACGCGCCCGGGGCGGTGTCCTGTCGTCCATCCGACATCGCCCACCATCCGACATCGCCCACCCTCCGAGCTCGGGCAACGGCCGGATGAGGGCCATGCGGACCGCGGTCACGTGCGAAGGGTCCGGCCGCCGGATTCGAGAGTCCGTCACACTCTGTAGTGATGCGCCAGGCTGGACGGCTATGGCGGCAGAGGAACGGGCGTGCCCGCGTCCCCCCCTGCTCGATCGATGTGTCTCCAGGCCGGACGGTCCCGCGGGTCCTCGGAATCCTGGCCGCAGGGCGACACATTGATCCTGTGCGGAATCGACCTCAGCCCTGCGCGCGGGGGCCACCGCCCGGGCGGAGATCGCCCCCGCCCCGGCGGTGTCCGCGGACTTCTCCGGCTGACCCGGTACCCACGGACCCGGGGAGGGCCGTTGCCGCGGATGGTTAGGCAGATTTCGCAGAACGACACATGTAGCCCTCAGCCCTGCAACACCCGCCAGCGACCTCACGCGCGGCGACCCGACACCGAGAATCACTGATCATCTCTGGTGTCGGCGCCGACCGTAACGCCGAGGATGGGGCGAACTTCCCGTGGGTGGGAAGCGCCTGCGGGGGATGGTGGGCTTTGTGTCGCGAACTCCACGTTTCCTGTCGGGTTTGTCCCCATGTTCGCGACACGGGCCGCCGTGATGTTGCCGGGACGCTGTCACGACCAGCCGCACCGGCAGCCGTGAGGATCACAACTCGAGACGCGATCTGCTGGTGCTGGTGCTGGCATCGGTGCGGTGGGGCTCAGCGGGCGAGGCCCGCCAGGTCGGTGTGCATCTCCCAGACGAGGATTTCCGCCGGACCAGCGGCGCTGGCGGTGAGGCGCTGCCCGCCCGTCGCCGTGAAGCGGACCGCGTCACCGGTCTGCAGCGGGCCCGAGCCCTCCAGCGTCACCTCGCCCTGCGCGACGAAGAGGTGCAGGTAGGGGGCCTCGGGCAGGTCCACAGCGCTGCCGGGGGTCAGCCGGGCGGCGTGCAGTGCGGCGTGCCGGTTGCGGATCCGGATCGCGCTCTGCCCGTCGTGGCGTGCCATCCCGGAGGCCACTGGCACCAGGCCGCCGCGTAGCAGCTCGTCGGTGATCTCCAGCTGCTCGTAACCAGGGTCGATGCCCTCGGTATCCGGCGCGACCCACATCTGGACGAAATGCACCGGCTCGTCGTGCGGTTCGCCGCCGAGCCGCCACGAGTCGTTCTTCTCCGAATGCAGGATGCCGCGCCCGGCGCTCATCCGCTGGGCGAGACCCGGGTACAGGACACCCGCGTTGCCGACGGAGTCCTGGTGGACGAGCGAACCGCCGAGTACCCAGGTGACGATCTCCATGTCCCGGTGCGGATGGGTCTCGAAACCGGTCCCGGGCGCGACGGTGTCGTCGTTGCTGACCAGCAGCAGCCCGTGGTGGGTGTTCGCCGGGTCGTAGTGCCGCCCGAACGAGAACGAGTGGTGGGAGTCGAGCCACCCGATCCGGGTTGCGGCGCGGGAGTCGGCTCGGCGGACGTCCACCTTCGCCTGCGTGGTGCGCGTCATGACGATCCCTTCTGCGGTCGGGTGCACCCGCCAGCCGCGGATGCTTGCACGGACAACTAATGCCCCGGCTGCTCTCTTCCCGGCTCCGGCGCCGGTCCCGCGGGACCGGGGTTCCTCGCCGCTATGGCGATGATCGGCGCTCAGCGGCCTACGGACAGCGGGAGCGGACCGGCCGCAGCGCGCTCGTCGTAATGGGTGCGGGCGGCGATGATCTGGGGGGCGTGGACGACCGCCCATTCGCCGACGGCGTCGGTGAGGGTGCCGACGTCGAGCCCGAGCTCGGTCAGCGCGTACTCGACGCGGGGTGGGACCGTCGGGTAGACGGCGCGCGACACGAGGCCGTCGCGTTCCAGGTTCCGCAACGTCTGCGTGAGCATCTTCTGGGTGATGTCGCCGAGCAGTCGGCGCAGGTCGTTGAAGCGCATCGGCCCGCCGGAGCGGCGCAGGGCGGACAGCACGTACAGCGCCCACTTGTTGGCCAGGACCTCCAGCACGGTCCGCGAGGCGCAGCCATTGCGGAATCGGGCGCGCCACCTCTCGGTCTCCTCGTCATATCCAGTACCCATGAGGTACCTGGATATCAGAAAGGTGCCTACTTTACGGCGGGTACTGGCGGACGGAATCGTCGTGCCATGCGCGCGATCAGCCAGACCGCCTTCGGCGGTCCCGACGTTCTCCGTCTCATCGAGGCCGATCCACCCGTCCCGGGCCCGGGAGAGGTGCAGATCAAGGTGAGCGCGGCCGGGGTCAATCCCGCCGACTGGAAGGCACGGGCCGGTCTGCTCGACCTTCCCATGGCCCACCCCTTCATCCTCGGCCTCGACCTTGCCGGGGTGGTGACCGCGACCGGCGCCGACGTCACCCGGTTCTCGACCGCAGACCGCGTGTACGGGTTCACCGCTCCGCCGCGCGGCTCCTATGCCGAGCTCGCCGTGGCCCGGCAGGAGGCGCTCGCACCGGCCGGCGAGCTGGATCCGCTGGTCGCCGCCGCGCTGCCGATCGCCGGGCTCACCGCCTGGCAGCCACTGGTCCGGGTGGGGGCGGTGCGGCCGGGCCAGCGGATTCTCGTGCACGCCGCGGCCGGCGGCGTCGGTCACCTCGCCGTGCAGATCGCGAAGCAGCGAGGCGCCTACGTGATCGGCACCGCCCGGCCCGACAAGCACGAGTTCCTGCGGGCGCTCGGCGCCGACGAGCTGATCGACTACACCCGGGTCGACTTCGCGGCGGTGCTGAGCGACGTCGACATGGTGATCGACCCGATGGCCGAGGACTACGGCCCGCGCTCTCTGGACGTCCTGGCTCCGACCGGCGTGCTCGTCGACGTGCGTGGCAGGGGACCCGACCGCACCGAGGTCCGCACGCTCGCCGCCCGCCGCGGGCTGCGCTACGTCCGGTTCGGGGTCGAGCGCTCGGGCGACGACCTGCGGCAGCTCACCGACCTGGTGACGCGCGGTGCCCTGCGGGTGGAGATCACCCGGACCCTGCCACTCGCCGAGGCCGCCCGGGCGCACGAACTCCTCGAGACGGGTCGCGTCCGCGGGAAGATCGTGCTGTGTGGGTGGTAGGCGAGGCCGGCGGCTCAGCCGTTGCGGGCGAGAGCTGGCCCGGTGGCGCGGTTCAGCAACGTCAACGTCGAGGCGACGACCGTCAGGGAGGCGACGAGCCCGGCCGCGACGAGCAGCCAGTAGTCCGCGGGTGGTGGTTGCAGCGTCTCGTCGAGCTGGGAGTGCAGGAACAGCCCGGCGGTCAGAAAGCCGGTCACGACCGAGACGAGGGCGAGCACCACCAGCGGCACCGCGTTCTCGAACAGGACGACGCGGCGCAGCAGCCCCATCGGCGCCCCGGCCAGGCGCAGCAGACTGAAGGGCCGCCCGCGTTCGGCCAGGCCGGCGACCGCGCTGACCGCCAGGCCGCAGCCTGCGATCGGGAGGCTGACGAGGGCGACGATCTCGGCCAGTCGCTGGTAGGAGGCGTTGCGCTGCTGGTCCCGGTCCACCTCCTCGGCGATGGTGATGGGGATCGTGTGCTGCGGGTTGGCGCGCCGCAGCGCGGTGCGGGCGCGTTCGAGGGCGGCCGGGCCATCGGTCGTCACGGCGAGTGACTGGACGGGGAGCCGGGCGAGCCGGGCGGCGGAGACGGGAGCCGCCGGCCACTGCCGGTCGTGGGCAGTGCCCGGAGACCAGCCGGCATCGCCGATCGTGACAGTCGGCGTGCCGGCCGGGCAGCGGCCGAGCGCCGGGGTCGTCGCCAGCTCGGCGCAGGACACCGCGCCGATCGCCGGATGGTCGGAGCTGTCGGGGGAGATCGTGTGGATCACCGTGACGCCACGCACGCCGTGGATCGCCCGCAGCTGGGCGGGCAGCGAGGCCGGAATCGACGCGACATCGCGCGGGCCGTCCGGTGTGAACGTGGTGTAGCGATCGATCAGGGTGCCGCGTTGGTCCGGGCCCCGGTGCGCGAGGGGACGGCCGCGGCCGCCGGAGCCGTACGCGTTGATCGTCGTGATGATCCCGACGGCGACGCTGGTGACGAACAGGGCAAGGACGAGCCCGCTGATCGCGCGGAAGCCGGCCCGGGGGTTGTCGGCCAGTCGCCGGGCCCCGATGAGCACACCGGGGCGGCTTGTCCGCGCGGCCAGCAGGCGCGCCGTCACCGAGGTCAGCCACGGCCCGACGACGACGAGCCCGACCATGGTCAGCAGGATGCCGGTCAGGTACGCCTCGACCTGACCGCCCGTGCTGGCCGGCCGTCCGGCGTGGACGAACCAGGCCAGTTCACCGAGGCCTGCCAGCAGCGGGAGGGCGCGCCAGGCTCGCGGCGCCGGCGGGGTGACCCGGCGGGTGACCCCGAGCGGCGAAATGATCACACGGCGCAGGGTGAGCCAGGCCGCGAGGACGGCCACCGTCGGCACGCCGACCGCGGTCAGCGCGATGTCCATTGCGCCGAGCGACAGGTCGGCGGAGAAGAACCGGTCGCCGGTGAGGTTGATCCCTGCCACCGCTGGCCGGGCCAGCGGAAACAGCGCGAAGCCGGCCGCGGTGCCGGCCACAGCGGCGACGCCCGACTCCACCGCGGAGATCACCGAGATCTGCCGTGGGGTCGCGCCGACCAGGCGCATCGAGGCGAAGCGCTGTTCGCGGCGCGCGGCGGACAGCCTGGTCGCCGTACCGATGAAGATCGTGATCGGGAACAGCAGGGCGGCCGTCACCACGGACAGGATCAGCGCGATGCCGTTCGCGTTGATGCCGATGTCGACGCAGTCGCCCTGGCAGCCGCTGGGCGAGGTCGTGCTGATCCGGGTGACGAGCTCGGCGCCCGGCGCCTGCGCCAGGTCGCCGACCTGCCGGCCGATCACGATGATCAGGGAGTCCGGCGAGGGCAGCGCGTCCGCGCCGATCAGGCCGACCTGCCGGGCCGGGTAGCGGGCCCCGAGCTGGTCACCGGGGGTCGAGCGCAGCAGCGTGCTCATCGCCGGCGACGCGTAGAACTGTCCCGGCCCAGGTAGGCGTGAGATGCCGGGCGGTAGCGGTGCGTGCGGCCCGGTTGCGGCCAGGTCGACGCGGCCGATGACGTGGCCGTCGAACCGGTCGGAGCTCAGCCGCCACCAGAGCGGGTCCGTCGCTGAGCCGGCCGGCGCTCCGACTGCCACCCCGATCCTTCCGGCCATCCCGACTCCACCGGCCGAGTCGGTGCCGGCGCTGGTGCCGACGCCCGTCTCGAGCCAGGCGTAGCGGTCGTTCTGCGCGGAGACGGCGTTGAGGCCGGCGAGGGCGAACAGCAGCAGGCCGACGCCCAGCGCGACGCCGGCCGCGATGAGGACCAGGCGGATGATCGCCTCCCGGCCGCCGCCGAGGGCGAGCCGCAGCCCGAGGCGGATCATGACGGGGCCGGCGCTGGTTGCAGCGCGCTGACCCTGCCGTCGCGAACGACGACCTCACGGTCGGCGTAGGCGGCGACGCGCGGCTCGTGGGTGACGAGGATGACCGTCGTGCCCTGCTGCCGGGCAGCGGTGACCAGCAGGTTCATCACTGTCTCGCCAGACAGCGAGTCCAGCGCGCCCGTCGGCTCGTCGGTGAAGAGCACCTCGGGCTCGGCGACCAGGCCGCGAGCCAGCGCGACCCGCTGGGCTTGGCCGCCCGACAGTTCGCCCGAGCGGCGCGTGCGCGTTTCCTCGATCCCCAGCCGGTCGAACCACGGCCGCGCGCGGGCCAGCGCCCGGGCCCGCGCGACCCCGCCGAGCAGCAGAGGCAGCGCCACGTTCTCCTCGGCGGACAGTTCCGGGACGAGCTGACCGAACTGGAACACGAAGCCGAAGCGGTCACGCCGCACGGCGCTGCGCTCGGTCTCGGGCATCGTGTCCAGGCGGCGGCCGGCGAAGTGGATCTCGCCGGAGTCAGGTGCGAGAATACCGGCGAGGCAGTGCAGCAACGTCGACTTGCCCGAGCCGCTCGGCCCCATGATCGCCAGGATCTCGCCTGGTAGGACCGACAGGCTCGCGCCGCGCAGCGCCGGCGTCGGCCCGAACGACAGGGTGACGTCGCGTGCCTCCAGTAGTGGGGCCGCCCGGCTCGGTTCCGCTGTCATGATCGCACCACCTCGGCGAGCGCGTCGAGGCGGGCCGTCGTCATCTCGATCCACCGCAGGTCGGCCTCCAGGCGGAACAGGCCGTGGTCGGCGAGCATCGCGTCGACGAGCCCGCCGGTCCGCTTCAGCTCCGTCAGCTCGCGCATCCGGCGCAGATGGGCGGCCCGCTGGGCATCCAGGTAGCCCTCGGCGGGGCGGCCTGACATCAGCGCCAACACGACCTTGACGAACAACACCGTCTGCAGGTGCGGCTCCGCCGCGACCGGCTCGCGCAGCCAGGCCTCCAGGTCGGTGACCCCCTGACCGGTGATGACGTAGCGCTTGCGGTCCGGGCCGTCGCCTGGCTCCGCATCGCCGACGGTGACCTTCCCGTCCCGCGCCAGGCGGCCGAGGGTCGAGTAGACCTGCCCGAATGGCAGCGGGCGGCCCCGGCCGAAGAACGCGTCGTAGTCGCGCTTGAGGTCGTAGCCGTGGCTCGGTTCTCGTTCGAGCAGGCCGAGCAGTGCCATGGGAACCGTCATATCTGAGTGTCTACACTCGGTGTATACCTCGGGTCAATACTCCGGATCGGCGTGCACGGCACAGTCGAGGTACCGGCGCTCGGAAGGCAGCAAACCGTCGTGAGCGGGACGGAACTGATCGGCGGGCACGCGCGCCGCCCCGTCACGATCGCGGACCGCGCGTCGGACCGGCCCGCCTCGTCGCGTCAGTCCAGGCAGAACTCGTTGCCTTCGGGGTCGGCCATCACGATGTGGCCGGCGTGCGGGGGAGCGGGTTCGTGCCGCCGCAGGCGGGTGGCGCCGAGGGCGACGAGCCGCCGGGCCTCCCGTTCGAGAGCCGCCATGCGCGCGTCGCCGTCGAGACCGGGCGCGGCACGGACGTCGAGGTGCACGCGGTTCTTGGCCTGCTTGCCCTCCGGGACCCGCTGGAAGAACAGCCGCGGGCGGGAACCGGTGGGGTCGATGATCGCCGAGGCGTCGCCGCGGCGCTCGGGTGGCACGCCCATCGCGTCCAGGGCCTCGTCCCAGGAGGGGAAACCGGCGGGCGGGTCCTGCGGGCGGTAGCCGAGCGCCTCGGCCCAGAAGGCGGCCAGCCGGGCGGGGTCGCCACTGTCGAAGGTGATCTGGATGTCGCGGCTCATGCGTCTCCTGTCGGTCGTCGGCGGCTGTCGTCAGTCGTCAATGTCGAGATTGGTGAACGTGACCTGGCGGAACGCGGCGAGGCGCCCGGACCTCCTTGACGGGGGAATCGAGGAACTCGGCCACCTGTTTGGGGGCCGCAGGCCCGAGCAGCGAGCTCGTCGCCGGACAGGTCCGCGACGTTGACCCCGCGGACGGCCAGAGCCCACAGTCCGCCGTCCGGCCCGGTGTCCTGCACGCCGAAGTCCAGGGCCGCCGCGTCGGCCAGGGCCGTGGCCGCGCCGTCGAGCTGCTGCGCGCGCACCCGGTAGGCGAGCACGTCTGTTCGGGTGACCGCCCGGGCGGCAGTCCCACCACCTGCACGTTCTGTCGTCCCCCGCGCCAGCGCCGCGGCACCGCCGTCACCCATGCACACCACGGTAGACGCGTCCTCCGACATCTTTTTCGCGTGACGGTCGAAACCTCGGGAAGGTGGCGCGAAAACGGAGTTCCGTGGGCTTGGCGAGGTCGACCTGAGAAGGTTCTGGACCTGGCTCGGCGCGCGAGAACTTCCTGGTGGTGGGGCATTGTCCGGATCGCGAGGAGTATGGTTCGGATATTCTTCGCCCTGTTGTTCGCGGCGTGGCGAAAAACTTGGTCTGCGCGAGCCGGGAACCCGCTGATGCTCGGCGTATGCGGTGATATGGCGATCAGCCCAGCAGGAACGGTCGTGTGACGCCGAGCGGGTTCGCGGGACGGAACCTGCGAGCCGCGCCGTCCTCAGGTCATGGACGGCGCTCACACCGAAGGAGCCCGGGTATGTCGATCAGAATCGCGACCCCCGCGCGGTCGCCGCTGTTCTGCGACGTGGCGCTCGCCGCGCGCATCGAGGGGGCCGAGGCGGGGCTCATCGCCGGCTGGAGCACGACCGCCGGGCGGCGCCTCGGCGACGCGGCGGGATTCGTCCGGCCGATCGCCGGGGGCGTGGCGAGCTTCGCCGAGGCGGACTCGCCGCTCAACAAGGTCGCCGGGCTCGGCTTCGACGGCGTGCCGAGCACCTCCGAGCTGGACGAGGTCGAGAACGCCTTCGCAGCCCGAGGCGCGGCCGTGCAGGTCGAGCTCGCCCACCTGGTCGAGGAGCCGATCGGCGCCCTGCTGACCGAACGCGGCTACCGGCTCGTCTCGTTCGAGAACGTGCTGGGTCTCGCCCTCGCCGCCGCCGGCGAGCCGCGCCGCGCTGCCCTCGAGGGGGTGGAGGTCCGTCCCAGCGGGGCCGGCGAGCTCGACCACTGGGTCGAGGTGGTGGCCGACGCGGTCGCCATCCCGGACACGCAGGGGGTTCCCTCGTATGAGGAGTTCCCCCGCGAGGTGATCGTGAACGCCATGCGTGACCTGGCCGGGGCGAGCGGGCTCGTGCGCTACGCGGCGCTGCGCGACGGGGTGCTCGCGGGCGGCGCCAGCATGCGGATGTCGGCGGGCGTCGCGCAGTTCACCGGGGCGGCGACCGCGCCGGCGCATCGCCGCCGGGGCATCCAGTCCGCGCTGCTCACCGCCCGGCTCGCCGACGCCGCGGCGGCCGGCTGCGACATCGCCGTCGTCACCACCCAGCCGGGCTCGCGCTCGCAGCACAACGTGCAGCGCTCCGGCTTCGACCTGCTCTACACCCGCGCCATCCTGGTGAAGGAGTTCTGATGCCCGGACAGCGGACGACCCAGGTGTCCGACGTGCGCATCGAGACGTACACCGGGCCCCGGCGTGAGCTGCGCGCCCTGTTCGAGCTGGCCGAGGACTCCCCGGCCGAGCTCGACGGCTACCTCGCGCTCGGCCGGGTCCTGGTGGCGCGGCTGGACGGGCACGTCGTGGGCCACCTGCAGGTGGTGCCGACGGAGCGGCCGGGCGAGGCGGAGCTCAAGAACATGGCGGTGCTCCCGCGGTTGCAGGGGCGAGGCATCGGCCGTGCGCTGGTCGCGTCACTGGTCGAGCTGCTGGCGGCCGAGCGGGTGACGACGCTGCTGGTCGCCACCGCGGCCGCCGGCCTCGACAACCTGCGCTTCTACCAGCGGTGCGGGTTCCGGATGCGCTCCATCGAGCGCGACGCGTTCACCGAGGCCACCGGCTACCCGCCGGGCGTCGTCATCGACGGCATCGAACTGCGGGACCGGGTCTGGTTCGACCGTGCCATACCGGCCCGCCGTCCTGGCCCACCGTCCCCCGGGCCGGACGGCGCGCAGGGCGGCGGCGGCCAGCACGAGGAGCGCGGCGACGGCGTAGGCGCCGACGCGTAGCGTCCAGGCGTCGCCGGGCACGTCGGTGAACAGGGAGATGTACAGGACGTGGGCGGCCGCGGCGACGGCGAGCCACTCCGGCCGCTCGGCGGCGACGGCGAGCACCGCCAGCAGGACGCCGTACCAGGGCTGGGCGGGCGTGGCCGTCAGGAACGCGGCGCCGACGAGCCACAGCGCGGCGCGCGCCGCCGGCACCCGGGCCGGGTCGGCGCGCCGGGCCGCGACGGCGACCGCGGCGAGCACTCCGGCCGCCGCGGCCTTCGCCGCCGAGCCGTGCAGGCCCAGGCCGGCGAGCAGGAGGAACCGACTGCCCTGGTCGTAGCCCTCGACATGCAGGTACTGCGGGAGGAAGCCGAGCACGCCCGTCCCCACCGCCAGCACGTGCGGCAGATAGGCCAGCGCGACGACCGCGACGGCCGCGCCCACCAGTTCGATCCGCTCACGCCGGCCCGCCCGTCCCCGGCCGACCATCGCGGGCAGCAGTAGCGCCGGGTAGAGCTTGACTGCCACCGCCGCCCCGAGCAGCGCCCCGGCGAGCCACGCCCGCCGCCGGCCCGCCGAGTCCGTCGCCGGCGTGGTCAGCAGCGCGAGGGCGCCGAGGGCGAACAGGGCGCCGAGGACGTCCACGTGCGCGTCGGCGGCGACGTCCAGGCCGGCGAGGGGGGTCAGGGCGTAGAAGGCGGCGTGGCGCGGGTCGCCGCCGCGGGCCGTCAGCATCCGCATGAGCAGGCAGACGACCCCCAGCGAGCACAGCGAGGCGTAGAGCTGCAGCCGGTGCTCGCGTGGCGGGCCGGGCAGCAGGTGGACGGCGGTGAAGTAGGCCTGCGCCACCGGCGGGTAGATGGTGTGGGCGCGCGGATAGTTCAGCCGGGTGCAGTGCGGGCGCGGATGGTCGGCGGTGCAGCCCGCCGAGTCCGGGAACAGCCAGTCGTCCCGGACGCGCGCCAGCGCGGGGTCGAGCGGGCCGTGGCGGTAGGGGTCGATGCCGGCGGCCTGCACCCTGCCGTCCCAGGCGTAGCGGTAGAGGTCGTCGGACAGCCGCGGGCCGCCGGTGAGGGCGACGCCCTGGATCGCCACGGTCGCCCCGAGTAGGAGGACGACGGCCAGCCGCCGGGGTGCGGCGAGCAGCAGCAGGACGGCCGTGACCAGGCCGAGCAGCCACCACAGCAGGACCAGGTACAGCAACGCGGGCCTGCTGACCAGGTAGCCGGGCTGGTGTTGGATCATCACCTGGGTGGTGACCAGCCCCGCCAGCCCGGCCGCGGCGCCGACCAGAGCGGCGCGCCGCGCGCGTGACCCGAGCCGCGCGGGTGGCCGCTGTGACCACTGTGGCCGCCGTGGCCGTTCCGCCCGCTGGTCGCGGGGCGCGGGCGGGCCGCTCTGGTCGGCGAGGGTGACAGCGCTCGGCATGCACCCACACTGGCGGCTGTCCCGGTCGCGACCGCCACGGCACGGGCCGGTTTCTCCGTTCCGTAAGGCTTCGCGGCGCCCTGAGATCGCTCCGCCCGACCTACGGTGCCTGGGTGCGCGTGCTCCCCGAACGACTCCCACGACCACCCGCGATCCCGCGGCGCGGCCCGCTGCGCGAGGACGCCTTCCCCAGCCGGCTGCATGACCCGCGGATGGCCGCGCTGCTCGGGATCTGGCTCGGGGTCGCGTTCGGGGTGTGCTTCCTGACCGGGCTGGTCTCGCACTTCATGCAGCATCCGCCGTCGTGGCTGGACTGGCCGGCCCGGCCGGTGTGGCTGTACCGGCTGACGCAGGGCCTGCATGTGGCCACGGGGCTGGCGAGCATTCCGCTGCTGTTGGCGAAGCTGTGGACGGTGTATCCGCGGCTGTGGGAATGGCCGCCGGTGCGCTCGGTGGCGCACGCGCTGGAGCGGCTGACGATCGTCCCGCTCGTCGCGGGCGCCCTCTTCCAGCTCGCGACGGGCGTGGCCAACATCGCCCAGTGGTACCGCTTCCGTTTTTTCTTCACGGTCACCCACTACTGGGTCGCCTGGATCACGATCGGCGCGCTGCTGCTGCATATCGCCGCGAAGGTCACGGTCGTGCGGGCGAACGTCGGGCGTGGCCGGGCCGGCCGCGCGCGCGACGCCGGCGGTCCGGGATCCGATCAGGCCGAACCCGAACCCGAACCCGAGCCCGAACCCGAGCCCGAGCCCGAACCCGAGCCCGAACCCGAACCCGAGCCCGAACCCGAGCCCGGGCCCGAGCCCAAGCCCAAGCCCAAGCCCGACGGTCCCGGTTCGGACGGGCCGAGAACCGGTGAGCCCACCGGCGACGCGGTCGATATTGATCCGCGCGCCGCACCGGATCCGGCGGGGACCGGACTGTCGCGGCGCGGACTCGGGATCGCCGTCGGCGCCGCGGCCGGCGTGATCACCGTGACGAGCGCCGGTCAGTTCGTGCCCGGCCTCGCCTCGCTGGACCTGCTCGGCCCGCGGCGGCCGGATGTCGGGCCGCAGGGTCTGCCGGTCAACAGGACCGCGGCCGCCGCGCGGGTCCGCACGCTCGCCCGCGACCCCGGCTACCGGCTGGAGGTCGTCGGCCCCCGCCCGTACACGCTGAGCCTGGTCGAGCTGCGGGCCTTCGGCCAGCACATCTCGACCCTGCCGATCACCTGTGTGGAGGGCTGGTCGGCGGACGCCACCTGGCACGGCCCCCGGCTGCGGGACCTGCTCGACGCCGCGGGCATCCCGGCGGGCGCGACGGTGCGGGTCGAGTCGCTGGAGAGCCGCGGTGGCTACCGCGCCAGCGAGGTGCGACCGCCGCATGCCCGCGACCCGCTGACGCTGCTCGCCACCGGCCTGGACGGGGCCGACCTCAACCTCGACCACGGCTATCCAGCTCGGCTCATCGCCCCGAATCGGCCCGGAGTCCTGCAGACCAAGTGGGTGCACCGGGTGGTGATGCTGTGAAGCGCAGCGGCGTGCGGCCGACCGTCGGCGCCGTCGTGCGCGGCCTGGTGGCCGTCGCCGGACTGGCGGTGCTCGGGTACGGCGTACACGGCCTGCTGGGCATGCCCCATGCGACGCACCCGCCGCAGGCGGCCCGGTGGCTGATCGGTGGCCTGCTGCTCCACGACCTGGTTGCCTTCCCGGTCACGGCCGCGGTGGGGTTCGTGCTCACCCGGCTGGTGCGCGCGCCGTACCGGGCGGTGGTGCAGGGGACGCTGCTGGCCAGCGTGTCCGTCGCGCTGGCGAGCCTGCCGCTGTGGCGCGGCTACGGCGGCGCGCCGGACAACCCGTCGGTCGATCCGCTGCCCTACGGGAGGAACCTGGCGATCGTCCTCGGCGCCGTGTGGGCGGTCGCCGCAGCCCTGATCGCGATGCGCGCGCTGCGGGCACGGCGCGGGCGCAGGGCCGCACCGGACGGGTCCTGATCCGGCGCGGACCGCGCGGGCGCGGCGCGGACCGCGCGGGGCCGGCGGTGTGCGGCGCGGGCCGACGGCGCGGACGGCGGGGACGGCTGGCGGGGTCCGCGCTGGGCGTGGGCCGGGCGCGGACCCCGAGGGGCGCCGATCAGTGGGCGTTCATGGCCGGCGCAGCGTCGCGAATCGCCTGCCGCCGCCGCGCCAGGTCTCCGTGACGGCCAGTCCGGCGACCGTGGCGGACGGTCCGATGTCGTCGGGACCGACGAACGCCCACGGGAACGTGCCGGACACCCGTCCGTCCGGCCCCTCCAGGCGTACCAGCGTTGCGGCGGACGACGGCCGCGGCCGGGCTCGCAGCTCGACGAGTACCTGACCGGCCGGACCGAGCAGCGCGGCGGCACGGGCGAGCAGCCGTCCGGGGTCGCCGCCGATGCCGATGTTGCCGTCGGCCAGCACGAGCGTCGACCATCGGCCCTCCGCGGGCAGCGGGCCGAAGACGTCGCGGCACAGCGCGGCGGCACCGGCCTGGCGGGCGAGCCGCACCGCGAACGGCGCCACGTCGATGCCGAGCGTGGGCACGCCGCGCCCGGCGAGGGCCGCGGCCAGCCGGCCGGGGCCGCAGCCGATGTCCAGGGTGGGGCCGACGCAGCGCCGCAGCAGGGACGCGTCGCCGGCGGCCAGCCCGCCGCGCCAGGTCGGCACCGGCAGCAGTTCCCGCCGGCCGTCGGGGTGGCGTACCCACAGCCGTCCGTCGGCCGAGCGCAGCGCCGCCTCGTAGAGCGACGTCGGTGAACCGTCCTGCGCACCGGGCCGCGTCCGCTGCGTGGCGTGCCCGGCAGGTGTCGCCACGGTGGTCAACGGCTGGCCAGCGTGGTGGTCCGCCCGGCGGCCGGTGCGGCGCCGGCGGTGGGTGCGGCGCCGGTTCGGATCGCCCGCACGGTGGCGGCGAAGCGGCCGTGCGGGGCGAGCCGGGTGACGGCGTCCGCGTCCGCGGCGGTGTCGACGTCGCGCAGCGTGGGGAGCGTCGCGATGCGCAGGGCGGCCTGGTCCAGGCGGTCCCGCTGCCGGCGCCCGGTGTCCGGCCGGGAGGTGGCGACCCCGCGCAGCAGGCCGCCGTCGGGGCGCCGCAGGCCGAGCGCCCACCACCCGCCGTCGGCGGCCGGGCCGAACACGGCGTCGTGCCGGGTCAGCAGGTCGCAGGCCTTGGCGAGCAGGGCCGGGCTCACCTGCGGGGTGTCCATCCCGATCAGCAGCGCCGGGCCGGTGACGGCGTCGAAGGCGGCGGCGAGCCGGGCGTCGAACGGTCCCGTGGCCTGCGGGAGCATGTCGATCGGCGCGCGCAGCCACGGGCCGGCGGCGCCGTCGAGGACGAGGACGGCCCGGACCGGTCCGACGCCGGGATGGTCGGGGAGGCCGCGCACGGCGGTCAGGGTGTCGGCGATGGCCGCCTCGGCCACGGCCGCCGCCTGGACCGGGGTGAACGGCGGGGTCAGCCGGGTCTTGACCCGGCCGGGGACGGGCTCCTTGGCCATCACCAGCACCGTCACCGCAGCCGTCACCGCAGCCGCAGCCGAGGTCGAGGCCGAGGCCGAAGCCGCCGGCCCGCTCATCGCAGGCTCGCGAGGGCGGCCGTCATGTCCCGGACCGTGCGCGCCGTCCCGAGCGGCGTGCCCGTCACCTTCGACCGGCCGACGCGGGGGTGGTAGTCGACGTCGGTCTCGACGATGCGCCAGCCGGCCTGCGCGGCGCGCAGCAGCAGCTCCAGGGGATAGCCGAAGCGCTGGTCGGTGACCGGCAGGCCCAGCAGGTCGGCGCGGCGGGCGGCCCGCATCGGACCGAGGTCGTGCACCCGCACGCCGCGCCGGCGCAGCCGCCGGGCGACGACCGCGTTGCCGAGCCGGGCGTGCGGCGGCCAGGCCCGCGGGGAGGTGGGGCGGCGACGGCCGAGAACGAGATCGGCGCGCCCGGCCGTGAGCTGGGCGACGAGGTCGGGCAGCTGGGCCGGGTCCAGCGAGGCGTCGGCGTCGCAGACGCAGACCACGTCCGCGTCCGCGGCGAGCAGTCCGGCGTGCACGGCCGAGCCGTAGCCGCGGCGCGGCACGTCGACGACGACGGCGCCGCGCTCGCGGGCGATGCGCGCCGAGCCGTCGCGGGAGCCGTTGTCGGCGACGACGGCCCGGTAGCCGGGCGGCATCCGATCGAGGACCCAGGGCAGCGCCTCGGCCTCGTCCAGGCAGGGGAGCACGACGTCGACCGACGGCGGCTCCTGGTGACCATGCGTGATCATGATCGGGACTCTAGTGACGGCCGGGTGCCACCGACCCTTACCAAACAAGGAAATCCGCTGGTGGAGGGACGTTCTCGTGGCGGCTTCGGCGGAGGTTCTTACGAACCGGTGACGGGGGGCTTCGGCGTCGTCCGGGCGGCCCCACGGCGCTTTAGGGTGGCGGCGTGGCCCGTGTCCTCGTGGTCGACGACGACGCCACTGTGGCCGAGGTCGTCGACAGATACCTGCGCAACGCCGGATTCGACGTCGACCGGGCCGGGGACGGGCCGGCGGCGCTGCGCATCGCCGAGATGACCGCCCCGGACCTGGTCGTCCTGGACCTCATGCTGCCCGGGCTCGACGGGATCGAGGTCTGCCGGCGGCTGCGCGCGCGGGGTCCCGTTCCGGTGATCATGCTGACGGCGCGCGGCGAGGAGGACGATCGCATCGCCGGGCTGGAGTGTGGCGCGGACGACTATGTGACCAAGCCGTTCTCGCCGCGCGAGCTCACCCTGAGGGTCAGCTCGGTGCTGCGGCGGGCGCACGAGCCACCGCCGCCCGGCGCCGGCGTGCTGCGCGCCGGTGCCCTCGTCGTCGACGCCGCGGCCCGCACCGCGACCCGCGACGCCGCCCCGCTCGCGCTCACCGTGCGCGAGTTCGACCTGTTGGTGTTCCTGCTGCGTCACCCCGGCCGCGCCTTCAACCGCGCCGAGCTCCTCGAACAGGTGTGGGGCTGGACCTACGGCGATCCGTCGACGGTCACGGTGCACATCCGCCGGCTGCGGGAGAAGATCGAGGACGATCCGACGGCCCCGCGGCTGCTGGTCACCGTGTGGGGCGTCGGCTACCGGTACGACCCGCCGGTCGGAGCCCGGCCCGGTTCCGCGCGGCAGCCGCGCACGGCCGACGGGTAGGCGCGGCCTGGCTGCTGGGGAGGGGAGTCTGACGTGAGCGAGCAGATGCAGGTCGTCGGGATCGCCCTGGCCTGCTCGACGGTGGCCGCCCTGTCCGGCGTGCCGCTGCTGCGGCTGCTGCGCGGCCGGTCACTATGGGCAACGGCTCTTGTGCTGTGCGTCGTACCGATCCTCGCGGTCGCGGCGGGGGTCGTCGGCACGGCCCGTGCCATGTTCCTCTCGCGCCACGACCTTCGGGTCGTGCTGATCGTCGTGGCGGTGTCGGCCGTGGTCGCGTCCGTGGCCGCGATACGTCTGGGCGGGCCACTCGTGATGGCGACTCGACGGCTGACCAGCGCGGCGGACACCCTGGGCGACGGGTTCTACGAAGGGGCCGGCCGCGCGCCGACCGCCGAGCTGACGGCGCTCGCCCGCACGCTCGACGCGACCCACGTCCGCCTCGTCGAGGCGCGGGAGCGCGAACGTGCCCTGGAGGCCAGCCGGCGTGAGCTGGTCGCCTGGATCAGCCATGACCTGCGCACTCCGCTGGCCGGCATCCGGGCGACCGCCGAGGCACTCGCGGACGGCATGGTCCCGGACGCCGCGACGACGGCGCGCTACCACCGGCGGATGCTCGCCGACGCCGAACGGCTGACCGGCATGGTCGATGACCTGTTCGAGCTCGCCCGGCTCCAGGCCGGAGCACTCCAGCTGACCATCGAGAAGGTGTGCCTCGCCGACGTCGTGTCCGACGCCGTCGCGGTCGTCGATCCCATCGCCCGCGCCCGCGGGGTCACCGTCGCGGGCCGCGCCGACGACGCCGTCTACGTCGACGCGGACGCCGCCCAGGTCAGCCGTGCGCTGATCAATCTGCTGGTCAACGCCATCCGCCACACGCCCGACGACGGAACGGTCGAGGTCCGGGTCGAGCGGGGTCGCGCCGCGCGGCGGGCCACCGGGGCGGGCACCGCGGTCGGCGGCCGGGCGATCGTCGCGGTCGCCGACCGGTGCGGCGGCATCCCCGCCGAGGATCTGCCCCGGCTGTTCGACCTCGGGTTCCGGGGGGAGAGCGCGCGCACGCCCGGGGAGGGCGGCGACCATCCCCACCAGCCGCGGGTGCGCTCCGGCATCGGGCTCGCGATCGTCCGCGGCATCGTCGAGGCGCACGGCGGCGACGTCACCGTCCACAACCAGCATGGCGGCTGCCGGTTCGTCGTCGCGCTCCCCGCGGCCTGACACCAATCTGACTCCGGCCTCACCGGGGTCTGTCGGAGGCCTGGTCGCGGCTTGATCGTGGCCCGACCGCGAGCGGCTGCCCGGGCTTCCGCGGCTCGTAAGATCTGGCGGTCCGGGGCGCGGCTAGCGTCGCGGGCATGCGGGTTCTTGTCACCGGCGGTGCCGGTTTCATCGGTTCCCACGTCGTCGACGTGCTGGTCGAGGCGGGGCACACCGTCCGGATCCTCGACGCGCTGCTGCCGGCCGTGCACCGCGTCCGGCCCGTCCTGAACGACCAGGCGGAGTTCATGGTCGGCGACGTCACCGATCCGCCCACGGTCGCGTCGGCGCTCGACGGGATGGACGCCGTCTGCCATCAGGCGGCCATGGTCGGCCTCGGCGTCGACCTGGACGACCTGCCCGCCTACGCAACCCACAACGACCTCGGCACCGCCGTGCTGCTCGCCGCGATGGCCCGGCGGGGCGTCGAACGTCTCGTCCTGGCCAGCTCGATGGTCGTCTACGGCGAGGGCGGATACCGCTGCGCCGTGGAAGGACCGGTGCGGCCCGGCCCGCGGCGGACCGCCGACCTGGACGCCGGCAGGTTCGAGCCGCCCTGCCCGCGCTGCGGGCGGCCGTTGCTCTCGACGCCCGTCACCGAGGACGCGCCGCTCGATCCGCGCAACGTCTATGCGGCCACCAAGGTCGCCCAGGAGCATCTCGCCGCCGCCTGGGCCACGGCCACGGGCGGCAGCGTCCTGGCACTGCGATATCACAACGTCTACGGCCCGCGCATGCCCCGGGACACCCCGTACGCCGGCGTCGCCGCGATCCTGCGCAGCGCCCTGGAGCGCGGCGAGCCGCCGCGGGTCTTCGAGGACGGCTGCCAGCTGCGCGACTTCGTCCACGTCCACGATGTCGCCCGCGCCAACCTGGCGGCGCTGCGCCACGACGCCGCGCCGGGCCGGCTCGTCGCGGTCAACGTCGGCTCCGGGCAGCCGCACACCGTCGGCGACATGGCGCATGCCCTGGCCGGCGCCTTCGGTGGACCCATGCCCGTCGTCACCGGCCAGTACCGGATCGGCGACGTCCGGCACGTCGTCGCCTCGTCCGACCGTGCCCGCGACCTGCTGGGTTACCAGGCGACGGTGTCCTTCACGGATGGGATGGTCGCCTTCGCGCGCGCCCCGCTACGCCGGTGACGACGAGCCGGTGACCCGGTCGTCCCGGTCATCGCGGCCGCGCAGGAATCCCGCGTTGCCGCAGGCGGTGAGCAGGGCCGCGCCGTCCGCGGACAGTTCGTCGACGGTGCCCTGCCGCAGGTCCTCCGGCAGCGCCTGGCCGAGCTGGGCGAGTGTCTGGTAGGTGGAATCAGCCTCGAAGGCGGCCTGCAGCAGCAGCGCGATGCCGCTGAAGCGGTCGTCGTTGCCGGGGCTCGCGCCGCCGGGGGAGGCGGCGCTGAAGCGGTCCCGGGCCCGGCTGGCGGCCGCGCAGCCGAGGGCCGCGTCGGCCTGGGCGGACGAGCGCGTGACCGTCGAGGGCAGCCGCAGATCGCGGCAGGCGGTGACGGTGGCCTCCGTCGCGGATGCGAAGTCGCGGACGTCGAGGGTCTGCAGATCGTCGTCGAGCCGTTCGGCCGCCCAGCCGACGGGCCCGAGCCGCGGGTCGGATCGCGCCGCCGCACTCGCGAGTCCGGCGGCGCCCTGTAGCCGGTGGACCGTGGCGGCGGGCAGGGTGTCCGGATCGTTCAGGTCGGCGGTGGGGTCCGGCAGGTCCGGTCCGGCGCGGGCGATGACGGTGCAGGCGGCGGCCGCGTCCGCCAGCGACGCCGTCTCGCCGGGGGAGGGCGACGTCGCGAGATCGCCGGGGTTCGCGTCACTGCCTCCGCAGCCGGCCACCATCGCCATGATCGCCGCGCACACCAACGCCAGCACGATGTGCCGGATTGAGACCATATGCGCATTATTGCCACATCGCGCTCGGTGGTGAGTCTCCGTACTGGTACGGAGGTAGCCGGCGCG
The DNA here is from genome assembly GCF_900197875.1 of Frankia canadensis. GTDB lineage: Bacteria > Actinomycetota > Actinomycetes > Frankiales > Frankiaceae > Frankia > Frankia canadensis. The sequence continues at coordinate 9,829 of NZ_FZMO01000547.1, read as the reverse complement.
CCACCGCGGCATCGTCGAGACGAACCGGGGCGGCACCGACGAGGGATCTTGCTCGGCCCGATGCGGCCTCGGGGGGACGCGTCGGACCGGGCCGGCTCGGCTTCCCGATCGGCGGTGGCGTCACCTGGCCGGGCGTGCTGGCGCTTGCCATCTCCCATGCCGCGGGACACCCGACAGTGCCCTTCACCGACGGGATGACCGCCTTCGCCCACGCCCCGCTGCGCGGGTGAGGACCCGCGCCGACACCGCCCACCCTACACATAGACGTCGAACCCTTTGACATCTATGTAACGGTGGGTAGACTTCTGCTCGTGGGTCCATCGCGAGTGCCAATCGGGCTGCAGTTGACGCGCTCGGCGCGGGTCGTGCGCCGTGCCTACGACGAGGCGTTGGCGGAGGCGGGTGGGTCGCTGCCGATGTGGCTTGTGCTGATGAACCTGACGGCCCGAGCGCGGGCCAGTCAGCGTGAGCTGGCGGCGGCGGTGGGGATCCGGGAGGCGACGCTCACCCACCATCTGAATGCCATGGAGGCCCAGGGCCTTCTCACGCGCACGCGTGACCCCGACAACCGCCGGGTCCACCTGGTCGCGCTCACCGACGCCGGGGCAGCCGCGTTTCTCCGCCTGCGGGCCGCGACGGTGGCCTTCGACGGGCGACTTCGCCGGGGCATGTCCGACGAGGAGGTGGCGGCGGCGGGTGCTCTGCTCACCCGCCTCGTCGCCAACGTGGGCGACACGGGGGACACCCAGGCGGAAGAATCCGACTTCGGAAGTGAAAGGCGAGGTTCATGAACCGCTCCTATCTTCGGCCGTCCTGGCCGGCGCGAGTGATCGGTGGCCGGATGGCACGGCTGTTCCAGCCTGCCGTCGTCCACACGCTCACGGTTCCCGGCCGCGTCACCGGCCGCCCGCGCAGCATTGCCGTCGCCGTTCTGGAGCATGCCGGCGAGCAGTACCTGGTTTCCGCCTACGGCGACAGCGAATGGTCCCGCAACATGCGTGCCGCCGGCCACGCGCGGCTGCGTGACCGCAGTGGCACCCGCCTGATCGAGACGGCCGAGGTTCCGCCCGAGGAACGCTCTCCCCTGCTTACGGAGTATCTCCGGAAATACGGCCGCTTCCCGACCGTCCAGCGCAGCTTCGACACTCTCCCGGACTCGGCTGATCACCCCACCTTCCGTATCGTGAGCCAACGTCCGGCGTAGCCGGGTGAGGTCGCCGGGCCGGCCGGCCGAGATCACCGAGCGGGCCAGTGGGGGAGGCGGTCGGTCAGGACGTTGACGGACGGTCCACGCGATAGACGTAGTGCAGCGGATCGTCCACCGGGTTGTCGGGTGTGAGGGGCCCCTGCCCGACCCGGCGGAATCCGGCCTTCTCCAACGCGCGCCAGGACGCCCGGTTGGAGGCCACGATGGGCACCATCACGCAGCTGGCCTCCGGATGGTCGGACCAGATTCTCGCGACCATCGAGGCGATCATTCTGGGGCCCAGGCCATGGCCGGTCAGCTCCGGCTCGCCGATGAGATAGTCGATGGTCATGACGCTGGCGGGAAGCTCGACGAGGGGGGCCAGTTCGTCGAAGTAATGCGGCTCGTCCGCGATCCGACATCGCTGCACCAGCCCTACGGGCGCCCCGTCGAGCAGGGCGAGGAAGTCCTCCGAGTGATCCTCGCCGCGCGTCGCGGGGCCGAAGTCGCGGTGCACGGCCTCGACGGTGGTCTCGTGGTTCCACCACCGGGCCACGTGTGGCCGCTCCAGCCACGTCCGCAGCGTCGGAAAGTCCGACTCCTCGAGTCGCCGCCAACTGATCATCCTGCTCCGCTCCGGGTAGGTCCGTCGTGCCGTGTGGTCGGCCTGCGTGGGCCTGTGCGGCGGGCCTGCGTGGTGGGCCTGCGTGGTGGGCCTGACGAGGAGAACGCTGCCACGGGTCCGGGGCGGGGTGTACCGAATTTTCCGGGCGCACATCGGTGGCTGCCGATCCCTCCCTCCTTCCTGGGAACGAGAGGTCCCTGGTTCCCAGGAAGGAGGCGGAGTCGCGGGTGGGTGCCGGATACTCGGCCGGGAACGGTTCGCTGGTGCACTCCGCCGCCTTCGAGCGTCAGACGACGGCGGCGCTTGCGGTGCACAGCATCGCCGACCGACCTGGCCGGCCTACATCGTCCCGCGGCGCGCGACGATGATCTGGAATTCGCCCTCCCGGGTCGTCGACGCGCCACGGGACGGCGAACGCGCCGCCTGGAACGGCTGGGACTTCCCTCCGCTCGGCGGCTGAACGCTCCCGACGGCCGGCCTGCCGGCGGCTGTGCGCCCACGGGCGCGGCTGCCCGCCGGCCGTCCGGGTGCGGTGCTCACGGCGCGGCCGTCCGATGGCGTATCGCCGCGCGCAGGCGGAGGCGGGTCGACGCCGACTGGGTGGAGTGGATCGGCTGGCAGCTGTGGCAGGCGGGATAACCGTGCCGCAGGCATTTCCAAAAGTCGGCGAAAGGGTCCCCCGGCGATCGCCCGTGTCCTAGGGTCAGGCCCGCGCCCGCCGGACCAGCGTCGGCCCGGTGGCCGCGTGCCGCTGTCTCGTCCGATGGGGGGACCTTGTGAGCCACGCCGTCCAGCCGCAGCCGGCCGACACCTCTCCCGCGTATTATCGCCGGGATTTCCGGTCATTCTCACTGGGCACCGAGGAGGAACTCGTCGGTGCCGCCGCCGAAGTCAGCGCGGAGCAGTACCGGGCCATCGTCACGGGTGCTGCCGTTCCAGACGTCCGGACTCCGGACAAGGTTTTCGGACTGGTGGGGGAGGTGGGCAGTACGGAGGTGCTGGTCGAGATCACCCGGGATCTCCCGGACCGGGCCGCCCCGAACACCTTCAAGATAGAGCTCCGCACCACCCCGACCGAACGCAACGACGATGCCGGCTGGCAGCGGCGGACCGCCGCCCTGGGCGTCACCGTCGACGCCCTGTGGACCCTCCGGGACGGTCCCCTGCAGGACGGGGAGTTCGACGGGTTCCAGCTTCGGGTGCTCGACAGCGACTACATTCTGCGCCTGGGCGCGGAGGTGCCCGACGCGGACATCCAGGCGACCGTCGGTATTCCGGTCGAGCAGATCTGTCTGAACCTCTCGACGGCGGACGTCGGCGCGGGAATCATGCATCCGCTTCTCACCGTCACCTGGTATGAATCGCGGTTCGAGGACGACCCCGCCGTCGCCCACCACGGCCCGACCGACCGGCGGCGCTACGCCTTCGTGATGTCCGCGATCCTGAAGTGCGCGAAGATCCTGAAGGCGAACCGGATGAATCCCGAGACCGCCACCGCGAAGAACGCCTGGGGCGTTCTGCCGCGCAAGCCCCTGTTCCCGCTGCTCGCCCTGCTGCCGAGCGTCGAGGACGCCATCGCCGCCGCGAACGCGATCGCGGGTTACGCCATGCCGGACTGGCCGAACGCGCAGGCCACCGTCATCGACCAGGACGCATGGGCGGCCGCGAAGATCCGCATCCTCGGCCGTGACCTGCTGGCCAGCATGAAGACGGGCATCACCATCGGCGGCAGCGTGGGCATGACCTTCGAGTACCGCTCGCCGGACCGGCGGGACGTGCGCTTCGCCGGCCGCTTCTGGCGTCGCCCGACCGACTGACCAGCCGTTTGGCGGCGAATCAGGCGGGCATCGACCGATCGGTTCGGACCGCGCGTGAACGTTCGGACCCCGCGCGGTGTTTCGGACCATGCGTGGAAGTTCGGACCACGTGTGGCGGTTGGAGGAAGGGAGACGGAAGGGAGACGGCAATGACCCAGCCGGCGGATGCCCCGGCGGTCCCACCCGACGATCCGGCACCGAACCGCTTCGGCCCGACCAGAAAGGCCCGCGCCCATGAGCGAGGATGACTTCAACGCGCGCACGATCGCGGAGTTCCGCGCCAACCACGGCCAGGTCGGCGGCGGCTTCGCGGGAGCCCCTCTGTTGCTGCTGCACACCGTCGGCGCGCGCAGCGGCGAGCCGCGCGTCAATCCCGCGATGTACCTGAAGGACGGCGAGCGGTACCTGGTGTTCGCGTCCAAGGCGGGCGCCGACTCCAACCCCGCCTGGTACCACAACCTCAAGGCACATCCCGACGCGCGGATCGAGGTCGGCGACGAGACGGTCGATGTCCACGCCGAGGAGATCACCGGCCCGGATCGCGACCGGTTGTACCAGCGCCAGGCCTCCCTCTACCCGGGTTTCGCCGATTACCAGAGCGAGACGACCCGCACCATCCCCGTCGTCGCCCTCACCGCCCGAGGCGCCTGACCAGGCGAGCCGTCTGCCCCAACGAGCCGTGTGCCCCAACGGGCACCAGCGAGCCACCCGGCGCCCGAGGCCGTGGTTCGGCCCTCCCCGCCCGGGGCCGGACCACCGGTCCGCGCCAGCCCGACATGATCGTCTCCAGCGGCGACACACCGACGTTCGACGGCTGCCACCGCCCCGTAACGGCGGCGGCGGACAGTCGGGGAGCCGGCGCGGCCCGCGCCGCCACCCTGGCTCGCGAAGGCGGGTAAAGCTCTGAACGGGAACGGGAACGGGCGGGAGGAAGCGCGCCGGATGCGGACGAACCGCCCTGTGGACGTGCGCCGTCACGTTCATCGGCACGCCTGGACCCGCGGGCGGATCGCGCACGACGCCTGACGTCGCACGTCGCACGTCGCACGTCGCACGTCGCACGTCGCACGTCGCACGTCGCACGTCGGTCGGCCGACGGCCGACGTCGAGGAGACGCACGGCTTGTTCCGCCGATCCCGCCACCGCGCGCCCGCAGGCCCGCGGTCCTCATCCTGCCGAGGCCCCATGGTTCACGCCCTCCACGCCCTCCACACGCCCGCCTTCACGCCGACACCTCCCGTGGCGTCCCCGCCTGCGCTGCCGTCGGACTGCACGTTCGACCCGGCCGACTGGGCGATCCTCGCCCGGCACTGGTACCCGGTCGCGCTGTCCCGCGAGGTCCGCGACCAGCCGGTCGCGGCGCGGCTGCTCGACGAACGGCTTGTCATCTACCGTGCGGGCGAAGAGGTCGTCGTCGCCCGCGACCTGTGCCCGCACCGCGGCGCGCCGCTGACCCTGGGCCGCGGCGACGGCGAGACGATCGCCTGTGCCTACCACGGCCTGCACTTCGGCGCTGCCGGCGCCTGCGTCGCGATCCCGGCGCATCCGAGCGCGAAGATCCCCGCCCGCATGACGCTCACGACCTTCCCCACCATCGAACGCTACGGCCTGGTCTGGACCTGCCTGCGCCCCGACCGGCCCGCGACCGCCTCGCCGGACCCGACCGGCCAGCCGGGCACGAACATCCCGTCGGACGTGGTGATCCCGCGGATGCCGCACTGGGACGAGCCCGGCTTCCAGCGGGTGACCTGTCCGCCGTTCGACGTCGCCGCGTTCGCCGGCCGTCAGGTGGAGGGCTTCCTCGACGTCGCGCACTTCGCCTTCGTGCACACCGACACCTTCGCCGACCCGGACAACGCCGAGGTCCCCGACTACACGCCGACACCCACCGAGTACGGCTTCGCCGCCGACTACTGGAGCACCGTCGCCAACTACCCGCGCGGCAGCGGCCTCGAGGCGCCACCCGGGTTCCGCTGGCTGCGCCACTTCGACGCGCACCTGCCGTTCACCGCCACCCTCGTCGTCCACTTCCCCGAGGGCGGCCGTCTGTCGATCATGAATGCCGCGTCGCCGGTCTCCGCCCGCCAGACCAGGATGTTCGCGCCGATCGCCAAGAACTTCGCCACCGACCAGCCAGAACAGGCGGTCTACGACTTCAACCTGCGGATCTTCGAGGAGGACCGGGCCATCGTCGAGGCCCAGCGCCCCGAGAACCTGCCGCTTGACCCCCGCATCGAGGTCAACATCCCCGCCGACCGCAGCTCCGTCGCCTATCGCCGCGGCCTGCGCGCGCTCGGCCTGAGCCACTTCTTCACCGCCTGACCCACCGCCAGACCCACAGCCAGACGACGGGAAGGCCCGCGCCCATGAACCCGATCAGCACCCTCGCCGTCACCCTCCCCACCTGGGTCGACGACGAGGTCCGCGCCGCCGGCACCGCCCTGGACGGACCGGCGGCCGTCGTGATCCCCGACGTCGAGGACCGGATGCGCCTCGCCCACCGCCTCGCCGCCCGCAACCACCAGGAGGGCTGCGGCGGCCCGTTCGCCGCCGTCGTCGCCCGCCCCGACACCGGCGAGATCCTCGCCGCCGGAGTGAACCTCGTCCTCGCCACCGGCCTGTCGACGATGCACGCCGAGGTCGTCGCCCTGTCCATCGCCCAGACCCGCCTCGGCACCTGGGACCTGAGCGCCGCCGGCAGCCCCGTCGAGCTCGTCGTCAACTGGCGGCCCTGCGTCATGTGCTACGGCGCCGTCATGTGGTCCGGCATCCAGGCGCTGACGATCGCTGGCGAGGGCGACGAGATCGAGCGGCTCACCGGCTTCGACGAGGGCCCCATGCGCGACGACTGGGCCGAGCAGTTCGAGCGCCGCGGCATCACCGTGCGCACCGACATCCTGCGCGACGAGGCCCTCGCCGTCTTCGCCGCCTACGGCAACCGCGACGACGTCACCGTCTACAACGCCCGCCGCGGCCCGATGCCGGGCTGATGTCGGGCCTCGGGGGCCGACGCAGGCCGTCGGGCGCGCAGCCATGCCCCGGCGGTTCGCATCTGCACCGAGGTATAGCGGAAGCTATACTCGCCGAGTGGCTGGTCGACAGTGGGACGTCTACCTCGTCAACGAGGTGCGTGGCTGGATCGACTGCTTGGACGCGGAAACGCGTGCACGTGTCGTGCAGGCCATCGACCTGCTTGCGGACGTCGGGCCGGGGCTGGGTAGGCCGCTCGTCGACACGATCAGCGGCTCATCAGTGCCGAATCTGAAGGAACTCAGGCCCGGTACGGTACGGATCCTCTTCTGCTTCGACCCGTGGCGCGCAAGCATCCTGCTCGTCGCCGGGGACAAAGCCGGTCAGTGGAACGCCTGGTACGCGGAGGCGATCCCGCTCGCGGAGCAACGGTACAAGACCTACCTGGTGGAACGCGGTCAGGAAGAGGGCGATCGACGATGAGTGGTTACACGCGGTGGTCTGACGTGCGGGCCGAGCAGGTTGCCCGCGTCGGTGGGGAGGAAGCGGTCGCTGCGGGCAAACAGGAGCTGCTCGCCATCGCAGTGGGCCACCGGCTCGCTGAGGTGCGGCGGACACGAGGGCTTACCCAGCAGCAGGTGGCCGAGCGAATGGGGGTGACCAAGGGCCGGATCTCCCAGATCGAGCAGGGCTCGCTCTCCGGTCAGGACGTGGTCGCGAGATACGCCGCCGCGCTTGGAGGCCGTCTCCATCAGGCGATCTACTTCGAGGACGGAGACATCGCCGCGATCGCGTGACGCTCGCCAGCGGCGGCACCGTCACACAGACGAGTCGATCTGGTCGAGCCAGGCGTGGAAGACAGCGCGGGCGCGGGCGGCGAGGTGGGGGCCGTGGCGGTGCGCGTCGGCGCGGAGTTCGCGTGGGTCCAGGCCGTGGGTGGCGAGTTCGTGGGCGTGGCCGATCAGCCAGCGTTCGATCTGGGTGTGATCGGCTTCGAGGTGGAACTGAAGGCCCAGCACGGACGGTCCGGCGGTGAACGCCTGGTTGGGGAAGCCGGGTGTCTCGGCGAGCCGGTCGGCGCCGGGCGGGATGGCGAACTGGTCACCGTGCCAGTGCAGCACCGGGCCGTCCCCCAGCGCGGCGAGGACGGAACCCTGCCCGGCCGGCGTGAACGTCAATGGCGAATACCCGATCTCCACCCGGCCGGTCGGCGTCACCTCGGCACCCAGCGCATGCGCGATGATCTGCGCTCCAAGACATACGCCAAGAGTGGGTCGCCCACGTTCCAGCCGTGCGCCGACCGCCCTGATCTCGTCGCCCAGAAACGGGTACTGACAAACGTCGCCGACCCCGACAGGACCACCCAGGACGATCACCAGGTCGGCAGCCAGGAGCTCCGCGTCCGTGATGGCATCCACGCCCGCGTCGACATAACGCGCACGGTACCCGCGCGCTTCCAGCAAAGGCCCGAGAATCCCGAGATCCTCGAATGGCACGTGCCGCACCGCGACCACGCTTCCGGCCCTGGCCTGCACGCTCACCCGCGCACCCCCGCCTGCTCTCGCCAACCGTGCGCCGTCGCCAGGCACCGCCCCGGTGGTGGGGTCCCCGACCCGCAACCCTACGACGGCCCCGGCCGGTGGCCGCTCCGTCTGACGCCGCAGTGCCATGGGACCGCACTCCCTTGCACCCAGGGCGAGTACTCGCACGTGGCCCGGGATCACAACACCGAACGCGGTCGCGGAGGCCGGCTACTGCCGCGCGTGCGTTCCGCGGAACGCGGCGCTGACGCCCGCCCGGCGGGCTAGCCCGCGTCCTGAGTTGTGATCTTCGGCGGTGTCGTCGCGGTGCCGGTGATGGCCGCGTTCCGGCATGATCGCGGCGGTCCGTGTCGCACAATCTGGGCAGATCGGGCACGCCACGTCGAATCAGCGACACGGGGCCGCTGTCCCACGCACGTGTCTTCCCACCCGTGGGAAGCCCGCCCGTTATGCCGCTTACGGGAACCGCCGACCCCGGCGTCGAGCTGGCCGTTTCGGGTGGCGGTCGCAGTGAGTGTGGTCACCGGCCGGGGAGTGCCGGGCTGGGGGGAGCCTGTGTCCTTCTACCGGGTTGTTTCCAGGACCTTGATCGTGACGACAATTTGATCGTGACGGCCGTCTCGTGGCGGGCGTCGGGCTTTTCGCTGGTTCCGGGCGCGCGATTCTTCTCGGGCCATTCATAAAGGGCGTGACGTCGTCGTGCCGTTGATGTGCCGCGCCCGTGCCGCTGCCGGAAATCTGCGGCACCGTGAGTCAGAGCTGTCGTATACGCGCCTTTCGGGGGTCGCCCGGAGAGGCTGGAGATAGGGTGCTTTCGTGTCTCCTGTGGGGCCTGGCGGGCGCCAGGTTTCCCGTCCATTCCTTTTCCTGCCGTGACCAAGGGGAGTCAGTGAACGGTCCGTCGACTCGTGTCTCGGTCGGCCTTCGCGATGCGGGTGTCCAGGTCCTTGTCGTCGGTGGTGGTGGCGACAGGCCAGGTGATCGCGTCGCCACGGTCGTTCAGCGCAGCGTTGCGGCACTGGCGGGGGAGATCACCGGGCGGTGCGGTGTGCCAGTCGGTGCGCTGGCCACGCTGGCCGGGCCGGCGGACACGGCCGAGGTCTGCCGTGCGGTGGCCCGGGTCGCGCGGCGGGCCCCCACGGCCGTCCTCGTCTATCTGGTCGGCGCGGTTGACCAGATGCCGCCAGGAGCCGCCGGTGTCGGTGTCGGCGCCCAGATGGTGTCCTCCGTGCTCGCGGTGCTGGGAAGCATGGACGTCAGCCGCAGCCTGCTCGTGGTCGACACTTTCGGCGGCGCACCGGGCCTGGAAGACAACGACAACGAGAGCGCCGCCGGTCGTGGACGGACGGAGCTGCTGGTCTCGCGCGCCGCCAGCGCGGAGCGGTTCGCCGCGGCCGCCCTCACTCCGCTGACCGCCGAGCTGCGCCACCTCCTCGTCAACGGCGATCCGGCCAGCGGAGCGAACCTGACCCTCGGCGGCGTCAACCGGCGGCTGGCGGACATGCTGGCCGAACGCGGCCAGGTCGCCGCCACCCTGGCGCCCGCGGCGTGGTCGGACGACCTGATCCTGGCCCGCAATGCCGCGCACACTCCGCCGTTGCTCGTCCAGGAGGCACCCGCGACGCGGATCCTGCCCGACTTCGAGTCGCCAGGAGGCCCAGGCACGATTCCACTCACCCCGCCCCCGCCC
>NZ_FZMO01000133.1 GCF_900197875.1 Frankia canadensis | reverse complement strand
CCTCCGACGATCACCACGTCCGCCCGCGCGGGCGGACGTGGTGATCGTCGGAGGTGGGCACAACGGGCTGGTCTGCGCGGCCTACCTGGCGCGGGCGGGCCGGTCGGTCGTCGTGGTCGAGGCCCGCGACGAGGTCGGTGGCTGCGCGTCGACCGTCGAGGCGATCGGCGCCCGGGTGAACATCTGCAACTGCGACCACACGATGATCCTTGCCAGCGGGATCGTCGACGACCTGGAACTCGGCGCCCACGGCCTGCGCTACCTCGACGTCGACCCGATGGGGATCGCCCTCGGCTGGGGCGACGCACCGGCGTTCGTCCAATGGCGCAGCGTCGAGCGGACCCTGGACGGCCTGGCCCGCACGGACCAGACGGCGGCGGATGCCTACCGGCGCTATCTCGACGTCGCGCTGCCCGCCGCCCGGCTCGTCGCCGACGTGCAGGGCTCCCGTCCGAGCACCCCGGCGATCGCGGCGATCGCCGCCCGCCGACGGCTGCGGGGCGCCGCAACGGTCCTGTCCTGGGCGCGGCGCAGCCTGCTCGACGTGCTCGGCGCGTTCGGCCTGCCCCCGTGGCTCATCGCCGCGGCCTGCACGAACGGCCCCGCCGTGTGGGGGCTCGGACCGGACGCCCCCGGCAGTGGCCTGGGCGCCCTGGGTTTCGCGATGCGCCATCTCATCGGCGTCGGGCGGCCCGCCGGCGGCAGCGGCGCGCTGCCGGCGGCGCTCGCCGCGTGCGTGCGCGACCACGGCGGCGTCGTCGTCACCGGGGCCCGAGTGGGCGGGGTGATGGTCCGTGACGGCCAGGCCCGCGGGGTGCGTCTCGTTGACGGTCGGCAGATCGCCGCGTCGACGGTCGTCACCGCCACCGATCCGCGCACGGTGCTCGTGGACTGGCTCGACGGCGTGCCGCCCGCGGCCCGGCTGCACGCCCGGTGGGCGAGCGCGCCCCGGGTCGACGGCTACGAGTCGAAGCTCGACGCCGTCGTCACCGCCCCGCCGGACCTCGCCGCACTGCGCGCCATCCCCGCCGACCTGCTTCCCCCGCACGCGCACCACGTTCCAACCATCACGATCAGCCCCACCCCGGCGGAGCAGGTCGCCGCCGCCGCGGCCCGCGCGCGCGGCCAGGTCAGCGACCCGCCGATGTTCCTGCTGAACACACCCTCCGTGCTCGACCCGGCGATGCGGCCGTCGCCCGACACACACCTGCTCAGCCTGGAGGTGCTGTGGACCCCGTACGCGCTGCCCGGCGGCTGGTCCGATCCGACCAGAGCCTGGTCCTGGCTGCGCCGGCTGGCCTCCCTCGGTGATCCGGCGCTCGTCGAGGCGGTCCGCGACTGGCGGGTGATGACCCCGCCGGACTACGAGCGCGAGTTCGCCATGCCCCGCGGCTACGCCCCCTCCTTCCCCGGCGGCGTGGTGGCCGCCCTGAGCGGCCGCCCCCGCGAGCTGAGCCGCTACCGCACCCCCGTCGCCGGCCTCTACCTCACCGGCGCCGGCACCTTCCCCGGCGCCGGCGTCTGGGGCGCCAGCGGCCGCAACACCGCCCACGTCATCCTCACCGCCCGCCCGAGGAACCCGTCCCCCCACGCCGGTCAGTAGGACGACAAGAAGATCTTCGATAAAGTTCTTTCCATCAAGCATCCCCCGGATCTCGTGGTCGGGGAGTATGACTCCGTGGTTGATGATGCCCGCGAGGTGTCGGTCTCCGATTTCCGACCGTGAGCATGGAAGGCGCTCGTACGGCCTCCCGCCGCCGAGCATCTTTCCGTGCGTGCGCCAGAACTCCGCGAGCCCGGTGAGTGCGCCGGGGGCGTCGAATCGGCCGTCTGGCAGGACGAAGTCCCGTGCTGCGGGAAGTGTGGTTGGGCTGGGGGCGGCCTGCTCGGCCCGGCGCCCCTGTGTCAGCGGCGGGGTCCGGCCGTGGCGCGGGCGGCGTCGTGCCCGTCGACCCGGCGCGTGATCCTGGCTGCCGCGGCGGCCAGTTGGCGCAGCTGGGTCGGGGTGAGCGCGTCGATGACCAGCTCGCGCACGGCGCGTACGTGATGCGGGGCGGCTTCGACGATCCTTGCCAGGCCGGCCTGCGTCAGCACCGCCTGGGAGGCCCGGCCGTCGCCCGGGCAGGCCTGGCGGGTGATCCATCCCCGTCGTTCCAGGCGGGAGGCCACGTGGGAGAGCCGTGACAGGGACGCGTTCGTTCCCGCGGCCAGCTCCGACATCTGGAGGGTCAGCGCGCTGGACTCCGACAGCAGGGACAGCACCTCGTACCGATCGCTACCGTTCACTTGTCACGTCAACCAAATCTCCGGAAGGGGACCCAGCGCCGCGGCGGAAGGCCGTTGCTGACCGGGCGCCGTGCGGGACCGATGCGGGCGAGATCCGCCGCCGGGCCGGCCGGGCCTCCCCGTACAGACGAGATCACCAGGAGTAGAGACATGACCGACCTCACCGAGATCGCGTCGCCAGTGCTGGGCACGCTCGACGACGCGGGGCGCGCGACGCTCTTCACCGACGCCCGGACCGCGAACTCGTTCGCGCCGACGCCGGTCAGCGACGCCGAGCTGTCGGCGATCTGGGACCTGGCGAAGTGGGCGCCGACCGCTGGCAACTCCCAGCCGCTGCGGATCCTGTACGTGCGTACCGACGAGGGGCGCGAGCGCCTGCTCACGCACATGAACGAGGGCAACAGGGCCAAGACCGCGTCGGCGCCCGCCGTGGCCGTCCTCGCCGTCGACACGCGCTTCCACGAGCACATCCCCGCTCTGCTGCCCTTCCGGCCCGAGATGAAGGACGCCTTCGACGCCGACGCGGAGCTGAGGACCCGGACCGGGACCTTCAACGCGACCCTGCAGGCCGGTTACTTCATCCTCGCGGTGCGGGCCCACGGCCTCGCCGCAGGCCCGATGGCCGGCTTCGACGCCGCCGGGATCGACGCCGACTTCTTCCCGGACGGCCGCTGGCACTCCATCCTCGTGGTCAACATCGGTCACCCCGGCACCAACCCGTGGTTCGGTCGGCTCCCGCGCCTCGGCCACGAGGACGCGGTCCGCTGGGAGTAGGAGACACTGATCCGGCAGCGGTCCGGGTCCCGCTCGCGCGGGCAGGACGGGCGGGAAGAGCGGGAGAGGCGGGTTGGTCAGGGCGTCGGCCCGGCCCCGGCGAGGGCCGGCAGCTTGCCCGGGTTCAGCAGGCCGTCGGGGTCGAAGCGGGCGGCGGCGGCGCGCACCGCGTCGAGGCGGCCGTGGTGCAGCTCCCAGGTGTGCGGGTCGTCGACGTAGACCTCGACGTCGGCCAGGCGGGCCATCCGGTCGTAGAGGTCGTCGGCGCCGTCGTAGCGCAGGAACAGCATGCTCACCCAGTCGCGGCCGGACGCGGTCAGGAAACCCTCCAGGTGAATGAGGGATTCGGGCGCGAGCGCGGCCACCTCGGCGCGCCGGCGCGTCAGGCCCGGGCCCATGCACTGCAGATGGGTCAGCTCCGGGCGCACCTTGCGGACGCGGTAGGTGGTGTGGTTGTACGACAGCGACGCGATGTGCGCGGGCCCCTTCGGTCGCACCGCGTCCACCCTGCCACCGTGGCGGCGCACCACCGCGCTCGCCGCCTCGACGCTGTCCTCGGTCACGATGCCGCGAAGACTCACCCGGTCCAGCGGCAGCGCCGGGTCGGCCGGGCGGTAGGCCGCGATGATGCCCGCCTCGTCCAGTGACAGCAGCCGCGGGCTCGGCTCCAGCTCGAAGAGCTCCTCGCCGGCGGCCACCGCGCCGCCGAGGTCGGCGAACGACGTGTACAGCCCGGTCCAGCGCCGCGCCGGGCGCAGCGCCACGGTGGCCTGCGCGATGACGCCGGACACGCCGAACGCGTGCGCCATGGCGGTGTTCTCAGGGAACGGCACCGCCACCGGCGTCGCGTCGTCCGTGCACGGCACGACGAGCAGGGAGCGCAGGTAGCCGTCCCAGATCGCGCCGTTGGCGATGGACCCGGTGCCGCCCGAGCCGCCGGCGATGAACCCGCCGACGGTGCTGCCCACCGTCGAGGGCAGGATCGCCAGCTCCTGCCCGGTGGCCAGCGCCGCCTTCTCCATCAGCACGAACGACGCGCCCGCCTCCGCCGTCAGCCAGCCGTCCTCGACGGCGAGCACGCGCGACGCGGCGGACGTGTCGACGACGAGACCGCCGAACAGCGGAATGCCCTGCCCGTAGTTCCCGGTGCCCTGCCCGCGCACCGTCACCGGCACCCGGTGGCGATGCGCGGCCCCGACGGCGGTCGCGATGCCGGCGGCGTCCGCCGGGCGGACGACCACGTCGGCGACGCCGCCGGGCAGCAGCGGCGCCAGCACCGGGCTCATGTGCGCCCAGTCGGTGGACGCCGACAGCCGCGACGCCTCGTCCCGGCGCACCGCGTCGTCGCCCAGCAGCCGCGCGAGCTCCGCGGCGAGTCCGTCGAGCACCGCCGGGTCGAGCGGGGTCACCGCAGGCAGCCGCGCGCGGCCGAAGCCGGGCAGCACGCGCTGCTGCCCGGCCCCGCCACCCCGCTGCGCGAGGGTTGAATCTGACATCGCGTTACGACCCCAGGCCGATCTTCGTGTCGAGGAAGCTGCTGTCGACCAGGTCGGACGGCTTCAGCCCGGCGAGGATCGGTTTGTTCTGTGCCTGGTAGATCGGGTCCAGGATCTCGATGAGCTTCTGCAGCCGGGCGTCGTCGAAGTCGCCGAGGGTGCTGTTCGACCCGTTGCCGACGATGCCGAGCGACTTCATCGTCGACACCGCGTACGTCGCGACACCGTCGCTGTAGACCCAGCCGTTGTTGTACTTGTCGACGAGCTCGAGGATCAGCTTGTTCGTCGCGTCCGGGTTGCCCATGAAGTCGACGATCGACTGCTGCATGATCGGCACCAGCTTCGTCAGGCACGGCCCCAGCGCGGCGAGCTTGTCCTTACGCACGCCGATCGCCTGCTGGTAGAAGTTGAAACCGGCATCCGCGATCAGCTGGTACTTCAGCGGCTTGTTCCAGGAGCGCACCTCGTGCTCCCAGGTGTACGGCTCCGACGTGGCGAAACCCTGCACAGCGTACGTGCCGCCCGAAGCGACGAAGTTCGTCGGCGTCCCGTCGTAGCTGCCGTCGACCTGGCTCTTCTTCAGAATGCCCGACCCGGTGAAGTAGTCCATGTACGACGCGCCCTGGAAGTACAGGACCTTCGTGTCCGTCTTCCCGATGTCGGCGATCGTCTTCCAGTCCGGGTGCTTGTCCGGCGACCAGCCGATGATCTGCGGGCTCTTCTCCAGACCGGCGAGCACCGCCACCGTCGGCTGCGTCTTCGACAGGGCGATCTGCTCGTCCGTGCCCAGGTAGCCCAGGGTGATGTTCGAGTCCTTGTAGAGCTGCGAGGTCACCGTCTGGAAGCCGACGGCCGGCCCGCCCGCGCGGATCTCCAGCTTGACGCCGGTGTCGACGCCGCCATGCGCGACCAGCTCACCGGTGACGGACTTCGCCCCCGCGTCGATCTTCGGGTTCGGGCCGAGCAGGTGGTACTGGCCGCCGTGCTCCGACTCCGGGTTCCAGTCGGTCTGCAGCACGATCGTCGACGGGCAGCCGGCGGCCTTCAGGTCGTACTGGGCCGGCACCGGACCGGCCGCGGACGGCGCCGCCGACGCGCCGGA
Source organism: Frankia canadensis (assembly GCF_900197875.1). Taxonomy (GTDB): domain Bacteria; phylum Actinomycetota; class Actinomycetes; order Frankiales; family Frankiaceae; genus Frankia; species Frankia canadensis. The sequence continues at coordinate 5,020 of NZ_FZMO01000133.1, read as the reverse complement.
CGAGCCGCCGTCGCTGCCGCCGCCGCCGCACGCGGCGGCGGTCAGGGCGAGCGCGGTCGCGGTCGCCGTCAGCGCGACGAGCCGGGCGGGCCGTCGCCGAGATCTGATCAACGTGTGTCTCCAGAGGTGTGCACAGCCCGTGCGGGCAGGGATGGACGTGAGGGGTGGTGCGTGCACACGGCTGTGTGATGCGTGCACCGTGAGGGTGGTGCCGTCGCCCTGGGCGGAGGGGGCCGATGCGGGCGGGTGATGCTGATGCCGGTCGGGTGATGCTGATGCCGGCAGGTGATGCCGGCAGGTGATGCCGGCAGGTGATGCCGGCGGGTGATGCCGGTGCGGGCGGGTCAGCCGCGCTTCGGCTGGTACCAGCGGCCGACGACGCGCCGCGAAAGCCAGCCGAAGAAGACGAAGACCGCGATGCCGAGCAGGCTCGCGGTGAGCGTGGTCGCCCACAGGCGCTCGCCCTCCAGGCGGGAGGTGAACACCGACAGGGTCGTGCCGAGCCCCGGCTCGCCCTGCTTGAAGAAGAACTCGCCGACGATCGCGCCGATCACCGACAGCCCGGCGGCGTTGCGAAAGCCGGTGAACATCGACGGCAGCGCCGCCGGCAGCTGCAGCTTCCACAGCCGCGTCCAGCGCCCGGTGCGGTGCAGGCGGAACAGCTCGTGCATGCCCCGGTCCACCGACTGCAGGCCGAACAGCGTGTTCGACACGATCGGGAAGAACGCGATGATGACGCAGACGATGATCCGGCTCGTCAGCGCGAACCCGAAGAAGAAGCTCAGCACTGGGGTGAGCGCGAGCACCGGCACCGTCTGGATCACCACCGCCCATGGGAACAGCGCGTTCTCGATCCACTTCGCCTGGCTCATCGCCACCGCGACGATCACCCCGACAACGATGGCGATCGCGAGCCCCGAGAACGTGACCTCGCAGGTCAGCCGCAGCGCGCTCATCATCGACGAGAAGTTCTTCCCGTCGAGGATCCCGACCCGCACCACCTCGTGCGGCGGCGGCAGCATGAAACGCTGCTGCTCGTTGAGCAGACCGTCCGACACGCCGTACCACAGACCGATGAACGCGGCGAGCACCGCGGCCGGGCCCAGCACGAGGCTCGCCAGGTTGCCGCGGCGCCCGCCGGACGCCGCTCTCACCCGCCCGCGCGGTCGGGACGCGGGAGCCGGCTCGGGCAGCGCCGGGGCTGGTGGATCCGTCGTGGCCGCGGCAGGTGACGTCGTGGTCAATCCTGGCTCCTCAGGTGGTGGGAGACCTCGCCGCACAGGGCGGCGAACTCGGGGCTGTAGCGCAGCTGCGGCGCGCGCGGATAGGCGAAGGGCACGGCCAGGTCCGCCTTCACCCGGCCCGGCCGGCCGCTCATCACCACCACCCGCGTCGAGAGGAACACCGCCTCCGCCACCGAGTGGGTGATGAACAGGGCCGCGAAGCGGCGCAGCACGAACATCCGCAGCAGTTCGTCGTTGAGCCGCTCCCGGGTGATCTCGTCGAGCGCGCCGAACGGCTCGTCGAACAGGAAGATCGACGGGTCGAGGACCAGCGAGCGGGCCAGCGACGTGCGCATCCGCATCCCACCGGAGAGCTCGTGCGGCAGATGCTTCTCGAACCCGCCGAGCCCGACCAGGCCGATCGCCTCGTCGACGCGGCGCTCCCGCTCGGCCGCGTCGAGATGTTCCAGCTCGGCGAGCAGCCGCACGTTGCCGCGCACCGTGCGCCACGGCAGCAGCGTCGCGTCCTGGAAGACGTACCCGACGCCTGCCGAGGCGACGTCGACGGTCCCGTCGGTGGCCTTCTCCAGCCCGCTGGCGATGCGTAGCAGCGTGCTCTTGCCGCAGCCCGACGGCCCGACGACGGAGACGAACTCGCCCGGCCGGACCGCCAGATCGGTGTCGACCAGCGCCACCGTGCCGTCCCGGAACCGCTTGCGCACCCCGGCGAAGCGCAGCGCCGGCGTCGCGCCCGCGCCGTCGGGGGACGCGCCGGCGGTGTCTGCGGCGGCGGCGGTGTCTGCGGCGTCGTCGGCGGGCCCTGGGTGGGTGATGGTCACGACGTTGCCTCCCGAAGGTCCGGACGGGCGAGGACGGGCATGGCGGCCGCGGACGGCTCGGAGCCGAGGCCCGCGCCGCCCGGCGCGCGGCGGGCGGTGGCCCCCGCGGCGGCGGGAGCGGCGGCGCCCGGGCGGCGCAGCGGCACGGCGGACGGGGCACCGGCAGCGCCCGGCGGCGCGCCGGTCTCACCGCGTGCGTGCGGTTCCGTCAGGTCGGTGTGGACGGTGGTGCGGGCCACGACCCGGCCAGATCGCCATACCGTGCGGGCGGCGCCGGCGGCGGCGAGCGCGTCGAGGGCGCCGGCGGCGGGCAGCGCGACGAGGTCCGCGGGACTGCCCGGGACGAGGTCGACAGCCGGCAGGCCGAGGACACGGCGCGGTGCCGCGGTCACCGACGTGAGCGCGTCGTCCGGGTTCAGATGGCCGGCCATCACCATCAGTGCCGCCGTCTCCAGCGCGTCGCCGCGCCCGACCGGGTTGAACGGGTCGCGCAGGTTGTCCCCGCCGGCCGCGACCGTCGCCCCGGCGCGGCGCAGCGGCCCGATCGCCGTGAGCCCTCGCGGCGTGCCGACCGCGTGCGCGCGACCCTGCAGGAACAGGTTCGTCTGCGGCAGCGCGACGACCCCGACGCCGGCGGCGGCGACCTGCTCGCTGACCCGGGCCTGCACGTCCGGCGGCTGCATCGCGAGACTCACACAGTGGCTGGCCGTCACGCCGTGCGGGAAGCCGGAGCGGGCGACCAGATCCGCGAGGGTGGCGAGGGTGAGCAGGCGTGGGTCGAGCGTCTCGTCGGTGTGCAGGTCCAGCGGGCGGCCCGCCTCCCCGGCCGCGTCCAGGCAGATCGCGACCGCGCGGTGCGGCTCCGGGTCCAGATGCGGGCAGCCGCCGGCGACGTCGGCGCCCTCCGCGAGCGCCTGGCGCAGGTCCCTCCCCGGCTGGCCGGCCAGCGGGTTCGACACCAGCGCGACGAGCTGCAGCTCGACCAGCCCCCGCCAGCGCTCCCGCACCCCGACCAGCGCCTCCAGCGCCCGCATCCCCGACTGGACGCCGACGTTCACATGGGTGCGGATGTGTGTCGTGCCCAGCGCCAGGTGGATGCGCAGCGCCGCCTCGGCGCGCACCGCGAAGTCCTCGACCGTCGAGTCGGGCAGCAGCGTCTGGATCGCCTCGATCGCCCCGGCCAGATCCCCGGTGACGTTGCGCGCCAGGGACGCGGTCAGCGCCTTGTCCAGGTGCGCGTGCGGCTCCACGAACGACGGCAGCAGCACCTGCCCGCGCAGATCCACGTCGGCCGCCTCGGTCGCGGCGCGCCCGCCGCGCTCGCCGTGCGGCACGACCTGGCGGATGACGCCGTCGGCGAGTTCGACGTCGACGACGTCCCCCGCCGCCGTCGTCGCCCCCCGCAACCAGCTCACGGCGCCACCCCCGCACCGGTGGTCGGGCTCGTGCGCGGGCCGGCGGCGGGCCCGCTCGTGCCGGCGGTCCGGGTGCTCGCGCCGAGCAGACGGCGGGTGATGTCGGCGGTGGCGCCGGCCGCCGCCAGTTCATGTCCCGGCTCGGCACCACCGGAGAGGTTGACGCCGTCGACGCCGGGCAGCGCGATCATCCGCGCCGCGAGGTCGGCGCCCGCGCGTACGCCTGCCTCCCGTGGATCGTTCGCGTCCAGGACGGCCTCCAGATAGCCGGCGGGCAGCCGTCCGGTCGCGAACGACGCGACGACGGCCGCCGTCGCCGCGCTCGTCACCACCGGCACACACGCCAGTACCAGTCCGTCGAAGCCGGTGTCCCGTAGCCGCGCGACGGCGTCGCCGACCCCCTCCGGGCCGCCGCAGTGATCGACGAAGACCACGTCGACCCCGGTGTCGATCTTGGCGATCAGGCGTGACAGCCGCCGGTCCGCCGGGGGCGCGGCCGGTGCGTGCGCGGCGGAGACCAGCGGCCCACGCCCCCGTGCGAGCGCGACGATCCCCACGCTGTCCAGGTCGAACACGGCCCGCGCGTCCGCCCGGTGCCCGAGCGCCGGATGATCACCGGTGACGCAGTGCAGGGCGGTGACGCCCGCGTCCACGCAGGCGGCGATCTCCCCCTCGAGCGCGACCCGGTTGCGGTCACGGCCGTTGACGCCCGCCCACACCACCACCCCGCGCTCGGTGAGCAGCCGCGCCCGGTACGACGGCGGGAACTGCACCCGGGCCCCGCCATGATCACCGAGCAGGCAGGCGTCGGCGACCGGCGCGAGCAGGTCCGCGCTCGCCCGCAGCCCGTCCGCCGACAGCGGCGCCGCCGGCAGATCCGCGACGACCACCGGCCGCCGCGCCGCTGCCGCCCTGAACGCCGCCGCCGCCCTGAACGCCGCCGTGGATGTCGCCGCGGACGCCTCGCTGGTCCAGGCCGCTGGCGAGGGATCGCGGCGTTGTCCGGAGACCGGGGGAGCTGGGTGCGGCCAGGCGTCGAGGACGTCGAGGAAGGTGCACGGACCGAAGCCCGGAACCTCACAGCTGTGGTCGTCGCCGACACCGGCGCATGGTCCGTGCGCCATCTGCTTGGGGCATCGGGCGACCGCGTCACCCCACGTGGCCTCGGCGAACGTCCCGATGTTCATCACGCCAACACTGTCCGGCGAGGCCATCGACGGGCGGTTTCCGGTCGATAAGGCGCGTGTTAAAGCTTCCCGGAGACCGCCACAGTCGCGTGCCGCCCGGTCCCGCGGGACCGGACGGCCGGCAGCTCCTCATAAGCCGCATATCGGGCTGACTTCCCTCCGCTGGGAAGGGGGTGCGGAGGGCGGCGGCACCGTGTCGCGAATGCGCGGCCGCCCGTCCTTTTTGTCCCGAATGTGCGACACGGGCTGCCGTGAAACGGCCAGAAGGCTGCCACGACCCGCCGCGGCGACACCCACGAAGAGCGTGACCCGAGAGGCGATCTACGTGCCGCAGGGGGAGGGGGCGGGGGCGGAGG
>NZ_FZMO01000182.1 GCF_900197875.1 Frankia canadensis | reverse complement strand
TTCAACACACCCAAAATCAAGCCATTAGACGATCATGGAAAATGCGAAAGTCGAGGTGGTCGAAGGTCACCAGATCGCGGATGTCGGTGATCGGCAGGTGGACGGGCGTGCTGTCGGCACGTTCGATCCGCAGGCTGTTGTCCTCCCGTCGGATCCGGCACGGCTCGGTCAGCCAGTAGGTCCTTCCGGCGGCGGGCATCTCATCCCCAGCAGTAGTCGGTGTACGAACAGCCTCGGCAGCGGCGGCGTTCCAGCCGTGGTGGGACGACCGGCGTCGCGATCACCTCGCGTGCTTCGGTTTCGGTGGCGAGCGCGCGGGCGCGGGCGTCGTCGTCCCAGTCGACGGTGACGGTGCGTCGAATCAGCGGGTAGTGCACGATCCCGCCGCGTACGCCGACGCCGCGTCGTTCCAGCAGCAGGCAGTAGTGACGTACCTGGGCTTCGTGCGCGGGGCTCGGGGCCCGCGACGATTTCGTCTCGTGGACGATCGCCCCGGTGGTGACCCAGTCGATCCGGGCTTCGCCGAGATCGATGTCACGGCGGCGGGTGAAGGTCGTCTCGTCGACGATCTCGCCGAAGGCGACGAGGTCGCTGCCGCCTTCCGGTCGATATCCGCGCATGTAGAGCCACAGCTGACGTGGGCAGTGCAGCAGGTATTTGACGTGCACGCCACCGAGCGGCTCCGCAGAGTCGCTCACAGGATGGTTTCCTGACGAGCTGCGCTTGTGGCGGGCGTGCCGCCGCTGGCGGCGGAAAGGTCGAGGCCGGTCTCCGTGGAATAGGGAGCGCTCACGACCGGCAGGCGCAGGCGGCGGTCCATGGCCAGCAGACCGGCCTTCCTCAGGGGAGCGCACTGACGCCAGCGCAGGGGAATGAGGAGCCCTTCGGCGAGAAGTGGATCGCCGTTCCGGTGGTCGGCGAGCGTGCGGTACTCGTCCAGATCGTCCGCGTGGAGCACGTGGACGGTGTCGAACTGCTCGTCGAGTTTCCCGGCGAACTCGGAGCGGTCGTGGAACGGGCGGGGGAAGGTCAGGAAGCCGGTCCAGAACTCCTCCCGGTGGCGGCGCGCCGTGGCGAGCCATTGCGTTCCCCAGTCCGTTCCGTAGACGTGGTCGAGCCAGAGGGCGACCGTCTGCTCGGAGATCCGGGGATCGATGTCGGCGGTGCGGCGCAGCGCGGACCAGGCCGCGTCCAGCGCGTCCTGCTCGTAGGGCAGGGGGCTGTCCACCTGGTGGACGTGGAAGGCGACGGGGCCGTCAGGGTGCCGGCCACGTCGGTTGACCCGCCCCGCCCGCTGCGCGACGGCCTCGATGGGAGCGAGCTCGCTGGCCCCCCGGTCGAAGTCGAGGCAGAGCGACACCTCCAGCACCTGCGTCGACACCACGAGCCCGCCGCCGCGCAGCGCGGGATCGTCCGACCGGCGCTCGGGATGGCGCGCGAGGACACGCCGTTCGATCTCCGCCCGGTCCCGGGCCCGGAAGCGGGAGTGCAGCAGGATCGCCGCGTCCGGGTCCCGGCTCCCGGCCGCCTCCCGCGCGGCCGGCGCCAGCTCGTCGAACAGGTGCTGGGCGGTGCGCACCGAGTTCGCGACGGCCAGCACGGACCGCCCGGCGGCCAGCCAGCCCCGGATCGTGTCGAGGCTGGCGGGCGCGGTGAGGGGCAGCTCGTCGAGGACGAGGTGATGTCGGTCGGGTGCGGTGCCCGGCGCGGCGCGGACCACCGCGCACGGACCGTCCACACTCTCCCGCACCATCTCGATCATCGGCTCGGCGAAGGTCGCGGACAGGACGGCGATCCGGCTTCCCAGCCGCGACCACAACCGCATCGCCGCGCAGATCCGGCCGAACGTCACCGGGTCGTAGGCATGCAGCTCGTCCAGGACCATCAGGCAGTTGGCCTGCTCCAGCAGCACCGACGAGTAGCGCGGCCCGGCGATCGCGCCGCGCAGCAGCTGGTGCGGCGTGGCGACCCGTACCCGCTGGGCGAACAGGCGCGCAGCCCCCGCCCGCGCTCGCGCCTTGCGGGCCGCGTCACGGGGTGAGGGGCAGTCCTCGTCGACGGCGCGTTCCAGCAGCGTCCGCGCGGCGGTCGCGTGCAGGATGCCGATGTCCGGTTCGGTGCACGGGCTCTGCGTGACGGCATCCGTGTCGGATCCGCCAGATTCAGCGGGTTCGGACATCGGCGGCGGGTCGAGTACGGTGCGGAAACGGTCCGCCACGGCGTCGATCGACGCCCGGTAGGGCAGCATCCATACCAGACGCGGCTGCCCCGGCATTCCCGCCAGCTGGGACGACGCCCAGGCCAGGCCGGCCTCGGTCTTGCCGGCACCGGTCGGCGCGATCACGACCACATGCCCGTCGACGCTCGCCGTGGCCCGCTGGTGGTCGTAGGGCGCCGCCAGTCGGTCGAGGAAGCGCGCCGGGAGCGGCATGTGGGTCTGCAGTGGGACATGCGCCGAGCCGGCGTGGTCGGCGAGCGTCACCGCGCCCTGCAGCAGCACGGCGAGCAGACCGTCCTCCTCGCGCACCGGGCCGAACCAGCGATCACGGGTCGTGAGAAACAGGGCCCTGGCCCGCTGCCACATCTTCGCTCCGCCGCCCGGCTCTGGCGGCAGACCAGCCTGATCGGCGTACCAGGCGAGCAGCTCGGCGTGCCGTTGCCGCGGAATCTGGATCCGCGGCGGCGAGCCGGAGCCCGCAGGTCCCACCGGGCCGGCCCCGGAGCTGCCGCAGCCGCCGAAGGCGTCCTTCCAGGCGGCGTCCTCGGAGTACTGGCGCGCGAGGGGGCGCACGCGCTCCGAGACGTCTTCGGCGTCGGTGGTGAGTGCGCGATGGTGGAACAGGACGCCCGTCGCCACCATCTCCCGGTCGACGTCCGCGCCGGCTCCGGGGGGCGCTGCTGCCGGTTCCGGATGGAACAGGTCGACGTAGGCCAGCGACAGCACCTCGTGCCGCTGGCCCCAGGGTTCGCCCCCGGGGCGGAGCTGGCGTTGGAATCCCTCGGCGATCTTACCGGCGTCGTGCAGCAGCGCGGCCTGCTCCACCCACGCCCAGAACCTCGGCGCCCCGGCGATCGGTCCGGCAGGGCCGATCCGAGCCGCTAGCGCGCGAGCGGCGTCCCGCACGGCCGCCGAGTGGGCGGTGAGCCGTTCGGGCTCGTCGCCGATCGACCGGCCCACCGACTTCGCCAGCACCCGGTCGAGGGCCTCGCCGCGGCGGGCGGCGGCAGGTTCGGGGGCGTCGTCCGGTTCGCCGTCGCCGTCGAGCAGCCAGACGGCCTGTCCGTCGAGGCTGTCGCGGAAGGCGTCGAGTCGGACCTCCCGTTCCCCGGCGGGCTCGGCGCACCACAGGAACGACCGATAGCTCGTGCTCAGCCGGTCGGTGCTGACACTGACCGCCATGCGCAGCGACACCGCCTGCGGCGCCTCATGCGCTCCCGTCGGCGCGAGCCCATGCCCGACGACGGCCCGCCGCGCCGGATGCAGGGTCGTCCAGCGCGGCGCACCGGCGAGGTGGACGAGGTCCTGTGATCGGCCCAGCCGCAGCCCCCAGACCGGTCGGCGCAGCGCCGCTTCGATCCGTCGTCCCGCCGCCCCCGGGATCCACAGCGTGGCCCGCACTCCGGTGAGAAACGGCCGTTCGCGGATGGTCATCCCGCCCTTGCCCGGGGCGACGCGGCCGCCGATCGCGGGGTTGGAGCCGTTGGCAGCGATCGGATGGTAGGTCTCCAGGTCGACGCCGGTCGCCGTCGCGTTCGCCGCCATCCCCAGGGGGACGCGTTCACTCGGCCGTCCGGTTGCGGCGGCCAGCATGCCCCGCACCGTGGACGGCGGCGGCACCGGCAGGCACCGGCTTACCCCGGGAAACATCGGGTCGCGATACGAGGCGACCGGAACTACCAACTCGACCCGCAGCGCGTCGACGGGCACACGCCCCGGCACCGCGCCACCATCCTCGCCCCGCGACGGAGGCTGGGGTTCGTCCTGCTGCCGGTCGCTGGTGGGGACGCTCATCGCGACCGGTCGTCGAACCAGTCGTCGTGCTCGCCGCTGCGGATCCGTCCGGCGAGGTCGAGCAGCACTGTGCGCGGATGGCCAATGACGACCCTTCCGGCACGGATCTCCTCGGCGATGTCGTCCTCGAACTGCTTGCGCAACGTCTCGCGGAAGCCGGGGCGCCAGCCGACGAGCACCGGCGCCTCCCACTCGCCGTCCCAGGCGTCCAGCTCGCGGCGCAGCACGTCGCCGCGGACCTGAAGGCCCGTGCCGTCCTCCGCGCCGTCGATGACAAAGCCGAGCGGGTTGACCCCGCCGGCCATGGGGACCAGGGCGAACAGGGCGGGCAGCCGGTCGCCGTAGTGCAGCGCCTTCTTCGCTCCGCCGGCGAGCTCGGCCAGCGCGTCCAGCAGGATCGCGACGCGTTCCCGACGCTCCGGCAGTGGGAGCCGTACCGCTCCGTGGCCGCGGAACGTGGTGGTGGTCGCGCCGACCTGGGCGGCCGCGGCGAACTCCAGCGCGGCCTTCTCGGTCAGATAGTTCGCCCGACCGGCGCCGCGAGCGTCGGGCAGGGTGAACGTCCCGACGCGGGGAATGTCGAGGAGGAAGGGGGCGGCGAGATCCGCGGTGTAGAACTCGTGCGTGTGCAGCACCGGCATCGGAATGCCTCGCGACATCACGCCGAAGTCCTGGGTGGCCCGGGCCGGCTCCACCGCCAGGAAGGTGCCGACCATGAAGGCGGTGTCGCGGACGGTGGTGGACGCGTCTTCCGCTTTCGCGGTCGCCTTGAGGAAGCCGAACAGGTCGTCGTCGGCGTATCGAATCGGGTCGGCGGCGGTGGTGGCCTTCTGCGCCTTCTGCGTCTCCTTGCCGACCCGCTCGGTGGGCGACGGGACGGATCCGTTGGCGGTCATCGTGTCGCGCAGCCAGCGGCGGAACGCCTGGGCGGAGACGTAGGGGTATTCCCGGCCACGGATCCTGGTCTTCTTGACCGGGGCCGTCGTCGACTCGCCACGGCCGTTGTTCGGTGCGCCGGCCTCGATGGCGAGGACGAGCTTTCCCGCCAGGTAGGTCATCGGTTCTATTCTCCCTCGTCGTCGGGGTCGTTCGCGTCCAGGGGGATCAGCGGTGCGTCCGGGTCGTCCTCGCCGCCCTCCGGCTCATCGCCGCTCTTCTGACCGATCGCCGCCTGACGCCGGACGAGTTCGGCGGCCACCTCGAAAAAGAGCTGGCCTCGAAGCTGATAGCCCTGCGGGCCGTGAAGCAGTCGTTCGGTCACCCTGGTGATATCCGCCGGCTGCCTGCCGTCGAGGAAGAGGCGGGCGGTCGCCTGCATCAGCAGTCGCTGCAGCGAGTAGCCGCGGCCGGCGGCTCGGCAGTACTCGTTGAAACGTCCCCGTGGGTTCTTCTCCTGCGTGATCCAGTCGGCCAGCAGGGTGGTCACGGGTTGGAGGTCGGCTCCGTCCACGCCGTGCATCTCCTTCAGATAGAGCGCGTGCAGGGCCCGCCAGTGGCGAATGGTGCTGGCGGGAATCCGGGACAGGTCGCCGGCCTGCTCGGAGAGGTAGTACAGGATCCGGTCGGTTCGGCTGTTCGCCGACGCGAACAACGCCCGGGCCAGGATGTCCAGGCCGTTCTGAACTGTCGAGCCGTCGCGACCTTTCTTGGTGAGGCGTCGGCGAAGCGTCATCCACCCGGCGCGTGCCTCACCATCCCGGCGAAGTGCGTACAGGAAGGAGACCACGGCGATACGGGTCTCGCTCACCCGCAGCCAGGGCTCCTGATTGTCGTTCTTGAAGCTCCAGAGCGTCGCCGCGACCGGGCGATCGAGCGCGTGCCTTTCCAACGCGTGCAGAGCGACTCGCTCCGGGGTGGCCGTCGCCGGCACCCCGTCGACCCCCACCTGCCGGATCTTCCTGGACCGATCGAGGTTCACGGCGGTGAAGTCCCGCTCGATCTCCGCGTTGTCGCAGCTCAGCACAGTGGCTGAGCCGAGTGTGAGCGACGCCCCGTACGGCATCGCCCACATGGCCAGCCGGCACGGGCGGCACACCGGCCACCCCGCAAGGCTTGGGGGCAGGGTGTTCAGCGCCTTGGTCGTGTCGAACATCGGCAGGGTCGACTTCGCCCACAGAACGGTAGTCGTCCCGCCACAGAAGGCACACGGTCGAGAAACCGCCGCGTCGTCAACCGGATCGGGAGCGAAGTAACTGCCGACCTCGCTCGCCAGTTCCGCGCGGTTCTGGCTGCGCTTGGCGTGGGTGGGCTTCGCGTTGGGATACATCGCGAAGAGAATCTTCCACCAGTCGTAGGCCGCGCTGTTCCGGTCGGTGACGGCTGCCTCGACGACGTCCCCGACGATTCTCGCGGCGACCCGATCGAGGGCATCGGCGTCAATCCGATCTGCCTCGGTGACGTCGGCGAGGGCGACGATCGCGCGTGCACCGGCCCGTTGAAGCGGATGCTCCGTCAGCGCGAGCCGGCTGTTGGGTATCGAATCTGCGGCTGCAGGGCGGGTCACGTCAGCGAATCCAGCCGAATCCCTGGTTTGTGGCGAGACCAAGCCCCCAGTCATAGAGAGCATCCAGGAGCGCCGGATCAGCCCGGATACGCAGCTCGGCCGTGCAGCCATGGCGCGGAGCACCCTTGACGAGGAATTTCCGCGGCGGACCGGCGGAGACGACCTCCATCTCGTTGTCGGCCGGGAGGCCGAGGAGGTCAGCCTTGTGCCGAACGTTGTGACTGAGACGCTCGAGAAACCGCGGATGGTCCGGAAGCAGGTAGCGACTCTCCCACTTGACAAGGATCGGCGTCCTGGTCGAGAAGACCGTCTCGCCGGCCTGATGATCCGGCGCGGCCTCGATCTGGATGCCGCGGATGGGCAGATTCAAGGTTGCCCACTGAATCGCCTTGCGACCAGCCAGCCCGGCCAGCATCGCCGCAGCGATGCGGGGTACAGGGGATCCGAGCCACAGCGATCCATCTGGCGACGTCGTGTAGGCGCCACGCGCCTTCCGGGTACCGCGAAACTGGGGTGAGGAGATCCCCAGAGGACGCAGCGATGAACCCGCGTAGCCTCGGTCGTGAAGCTCGGCGGCTAGGTCGGAATCGTGCCCGCCGATGATGCCGTAGACCACAGCACGTGCCGGCGTGAAGACATCATCCCATGGCAACGATGATCGGCCACCGGCAAGGTCGATCCGAAATCTCATACATCCCCCGTTCGCACGCGGTGGTAACGCCGTCCCCGGCGGCTGCGCCACTCCCGCACAGCCGGCCAGTCTTCCACAGCGAGAATTCGGCCCACATCTGGGGGTACCAGGTCGGTCCCGGCGGCGTCGAAGCCGCTCGGGTTTTCCCTCCGTTCAGTCCCTCCACATCCCGGCTCACTCATGGCTAGCAGGCTTCCCACCTGCAGAGATGCCCTGCCGAACCAGTAAGCTGTGCACGGTGATCTTGGTGTCCATGGAGGATGTGGTGTCCTCCGCCCGACGGTCGGCGCACGGGTAAGTGCTCGCCGCCCCTGCGGCGGCGGAACCAGGCTGAGGTCCGGTCGGAACCCGTCAACCTGTACGAGACAAGATCTTGTAGGAACTACTGAGTCTTTGCTTCTGTAGCCGTGTCGGGCTGCCCAGGTGCCGGTTCGGGTTGGTTGATCCAGGCTGGTTTCGGTAGCGGCGGCGGTACCGGTGGCCGGTGGACGAACCGTTCGGGTCGGGCCGTGTAGGCGGCGGCCAGGACGCCGGCGCGGGCCGTGCGGACGGTCTCGGCCTGGCCGTGGTGGACGACCGTCGGGGCGAGCAGTCCGATCCCGGAATGGCGGTGGTCGTTGTTGTAGTAGTCGAAGAACTCCCGGCACCAGGCGCGTGCGGTCTCGACGCTGTCGAAGGTTTTCGGGTAGCCGGGCCGGTACTTCAACGTCTTGAACTGGGATTCGGAGTAGGGGTTGGTGTGTCCTGAAGGGAACTGGATGAGGTTCTGAGGTAGAAGATGGAATGCTC
>NZ_FZMO01000135.1 GCF_900197875.1 Frankia canadensis | reverse complement strand
CTCGACCCCCTCGACCCCCTCGACGTCCGCGCCGGGGGCGGGGGAGCGACGGCGAGGCCGGTCGGGCGGACCGGCGGCGTGGTGCCACCGATCAGCGCCGTGCGCAGTTCCTCGGCGCTCGGGCGGGCGGCGGGATCCTTCGCCATCGCGACCTCGACGAGCCCGCGCAGCTCCGCGTTGACGCCGCCGAGCTGCGGGGGCTCGTTGAGGATGCGGTAAAGGATCGCCTCCATCCGGCCGGTGCCGAACGGTGGCTGCCCGGTCGCGGCGTAGATCATGATCGCGCCCCAGGCGAACACGTCCACGGCCGACGTGATCGGGGCATCCATGATCTGTTCCGGTGACATGTAGCCGGGGGTGCCGATCGCCTGGCGGACGTTGCGGCTGAGCTCGGTGTCGGCGTTGTACTCGCGGGCCAGGCCGAAGTCGATGACCTTGGGGCCGACGGGGGAGAGCAGGACGTTGCCGGGGGTGAGGTCGCGGTGGACGATGCCCGCGGCGTGGATGGCGCTCAGGGCCGTCGTCACGCTCACGGCGAGCTGCTCGAGGTCGGCGGGGCGCATCGGCCCGCGGATCGCCACGTGCCGCGACAGCGTCGGGCCCTCGACGAACTCGGTCACCAGATAGGGCTGCGGGCCGTGCGGATCGGCGTCGAGAACGGCGGCGGTGGTGAACCGGCGCACCCGGCGGGCGCTCTCCGCCTCGCGGGCGAAGCGGGCCCGGAACTCGGGCCGCTGGGCGAGCTCCGGCCTGATCACCTTGATCGCGACGGCGCTGCCGTCCGGCGCCCGGCCGAGGAACACCGTGCCCATGCCGCCCTGGCCGAGTCGCCCGATCACCTGGTAGGCGCCGAGCTGGCGGGGATCGTCGGGCTGCAGCGGACGCGCCTGGTTCCCGGACAGCGGAGGCGGCGAAGACCCCGTCACCATGCCCCACTCCCGCGGTGGCCTCGCGGCCCCGCATGCCCCTGCCCCGGCCCGGTGACCATGGCCGACGCCGCGGACACCCGTCTACCACCTCTTCATACCAGTAGGGGCAAACGGGAGGCAGCCCCGTCTTTGTCGTGACACCGACACGCCCTGACACGCCCCCGGTGGCGCCGGTGGCTGCCCGGGGACAGCGGGTCGTCCAACCCCGCCTCACCGGGGCGGGGTCTTGTCCGGGTCTGGGTGGCGGAGGTCGCGATGCGGCTGGTTTCGCCGTTCCTGGCCCGGTCGCGGCCGGTGGTGACTAGCGTGTGACGCGGCGCCGCGACGTCCGGCCGACCCGGCGGCCGTCGCGTCGGGCTGCGCGGCCGGCTGGCCCGTCCCGTTTTCCGCGTCGGGGTCGCCGCAGACCGGTGTCGGATGGCCGCCCCGCCCTGGGAGGTCGAGTGCTCCGTCGCGCCGCGAAGTTCGAGGTGACCCTCATCCCGACCGGCTCGTCCCTGCTCGCCCCGATATCGCCCGAGCCGCGCCGTTTCCTGCTTGACCGGGCCCTCGACGAGTTCGTCGCCGATCTCGGCGCCCTCGACGAGGCCGCCGCGACGATGGTCCCCGGCGCCGCCCGCCCCCTCATCGAATCGGCCATCGACGTCGCCGAGCCCGCGGTGGTCGACGGCACCCTGCTCGTCTCCGGGCAGGAGGTGATGCAGACCTGGGAGGCCCCACTGATGCGGGCGCTGGCCCGGTCGGTCACCGCCGCCGGCGGCAGCGTGCTGGAGATCGGGTTCGGTCTGGGGCTGTCCGCCGGATTCGTGCAGGAGGCGGGAGCGGCCCGCCACGTCGTCGTCGAGGCGAACCCGAGCACCGCGCGGGTCGCCGAGCAGTGGGCGGTCGCCGACGGCCGGCGCGGCGTCGAGATCGTCACCGGGCGCTGGCAGGACGCGCTGCCCGCCCTCGGCCGGTTCGACGGCATCCTGTTCGACACCTACCCCATGGACGAGGCCGAGGTCGACGCCTACGTGCTGCGGGACGCGACGTTCGCCGAGCACTTCTTCCCGCACGCCGCCGAGCACCTGACCGACGACGGCGTGTTCACCTACTACTCGAACGAGATCGACTCCCTGTCCCGGCGTCACCAGCGGGCCCTGCTGCGCCACTTCCGCGCGTTCAGCGTCGAGGTCGTCGACGGTCTGCGCCCCCCGGACGACTGCAGCTACTGGTGGGCGCCGTCGATGGCGGTCGTGGTCGCCCGCGGGCCCCGGCGGACCTGATCCCGCCGGCGCCCGGCCGCTCCTGGCCGACCCCGCCCGTCCGCGTCGGACGGGCGGGGGCCGTGCTCAGGCGGGCTGGTGCTCCTGACGATGCGCGCTGCCGCCGCGGACCGCGTCGTCGCGGATCTCACCGACCAGTTCCTCGAGGATGTCCTCCAGCGCGACCAGCCCCAGCACCGCGCCGTCCGCGTCGGTGACCCGCGCGAGGTGGGCGCCGGAATGCTGCATCGTCGCGAGCGCGGTGCGCAGGCTGTCGTCCGCGCCCACATGCGCCAGCGGTCGGATCCACTTGGCCGCGACAGGGCTTGCCCGCCGCTGCGACCTGGTCTCCAGGACGTCCTTGAGATGCAGGTAGCCGGTCATCTCCGCGCCATCGTCGGCGCGGACCGGGAAGCGGGTGTACCCGGTCCGGGCGGCGAGCCGCTCGACCTCGCGGGGGGTGATCGTCGGCGGCACCGTGACGAGCCCGTCGGGGGCGAGCAGCACGGTGCGGGCGGTGCGCTCCTCGAACGACAGCGCCCCGGTGAGCAGCTCGTGCTCGTCCTCGGCGAGCAGTCCCTCCCGGTGCGACTCCTCGATCAGGCCGGCCACCTCGTCGCGGGTGAACACGCTGGCCACCTCGTCCTTGGGCTGCACGCCGACCAGCCGCAGCGTCAGGCTCGCCACCGCGTTCAGCGTGATGATCACCGGCTTGCCGAGCCGCACGAAGGTGACCAGCAGCGGGGCGAGCAGCAGCACGGACCGGTCCGGCAGGGCCAGCGCGATGTTCTTGGGCACCATCTCGCCGACGACGACGTGCAGGAACGTCACCAGGCCCAGGGAGATCGCGAACGACAGCGGGTGCAGCAACGCCGAGGGCAGCCCGGCGGCCTCGAACGGGCCGTGCAGCAGTTGCGCGATCGCCGGCTCGCCGAGCGCGCCCAGCCCCAGGGTGCAGACGGTGACACCAAGCTGCGCGCCGGCGAGCAGCAGCGACACGTTCTCCATCGCACCGAGGGTGATCTTCGCCAGCCGCGAGCCGGACTCGGCCATCGGCTCGATGCTCGTCCGCCGGGCGGAGATCAACGCGAACTCGGCGCCGACGAACAGCGCGTTGAGCGCCAGCAGCGCGACGGTCGCGGCGATCATCAGCAGCGAGCTCATCGGTCCGCCGCCTGTCCGGTCGCCTCGGCGCCCGAACGCCGCGCGGACGGATCGCCGGCCGGGCGTCGCGGGGGATCGTCGTCCACGGTCGTCACACCGGTCGGGGCCACGGGATCCAGGCGGACCCGGTCGACGCGGCGGCCGTCCATCCGCTCCACGGTGAAACGCACGCCCCCGACCGCCGTCGCGTCGCCCGCCCGGGGGATCCGGCCGAGCTCGCGGGCCATCAGCCCGCCGAGCGTCTGGTAGGTGTCGTCGGTGGGCACGGGGATGCCGGTGATGTTGCCGGCCTCCTCGGGGCGCAACAGACCGGACAGCAGCCAGCTGCCGTCCCGGCGGCGCAGCGCCCGCGGCGAGACCCGGTCGTGCTCGTCGACGACGTCACCGACGATCTCCTCGATGAGATCCTCCGCGGTGACCAGGCCGTCCGTGCCACCGAACTCGTCGACGACGATGGCCATCTGCAGGCCGCCGGCGCGCAGCGTCTCCAGCAGCGGCTCCAGCAGCAGGGTGGACGGCACGGTCACCGGCGCGACCATCACCGCGCGGGCCGGCGTGCGGTCGCGATCCTCCTCCGGGACGCCGACGGCGTTCTTGATGTGGACGACCCCGACGACGTCGTCGCTGTCGGCGCCGAGCACGGGGAAACGGGAGTGGCCCGTGCGACGGGTGAGGATGATGACCTCGCTCACCGGGTCGTCCGCCTGGACCGTGCGCATCCGCATCCGCGGTGTCATCACGTCCTCGGCGGTGCGGTCACCGAACAGCAGGGACCGCTGCACGAGCGTCGCCGTCTCCTGGGACAGCGTGCCATGCTCGGCGGAACGTCCCACCAGGGAGAACAGCTCCTGCGCCGAGCGAGCGGAGGCGAGCTCCTCCAGCGGTTCGATGCCGAGGCGATGCAGCAACCGGTTCGCGGTCGCGTTCAGGGAGCGGATGAGCAGGCTCGTCGCCCGGGTGAAGGCACGCTGCGGGCCCTGCACCGCGCGGGCGGTGGCCAGCGGATGGGCCAGGGCCAGGTTCTTCGGCACCAGCTCGCCGAAGACCATCGCGACCGCGGTGGCGAGGACCATCGCGATCGTCACCGACAGCGCGTCGACGACCCCGTCGGAGGCCCCGAGCGCCCGCACCGGGCCGTGCAGCAGCTGCGCGATCGCCGGCTCGGTGAGGAAGCCGATGGCGAGGTTGGTCACGGTGATGCCCAGCTGCGCCCCGGAGAGCTGGGTCGACAGGGTGCGCAGACCGGCGAGCACACCCCTGGCGCCCCGGTCGCCGGCCTGCGCGGCCCGCTCCACCGTGGGCCGGTCGGCGGTGACGAAGGCGAACTCGGCGGCCACGAACACGCCGCACGTGGCGACGAGCGCGAGACCGACTATCAGCAGAAGCGCCTCGATCATCGGTCGACCCCCGTCGGCGCTTCTGCATACGTGGGTCGGCCGGAACTACATCCGGCGTCGTCGGAGTCCTTCATGATCCCTTCCGGTCGGTGCTGGTCGCCCCGGTGCGCTGGCCGTACCCCGTCACCTGGGTTTCAACGCGCCGGGCGCGCCGTCCGTTTCACCGCGGTCGTCCGCGCGACGGCTCCTCCTCACGATGGCCTGTCGCCGCCGGACGGTCCAGGGTCGGCACGGGCATCGGTAGAAGATCACGGCCCGGGTCCGCTCTCGCGGGTGTCACGGAGGGTGACAGCGGGAAGAGTAAGGACGACGTCGCCGGATCTCACGCCCGCGTGCCGGACGAGCATCCAGGTGCCGCAGAGCATCCGGGCGCCGGGGTCGTTCCGGGCGCCGGACAGGGAGGTCGCCATGCATCGGATCCAGCGGGGTTCCCAGCCGCGTCGCCCCTCGTCGCACCAGGCGCCGGTCGGCGGGTTGGCCGGCGGACCGCCCCTCGGCGAGACGACGGTGGCCGAGGTGCCGGCCGAGTCGGAGCAGCCGGCGATGCCGACCGCCGCCAGCGCGGCCGCGGCGCCGGGCGTGACACCGTCCGCACCCGCGGCCGCCCCGGCCGCGCCGACTCCGTCCGAGGCAGGGGCCGTCGCTCCGGATGGTGGGCTGTGCCCGACGTCGCGGCTGACGGTGCGCTCAGCCGACGCGGAGGGCGCCGCCGGCAGCACCTACGAGAAACTGGTCCTGACCAACACCGGCTCCGCGACCTGCCTGCTGCGGGGCTTCCCCGGCGTGTCCTACGTCGACGCGGCCGGTCGGCAGGTCGGCGCGCCGGCGGTGCGGACGGGTCCCGCCGGCGCGTCGGCGCGGCTGGCTCCGGGCGCGTCCGCGACGGCGACGCTGCGCACCGTCCATCCCGGCCTCCAGGAAGGCTGCGAGCAGACCTCGCAGACCACCCCGGTCGCGGCGCTGCGTATCTACCCGCCGGCCAACACCACCGCGCTGCGGCTGCCGCTGTCGGGCGTCTCGGCCTGCGTCAACCCGGCGGTGCAGCAGCTCTCGGTGACCACCCTGACCCGCTGACCGGGGGTCCGCCCGAGGCCGGCGCCGGCGCGCACACCCGCGCCGGCGCCGGTCCGGGTGCCGTCAGAGCCGCTCGATGACGGTGGCGTTGGCCATGCCCCCGCCCTCGCACATCGTCTGCAGGCCGTAGCGGCCGCCGGTGGCCTCCAGGTGGTTGACCAGCGTGGTGAGCAGCCGGGTGCCGGAGCCGCCGAGGGCGTGCCCGAGGGCGATCGCCCCACCCCGCGGGTTGAGCCTCGCGGGGTCGGCCCCCGTGTCGCGCGCCCAGGCCAGCGGCACCGGCGCGAACGCCTCGTTGACCTCGTAGGCGTCCATGTCATCGATGGTCAGACCGGCCCGGGCCAGGACCTTGCGGGTCGCCGGGATCGGCGCGGTCAGCATCAGCAGCGGGTCGTCGCCGGCCACGGCGAAGCTGTGGAAGCGGGCCCGCGGGCGCAGGCCGAGCTCGTTCGCCCGCTCGGCACTCATGATGAGCACCGCGGAGGCGCCGTCGGTGAGCGGCGAGGAGTTGCCCGCGGTGATGTGCCAGCCGATCTCCGGGAACCGGGCGGCCCACTGCTCGGTGTGGAAGGACGGCCGCAGTTTGCTCAGGGCCTCGAAGGTCGTCGCGGGCCGCACGGTCTCGTCGACCAGGTGGGTCGCGGTCGTGCCGTCGGGCAGCGTGATCTCCACCGGGACGATCTCCCCGGCGAAGTCGCCGGCCCGCGCCGCGGCGGCGGCGAGCTCGTGCGACCGCGCGGAGAAGGCGTCCAGCTCGTCGCGGGTGAACTTCCACCGCGCGGCGATCAGCTCGGCGCCGATGCCCTGGCTGGCCAGGCCCTCCGGGTAACGGGCGCGGATGCTCGGGCCGTTCGGGTCCTGGCCGGCGGTGGAGAAGCCCATCGGCACCCGGCTCATCGACTCGACACCGCAGGCGATGACGATGTCGTAGGCGCCGGCGAGCACGCCCTGCGCGGCGAAGTGCGCGGCCTGCTGGCTCGAGCCGCACTGGCGGTCGATCGTCGTCGCGGGGACCGACTCGGGGAAGCCCGCGGACAGCACGGCTGTCCGGCCGATGTTGGCGGACTGCTCGCCCGCCTGGCTCACACATCCGGTGATCACATCGTCGACCAGGGCCGGGTCGAGGTCGTTGCGGCTGACGAGCTGGCCGAGGACGGTGGCCAGCAGCTCCACGGGGTGCACCCCGGACAGGGCCCCACCCGGCTTGCCCCGGCCCGACGCCGTGCGGACCGCGTCGACGATGACTGCGTCTGCCATGGGAATCTCCCTCGTCACCAGGGCCGCCGGATCACTCCGTCGCCCCGCTCGTGTCGCTTCGGTACTGCGTGGCGTGCTCCGACGGCCGCACCCCCACGATCGTCCGGCCTGACGCTACGAGCCCGCTCTTGACGGGGCAACAAGTCGCGGGGAACGCGCATTCCAACATCGTCGCCCGCCACCGTCGTCGCCCGCCACCATCGCCGCGCGTGGGCATCGTCGCGCGTGGGCGTCGTCGCGTGTGGGCATCGTCGGCGGTGGGCGTCAGCCGAGGAGCCGGGGCGGGCGTGGCGACTGCGCCCAGCCCGGGCTCGCCGCCTCGGCGACGCGGCGGTCGATCCAGCGGCGCAGGCCGGCCACGTCCACCTCGTACGGCGGGCGTGCGGCGTAGGGGGCGAGCCCCTCGCCGGCGCGGGTGAGGACCGCGATGCCGCCGCAGGTGTTGCCCCGGGCCAGATGGGTGATGCCGACGGCGAGCTGGGTCAGCGCGCGCCACAGCCCGCGGTCCCGCGCGTCCGCCGACTTCCACGCGGCCTCCAGCACCTCGTGCGCCTGGAACGGCCGACCGGTGTCGAGCAGGTGCTGGGCGGCGGCGAGCGCGGCCGGCGGCGGCAGCACGGCGGGCAGGTCCAGCGGCACCACACCCTTCGCCCCGAAGGGCAGCGGTCGCCCGAGCGCGTCGCGGGGGCGTTCGGCACCGGGCCGCGGCCGGGCCTCGGGCCGCCGGGGATGTGGTGATGTGGTCATCGTCGCTAGTGTGACCAGGAGGCGGCGCATCTGTCACGCGCAGTGATCCAGTTGGCCGGCGTCGGCCCGCGCCGGCCTGCCCGTGGGATCGGCGATCGGGTCACCGACCGGGCACTGTCGATCAGGTGGTCGGGTGTCGTCGATCGCTGACGGTGTCATTCGGCGGCCCCGCGGTTCCTTTGCGTCACTCCCAGGCGCTGGTTACGGTGGTGGCCTGACGACGCCGACCGCGGCGGACGGCCATCGGCCTCCCCGGTGCCGGTCGAGGCCGGGGAGGCTGCGATGTCCCGCGAGGGGTGGACGGGCGAGAACTCGCCGGGCCCGGCTTCGCGGGCCGGCCGGACGGGCGTGCGCGGCGAGCGCCGCGTGCTCACCCATCGTCGGCATATCGACACCTGCCGGGTCAGCGCGACGGCCTGTCCGCGCTGACGACCGCGGCATTCCGGACCTTTCCTCGGCCGCGCCGGACCTCCGGCGCGGATCACCGGCCAGCGCGACGCGGGCCGCTCCCGCCGGACCGGGCACGCGCCCGGCGCGGGGCGGACATGCCGCGGCCGTGGGGAAGGTCGTCGACTTCGGCAGGAACGGCACCCGCCATGAACGATCCCCTCGCACCATCCGGTGGACCGCCCGGCCCCGACCGTCCGGTGCCGCCCGCGCCGTGGCCCACCCGGGGGGCCGCCGGCGACGGCGGCCAGGTGGCCCAGCCGGAGCGCCGCACCGCCGGGCTCGCCGACTTCACTCTGCGTGAGGCGCACGTCCTCGACCGCCGGGGCCGCTTCGGCGCGCCCGTCGACGTCGCCGTGCGCGCCGGCGTCATCCAGGCGATCGGGCCGGGGCTGGCGCTCGACCGGTCCGCCGTCGACGTCGATGCCCGGGGGCTGTGGCTGATGCCGGGCGTGGTGGACTGCCACGCCCACGTGACCCAGTCCACCTATGATCCACTCGAGCTGATGACGACCCCGCTGTCCGGGCGCTACCTGGCCAGCGCCGGTGCGCTGCGGGCCGCGGTGCACGCCGGTGTCACCGGCCTGCGCGACGCCGGCGGTGCCGACGCCGGCCTGCGTGACGCGCTGTTCGCCGGGGTCGTCCCGGGTCCCCGCCTCACGGTCTGCGTCGTGCCGCTCAGTCGGACCGGGCGCCACGGCGACGGCGCGCTCCTCGGCCCCGGCCTGGAATCCGCGCAGGAGGTGCTCGGGCCGGAGTACCCGGGGCGCCCGGCGCACACCGTCACCGCGGCCGGCGACCTGCCCACCGCGGTGCGTGGGGTCCTGCGCGCCGGCGCCGACTGGGTGCTGATCCATGCCAGCGGCGGCGTGCTGTCGGCACCGCCGGTGCGCGGCGGGTCCGCGCCTGACCTGCCTTTCACCCGGGCCCAGCTGACCGAGGCCGTCGCCGAGGCGGCCCGCTACCGCAGGCCGGTGATGATGCACGCGCTCGGTGATCGGGCGGTGGAGACGGCGGCCGCCGCGGGCGCCCGGTCGATCGAGCACGGGATCGGCCTGGGGGAGCGGGCCGGCGCGGCGATGGCCGCGCGGGGCGTGACCCTGGTGCCCACCCTGAGCGCCTACCTCGACCTCGCCGCGCTCGCCGGCACCGGCGTGCTACCCGGCTGGGCGGTCGAACGAGCCGAGGCCACCGCCGCCGCGCTGGCCGAGACCATCGCCGTCGCCCGCGCGGCGGGTGTGTCCATCGCGCTGGGCAGCGACGCCCGGCACCACAGCCGCCACGGCGGCAACCTCGCCGAGATCACCCATCTGCGCCGCGCCGGCCTGACCCCACCCGAGGCCCTGCTCGCCGCGACCGCGAACGGAGCACGACTGTGCGGCGTCGGCGACCGGCTCGGACGCATCGAGACCGGCTATGTCCTCGACGCGATCCTGCTGGACGAGGATCCGGCCGACCTGGAGTTGTTCACCAGGCCGGATGCCGTGCGCGGCGTCTTCGTGGGCGGCCGGGCGGTGCTGGCACATCCGCGGCTGCCCGCCGAGCTCGTTCCGCCCGGCTCGCCCGTCTGGTCCGCGGCGCCCGCCGCGGGCGCGCGAACGCCGGCCGCCGGGCAGACCAGCCATCGGACCTCACCCTGACCCGTACGCCATCGGTGGGAACAGTCCCGACCTGTCGCCGGTATCCAGAACCCGAAACTCGGGAGGTGATTCCCTCCAGGATTCCGGAATGCATTGCGGGAGGTCGGAGGGTGATGTTTTCGGGCGTCTTCGAGGAGTCGGGCGGCGGGCTCCGGAGGGCGGCCGAGATGCGCGTCTGTTCGTCGGAGCTATTGTCGGAGGGGCCCCGGTCGGGTCGGTGTCGTTGCCCGTCGGGGCCTCGAGGTGGCGTCAAGGACGCCGTCCACCGACCGGAGGTGTTTGCTGTGCAGCACGCCGAAACCATCACCGAAAAGATGCGCAGGGCAATCGAGGAGTGCATGTCCTGCTCGGCATTGTGTGAGGAGACCATCTCCTACTGTATGGACATGCCGGGCAGCATGATGAACGCGGACGACATGCGGCTGATGATGGACTGCGCGGCGGTGACCCGGACCTGCGCGGACATGATGTGCCGCATGTCGCCCTTCCACGGGGGCATGTGCGCGATGTGCGTGCGGGTGTGCGGCGCCTGCGCCGAGATGTGCGAGCGGATGCCGCGCGACGCCCAGCTCGCCCGCCTCGCCCGCGCCTGCCGGTCCTGCCTGGACAGCTGCGCGGCGATGGCCGGCGCGGCGGCCTGACACCGGTCAGGCAGCAGGCCGGCGCCTCCGGGATGCCGCGCTGAGGCCGGCACCCGGTCCCTGCGGTTCGCCCCGGCGCGTGACGCCGGGGCGAACCCGTCGCCCGAGCCGAACGCGACCGCCCTGGCGCGTGCGGTGACTGTGCGATCGCTTCCGCCGCTCACTCCGATCTGGTCCGCGTTGACGTCCAGGTCCGCCCAGGTCGGGCACGAGTCGGACATGAGCGGTGATGTGCGTCGTACACGATGCTTCGGGTGATGTCTGAGAGTTGCGACATTGCAGCGAAATGCACGCAGCGTCATGGGTGTGTCCGTGGTTTCGCACGGAACAAGTACTTGTAACTACCCAGGGTAGTTCGCTACGGTTGCCGGGCACACGTTGCTCCGGGCTGACGCCGAGTTCTGCCCCCGGCCCGGGGTCCCTCCGAGACAGCTGGGGCAGAAGCGGGGGAACCAGGTTCCGCCGGGCGGTCCCGTCACGATCGCCCTTGGGGTTAAGTCGTCTGCACGCAGGCGACCGGGCTTCCCGGCCCGCACCCGACAGCTAACCTCGCAGGCGTACGGGAAGGACTCCACGTTGCCTGTGCCTCGGGAACTCCTCCGGCCGGCCGGCCCGACCAAGCGGGTCGCCAGATCGGTCGGCGCCTTCTACGGTCCGCGACGGGCCTGGTGGGAGCTGCCCACGTCCTGACGGGGCGACGGGTGGTGGTCGCCGATCGCTCGCCGCCGTCCCATCGTTCTCGCACGGTTTTCGCGGCCTGCCCTAGGTCCTGCCGTGCCGTTCTCGTCGCCGCGCGCCGCCGCTGAGGCGGTGGCCCGGTGAACTGGTCATTCCTCCTGACCTGATCGCCGTTCATGCCGGGGCGTGATCCCTGACCGTGTCCGACCGCGCCGCTCGGTATCGACTGCTTTCCTCATGCACCTGAACAGGGCTCACCGACATTAATTAGTCCGTGCTGCCCCTAAATTTCCGTGCTCATTTTTGGCCGCATCTTCGACGGCCATTGAACTCCCGTATCTGCGCTTGCCGACACCGAAAGAGATGTCAAAGAATGGCTAAGGGAAAGCATCGTAAGCGCGCGGCGCGGCGCCGGGGCGCCACCATCGCCGCGGCCGGCGTGCTCGGCGCGGGCGTCAGCATGCTCGCCACGGCGGGTCCCGCGAGCGCTGCCACCGGCGCGGTGTCCGACGTGACGATCGCCCAGGTGGCCGCGAACGCCGGCCTGTCCGGATGCAGCGGGGTGCCGCTGTCGACCTGGGTGGCCGTGGCCCTCGCCGAGTCCGGTGGGAACACCTTCGCGCACGCCACCGCGGGCGAGGACTCCCGCGGCCTCTGGCAGATCAACATGCGGGCGCACGCCGGCTGGGTGGGCTCACGCAACCTCTACGACCCGGCCACCAACGCCTGGGCGGCCAAGCAGGTCTGCTCCAGTCAGGGCGTCCGCGCCTGGAGCACCTGGACCAACGGCATGTACACCCGCTTCACCGCGCGCGGTCAGGCGGCCGCGAGCGCGGTGGGCGGCGGCGCGGCCATCCGCACCATCTCCTACACAGCCGCGCCGGTCGCCGCGCAGGTCGCCGCGCCGGTCGCGAAGGCCGCCGGCTACCCGTCGCTGGTCAGCGGGCTGGGCTATCGCGACGACGTCCGGCGCATCCAGCAGAAGCTCGCGGACCTCGGTTACCCGATCCAGGTCGACGGGCAGTTCGGCTACCAGACGAACCACATGGTGAGGGACTACCAGCTCAAGCATGGGCTGCTGGTGGACGGTGTGGTCGGGCCGCAGACCAGCGCGAGCCTCGGGCTTTAGCGCCAGGCCGACGGCGGTGCGTGTCACGGCGCCGCCCGTGGGTGTTCCCGACCCATGGGCGGCGCCGTCGCGTGTCCGACGCATGGCAGGACTACCCGCGCGCCGCCCGGGGTATTCCCTGCACCGGCCCACCTGGGCCGCCGGTCCCCGCAGGCAGACGAGTACGGGGTCCGCCCGGGAAAGATTCTCCGTCTGCTGAGGATCTCCGACCGACAAGGATCATCATGGTCGACGAGCGCGCGACCGTGCCGGATCTGGCCATCCGGTGCGGACCTCGGGTTCCCGGCATGTCCGTCGTGGAGCCCTCGTCGTGGGGCGGCTCCGCCACCCGCTGGCGCGGGCCCGGCGCGCTGTTCGCCGTGCTGGGGCCGCTGGAGGTCTGGCGTCCGTCAGGGGACCAGGTGCGCATCGACCAACGCAAGAAGAGGGCGCTGCTGCTGACGCTGCTGCTGCACGCGGACCGCTGGACGTCCATCGAGGAGATGCGGCTGGCGCTGTGGCAGGACTCGCCGCCGCGCTCGGCTCTCGGGAACATCAAGACCTACCTCTCGGAGCTGCGCCACACGCTGCCCCCACCGCCCGGCGCCCCCGCGGACCGTCGGCACGTGGCGGCAGTCGGCCCTGGTTCGGGGGTGCTGTTCCGGCCGGTGGGACCGGGACGAATCGAGAGCCGGCCCGGCCACTACCGCCTGATCGTCCAGCCCGACGAGATCGACCTCGTCCGGTTCGAGCAGGATGTCGAGCGAGGCCGCGCCGCGGTCCGGGACGGATCGCCGCGCCGCGCGGTGGGCCTGTTCGAACGAGCCCTCGGCTGGTGGCGGGGCGACGCGTTCGACGAGCTGCCCGCCGAGGTGGCCGGAACCGAAAGCCTGCGCCTGGAGGAATCCCGGTGGGCGGTGCACGAGGACCTCATCGACGCGCGGCTCGCGCTCGGCGAGTTCGACGAGGTGCTGCCCGTGCTGCGCGCGTTCACCCTCGAGTTCCCGACCCGCGAGCGGCTGTGGGCGCAGCTGCTCGTCGCGCTGGAGCGCAGCGGCCGCCGGGCCGAGGCGCTCAGCGAGTACCGCACCCTCCATCGACGCCTCGTGGCGGACTTCGGCATCGAGCCCGGCGTCGCGCTGCGCCGCGTCCACCAGCATGTGCTGGAGGCGGAACCGGACTGTCCCGGAGCCCGCTCCGGACCCGCGGACGCGCACAGCCGGTGAACCCACGCTGAACCCACGCCGGGTATCAACTCCGCGCATCGGGTCGTCCCCTGCCCCGGCCGACGGACCCACCCGAGGAGGGACGAACCCATGATGGCGATGTACGAGCCGCCGCGGCTGGCGCAGGCAGGCCGATTCTCCGACGTGACCCGCGGTCGCTGGGGCTGGGGCCATGACTACTTCCACCGTCGGTTCGGCTGGGGCGGGCCTGGCTACGGTGGCGTTGTCGGCGGCGGCCCCGGTGATGGTGGATTCGTCGCCGGCGGATTCATCGTCTGACCGGCCGAGCCCGCGGTGACCACGGCGATCTCCGCCCGGCATGCCACGGCCGAGCGATCGGCGCGCCTGCCCCGCCCCAGCTGCTGGTTCGTCGTCCTGGCCGACCGGGATCCGGTGGTGGTGCCGGCTGGCGTGCGGCGTGTCCTGCGCCATCCCTCCGGCCGGCCCTGGCTGGTGGGCGACTGGCCCGACGACGCCATGGTCGTCGCGGCGGCGGGACGTTCGCGCCTGGCCCTCGTCGGGTGCGCCACCGCCAGCCCGAGTCATCTGCTGCGCCTGCTGGTCGCCGCCCGCACCGTGCACGACCTGGACGTCGCGCGCGAGGTCGCGGGTGACTACCACCTGGTGGCCGTGATCGACGGGCAGCGGCGAATCCAGGGCAGCGCGACCGGCACCCGAAGGATCTTCTCGGTGCGGATCGGCGGCCAGTCGGTGGCGGCCGACCGCGCCGACGTGCTCGCCGAGCTCGCCGGCGCCCGGCTGGACCTGACCGCGCTGGCCCTGTCGCTGCTGGACCCGTCGCCGCCGTACCCGCTGGACGAGGTGATGCCCTGGTCGTCGGTCGAGGCGCTGCCGCCCGACCACTACCTGGCCGTGCGCCGCGACGAGCGGGCCGAGGCGGTGCGCTGGTGGCGGGCCCCGGCCGCGGCACGGTCGATGGCCGAGGGCGCGCCGATCCTGCGGGCCGCGCTCGCCGAGGCGGTGGCCGCCCGGGTCGCGGGCGCGCACACCGTCAGCGCCGACCTGTCGGGCGGGCTGGACTCGACCGCCGTGTGCGCGCTGGCCGCCAGAGGCCCGGCGGAGATCGTCGCGTTCACGGGCCTCGCCCACGATCCCGGGGACGACGACGCACAGTGGGCCGCCCTGGCCGCCGCCGCGATGCCCGGCGTCGCGCGGGAGATCCTGCCCTCGGCCGCTCTTCCCCTCGTCTTCGACGGCATCGCCGCCGTCCACGAATCGCTGGACCGGCCCTCCATCGCGCTGGTCGACCGGGCGAAGCTGCGTGCCGGCCTGGAGCGGCTCGCCCTCTACACCCCGCGCGTCCACCTGACCGGGTTCGGTGGCGACGAGATCGCCGGGGGATCGCCGAACTACCTGCCGGGTCTCGCCCGCCGCAGGCCCTGGACCGCGGTGCGGCACCTGCGCGGCCACCGCGCCCAGCAGGGATGGCCGCTCGCCGCGACCGCACGCGGCATGCGGGCGCGCGGCTATCAGGACTGCCTGCGCGGCATGGCGCGCACCATCGCCGCCGCCCGGCGCGGAGAGCTGGACGGACGTCGGCGCGCACCCTTTCTGACCGCGCTGGACTGGACGCCGCCGCCCGTCGTCCCCGGCTGGCTGACCGACACCGCCCTGGAACTGCTCGCGGACGCCTTCGCGGACGCGGCCCGCCGCGCCGTCCCGCTGGCACCCACGCGCTGCGAGCACGCGGACCTGTTCGCCATCCGCGCCGCAGCGGGGACGTTCCGGGCCCTCGACCAGATCGCGGACCAGCTGGGCCCGCCCCTGGCCGCGCCGCTGCTCGACGAGCGGGTCGTGCGCGCCGCGCTCGCCGTACGACCGGAGGAGCGATGCTCGCCGTGGGAGTACAAGCCGCTGCTCAAGGAGGCCATGCGCCAGGTCGTCCCGGCCGAGTGCCTGCGCCGGCGGACCAAGGCCGACGCGTCGGCGGAGGAGGATCGCGGGCTGCGCACGAACCGGGATGTGCTCGTGCGGTTGTGCGACGACTCGCCGCTGGCCGAGCTGGGCCTGGTGGAACCGGACGAGCTCAGACAGGCGTGTCGGCGGGGTCCCGTCCCCGATCACCGGGCGCAGGCCCTGCAACCGACGGTCGCGACCGACGCGTGGCTGCGCGCACTGCGCCGCCGCCGCGGCTGACCGAACGGCCATGAACACCGGGAGGGATCATGGTGGCATTGCGATCGGACGTCATGCGCGCGCCGACGGAGTACGGAGCCGTACTCCTGCACACGGGCAACGGTCAGTACTGGACGCTCAACCCGACGGCGGATCTGGTCCTGCGGGTGATGTTGGCCGGCGGCGACACGGCGGCGGCGGTGCGCGAGCTGTGCTCGTCCGCCGAGGTCGAGCCGGAGGCCGCTCGGCGTGACGTCGAGGGGCTGCTCGCGCAGCTCACCGATGTCGGCCTCCTCGAACCGGCGGCGCCGGCGGACTACTCGCCCGACCGGGAGGCGGGAACCGCCCCGGGCGTGGCCCGGCCGGCGCGGGAGACGGGCGGGACCGGGCCGGAGCAGGCGAGCGGCCCGCGGGCCCGGGTGGAGGCCGGGCCGTGACCGCTCCCATGGCGGTCGAGGAGCCACAGGTCGTGCTGCGTCCGGTCGACCGGGCCCGGGCGATGGCGGCCGTGGGCGCGGCTCGGCTGCTCGCGACCCAGTCGCCGGCCCGGATCCGCCGGGTGCTGACGCGCCTCGCCGCCGGCGCCCGACCGGCGGACTACCCCACCGCGCTCGCCGCCCGCAAGGCCGTCATGGCGGTCAGCCTCACCTGCCGGGGGGCCGGGGGATGCGTGCCCCGGTCGATCGCCACCACCCTGCTGTGCCGCGGCGCCGGCACGATGCCCACCTGGTGCGTCGGCGTGCGCACCATCGCCCCGTTCGCCGCCCACGCCTGGGTCGAGGCCGAGGGCGACATGGTGGGGGAGTCCGTGCCACCCGGGTACCTGCGGTCCCTGGTCAGCGCGGGGCCAGGACGTGTCCGATGGTGAGGGGCCTCGGGGAGCTGTGGTCGCTGCTGCGCGGTCACCGCCGGTCGGTCGCCGCCGCGACCTCCCTCACCATGATCGGTACGGGCGTCGGTGTGCTCCAGCCGCTGCTCGTCATGAAGGTGATCGACAACGCGCAGCACGGCCGGGTGCCGATGTGGCTCATCGGAGCACTGCTCGGCCTGTTCGTCGGCCAGGCGGTGATCGACACCGCGGGTCACTACCTGCTGGAGCGCACCGGCCAGGGAGTGCTGCTGGGCCTTCGGCACCGGCTGATCGACCACCTGCTGCGGCTGCGCGTCCGGGTGGTGGACACCCGCCGGATCGGTGACCAGATCTCGCGTGCCAACGCCGACACGACCGTGGTGCGCGAGGCCGTCGCCTACAGCTTCACCGCGCTGGTCACCAGCCTGATCGGCGTGGTCGGGGCGATCGCGCTGATGGTGTGGCTGAACCCGTGGCTGTTCCTGCTGGTCCTCGGGGTGGTCATGGTCGCGGGCGTGGTGGTGCTGGGCGCGCTGAGCCGCATCCGAGCCGTGTCGGAACGCGGGCAGGCAAGCGTCGGCGGGATGACCGCCGACCTGGAACGCGCCCTCGCCGCGGTGCGCACCGTGCGCGCGAACCGGGCCGAGCGGCGGGAGGCCGTGCGCATCGGCGCCCACGCCGACGCCGCCTACCAGGCCGGCATCCGGATGGCGAAACTCGACTCGATCATCGCGCCCGCGATGCAGCTGGCCGTGCAGGGCAGCGTGCTCGTCGTCCTGCTGGTCGGCGGCGTGCTGGTCGCCCGGGGCTCGGCGACGCTCGGCAGCCTCGTCGCGTTCCTGCTGTACGCCACCTACCTCGTCATGCCGCTGTCCCAGCTGGTCGAGTCCGCGGCCACCATCCAGCGTGGCCTGGGGGCGCTGGCCAGGGTGAACGCGGTGTTCACCCTGCCGCGGGAGTCCGACGGCGCCGCGCTGCGCGGCCCACTGCGGACGGTCCCGGCAGCCCCGGTGCGTCCGCGGCCTGCCGGGTACGCCGTGTCGTCCGCGCGCGCCCGCGACGCCGGGACGGGGCCGCGCCCCGCGGTCGAGTTCCGCGACGTCACCTTCGCCTACACGACCATCCCGGTGCTTCGCGGCATCTCCTTCCAGGTGCCGACGCGCGGGCAGGTCGCGCTGGTGGGACCGTCCGGCGCGGGCAAGTCGACCGTGCTGGAGCTGATCGAGCAGTTCTACGAGCCGGACGAGGGGGAGATCCTGTTCGCCGGCCGCGACGTGTGCGCGCTGTCGCGTCAGGAGGCCCGCGGCTGGGTGAACCTCGTCGAGCAGAACACGCCGGTGCTGCACGGCACCCTGCTGGACAACATCGTCTACGCCGCCCCGGACGCGCCCGCGCGGGACATCGACTGGGTCCTGTCAGCCGCCGGCCTGACCGAGCTCGTGGAGCGGCTGCCCCGCGGCCTGCACACCCCGGTTGGAGACCACGGTGTGTTGCTGTCCGGTGGGGAGCGGCAGCGGGTCGCCATCGCCCGGGCGCTGCTGCCGAAGCCGGCCGTCCTGCTCCTCGACGAGCCCACCGCCCAGCTCGACGCCGTCCACGAACGGGCGCTGACCAGGGTGATGCGTGGCATCGCCGAGGAGCGCGCCCTGCTCGTGATCGCCCACCGCATCTCCACGGTCCGCGCGGCCGACCAGCTGATCGTCCTCGACCAGGGCCGGGTGCTGGCGCAGGGCACCCACGAGGATCTGCTGACAGCCAGCCCGTTCTACCGGCGCCTGGCCGGTGGCCCGATCCCGCCCACCGGCGACGGCGTCAGCGCGCCGGCGGTCGCAGAGCGGTCTTGAGGACCTTGCCCATCGCGTTGCGCGGCAGCTCACCGACGAAGTGGATCGATCGCGGCCGCTTGTGCACGGACAGCTCCCGGGCGACGAAGCCGGCGAGGTCGCCGCCGTCGGCGTCGGCGCCGGCGAGATCGGGAGCGACGACGAAGGCGGTGATGCGCTGCCCGAGATCGTCGTCGGGCACCCCGACGACGGCCGCCTCGCGCACGGCGGGATGGGCGAGCAGCGCCGCCTCGACCTCGCCCGCGCCGATCCGGTAGCCGCCGGACTTGATCAGGTCGGTGGAGCGGCGCCCGACGATCCGGTGCTGGCCGTCCTCGCTGATCACCGCGGCGTCGCCGGTGCGGAACCAGCCGTCCGCGGTGAACGACGCGGCCGTGGCCTCGGGGCGGCCGAGGTAGCCGTCGAAGAGGGTGGGCGCGCGGACCTGCAGCTCCCCGACGCTCTCGCCGTCGCTGGGCACCGGCGCGCCGGTCTCGTCGTCGACCAGCCTGGTGGCCACGCCCGGCAGCGGCGGCCCGACCCAGCCGGCGCGGCGCTCGCCATCCACCCGGCCGCTGGTGGTGATCAGCGTCTCGGTCATCCCGTAGCGCTCGACGGGCGCCGCCCCGGTCAGCCGGCGAAGGCGCTCGATGACCGGGACGGGCAGCGGCGCGCTGCCGGAGACCAGCAGCCGGGCGCCCGCGAGAGCGCGCGCGCTGGGCTCGTCCTCGCACACCCGTGACCACACGGTCGGCACCCCGAAGTAGAGGCTGCCGCCCGCGCCCGCGTAGGCGGCGGGGGTCGGGCGGACGGTGTGCACCAGGCGGCTGCCGGTCCGCAGCGCGCCCAGCACGCCGAGGACCAGGCCGTGCACGTGGAACAGTGGCAGGCCGTGCACGAGAACGTCCTCGGCGGTCCAGCCCCAGGCGCCGGCGAGGGCATCGAGGTCGGCGGCGATCGCGGCGGCCGACACCATCACGCCCTTCGGCGCTCCGGTGGTACCCGAGGTGTAGAGGATCAGAGCCGGCGGCGCCTCGGGGCCGGTGGCGCCGGTCTCGGCCCCGGCTGGCGCCTGCGCGCGCTCGGCCACATCGACGGGAACCACGGGGATCGTCAGATCCGGCCAGGCGGCCTCGCCCAGCAGCAGCTCGGCCGCGCAGTCCCGCAGGATGTGGGCGCGCTCGAGCGGTCCGGAGTCGGGCGGGACCGGCACCGCGGGAACGCCGGCCAGCAGAGCGCCGACCACGGCGACCACGCTGGCCATCGACGCGTCGGCGCGCACGGCGACCATCCGCGCACCCGAGACCCGGCGGGCGACCGCCCCCGCCGCGGCGAACAGCTCCGCGCGCGACAGCACGGTGTCGCCCACCGTGACCGCGGGCGCGTCATGGTCCACGTCCAGAGGGGGGAACAGCGTCACAGGCTCGTCCTCTCGCCGCGTCGTGGCGGCGGGGGCGGCCACCTGCCGCGGGCCGCCGTCCCGCCTCCACGACGGTACGGTCCCGGCGGGCGTGGCGGGCCGGTTCGCCGCGCAACGGCTAACCTCGCAGGCTGTGTCAGAACAGGCTGGGTCAGAGTCAGAACAGGCCGGGTCAGGATCCGTCTCCGTCCCGGACCACCCGAGCGGCTCGGCGGCCCCGTCGGCGGCCCCGTCAGAGGCGGCGTCGGCGGGGGCGATCCGCGGCGCGTCGGTCACGGTGATCGGCATCGGCGCGGACGGCTGGGACGGGCTCTCCCAGGCGGCCAGGCGGGCGCTGGCCGCCGCGCGCGTGATCCTCGGTTCGCGCCGTCAGCTCGACCTCCTTCCCGAGCCCGGTGCCCCTGCCGAGCCCGGTGCCCCTGCCGAGCCCGGTGCCCCTGCCGAGCCCGGTGCCGCGGCC
Organism: Frankia canadensis; assembly: GCF_900197875.1. GTDB lineage: Bacteria > Actinomycetota > Actinomycetes > Frankiales > Frankiaceae > Frankia > Frankia canadensis. Next base: position 32,400 of record NZ_FZMO01000135.1, on the reverse strand, counting down.
GTGGTCGTGGGACGTCGGATCCCCTGGCCCTCGCCGCTGCTGCCGGCCCTGCCGGGCCTGCTGGCGGAGCACGGGATTCTCCCCGTCGACGTCGGTGCGCGGGCTGATCCCGCGCCCTCGGCGTCACCGGCCGGGACCGCCGGCCTGCCCGGCGGCGCCGCCCGGTCGCCGTCCGAGGTGAGCGTGCTGGCCAGCGGCGATCCGATGTTCTACGGGATCGGCACCACGCTGGTCCGGCTGCTGGGCGCGGATCGGGTTCGGGTGCTGCCCCATCCGTCGTCGGTGTCGCTCGCGTGCGCCAGGCTCGGCTGGGCGCGGGAGGAGGTCGACGTCGTGAGTGCCGTCGGCCGGCCCCTGGAGCGGGTGCGGGCGGTGCTGGCGGACCGCCGCCGCCTGCTCGTCCTCAGCGCCGACCGGGACACGCCCGGCGCCCTCGCGGATCTGCTCGTCGACGCGGGCTACCCGGGCAGTGAGCTGACCGTGCTGGACCGGCTCGGAGCGGCGGACGAGGCGCGACAGTGGGCGACGGCGGCCGACTGGGCGCGGGCCCGCGCCGGCTGGCGGGAGGCCGGGGTCGCCGGCGTTCCCGCGTCGGACCCGGGGTTGCGTCCACCCTCGGATCTCAACGTCGTGGCCGTCGAGCCGCGTGCCGACCACCCGTCGGGTCACCGAGCGCGGACCCCCGGGCTGCCCGAGGAGGTCTTCGAGCACGACGGCCAGATCACGAAGCGGGAGATCCGGGCGCTGACTCTGGCCCGGCTGGCGCCCGCCCCCGGCGAGCTGCTCTGGGACGTCGGCTCGGGGTCGGGCAGCGTCGCCATCGAGTGGATGCGCAGCCACGAGTCCTGCCGCGCGATCGCGGTGGAGGTCCGGGCGGATCGCGCGGACCGGATCCGGCGCAACGCCGCCGCGCTCGGCGTTGCGTCGCTGCGGGTGGTGGTGGGGCGCGCGCCGGGCGCCCTGGCGGGGCTGCCGGTTCCGGACGCGGTCTTCATCGGGGGCGGGGTGACCGGCCAGGGCGTGTTGGACGCCTGCTGGGCCGCGCTGCGAGGGCGGGGACGGCTCGTGGTCAACGCCGTGACCCTGGAAGCCGAAGCCGTGCTGGCCGCGTGGTACGCCCGGCGGGGAGGTGACCTGGTTCGGATCGCGGTCAGCCGGGCGGGTGCCGTCGGGGGCTTCACCGGCTGGCGCCCCGCGATGCCGGTGACCCAGTGGACCGTCTGGCCCGCCGAGCATGCGGCGGGCCGCGGTGAGAGCTGATCCGCCGAAGCCGTCCGCCCGGCGCGGTTCCGGTCAGCCGAGGCGGTTCCCGGTCAGCCGAGAAGGTCCAGGACGCAGCCGTCCGCCGGGCCGCCCGGCACCGCGTGTCCGGGCGCTGCCAGATGCCGCCCCCAGTGCTCGCCGGCGCCCGCGGCGTCGCCGCGTTCGATCAGGTCGATCAGGGTCGCGTGGGCCAGCCGTGTCGTCCGGCCGAGCGGTCGTCGCTGCGGCTCGTCGCCCGCGCTCGACCTGGCCGGAGCCTCCCGGATGTTCGCGGCGATGGACGCGTGCCCCTGCGGGGCGCTGGTCAGTTCGACGAGATGCTGCAACATCCCGGTCAGGACGGACAGGGACTTGTTGCCGGTGAGCTCCACCACGGCACGGTGGAACGCGGCCTGCGCGGCGGCGAGAGCGGCGGGCTCCTCCCCGACGCTGTCACCCTCCGCGAGGACCGCGCGCAAGGCGGCGACATCGTCGGGACTGCCGCGCTCGGCGAGGAGAACCGCGCACGGCGGCTCGATCACCGAGCTCGCCTGGTGCACGTCACCGAGAGTGGCGCCGCGATGCTCGAGGACCAGCCCGGCGTAACGCGCGGCCACGTTGGGACTGGGCGCGTGCACCCGCGCGCCGCCGTGCGCGCCGCGCCGCACCGAGATCAGAGCCTCCGCCTCCAGCACCCGGAACGCCTCGCGCAGGGTCGGCCTGGACACGCCGAACTGCGTCATGAGGGTGGGCTCGGGGGGCAGCGCGTCTCCCTCCGACAGCTCGCCGCGGATGATGCGCCGCCGCAGCTGGCTCGCCACGAGCTCGGCCGTCTTCGGGACGCGGACCTGCCGCCCGACGGGCGAGACGGTGACGGCGAGGGGGCCAGCTGTGAGCGGTGCGGGACTGCCGGGAAGGCCCGGGACCCGACCACCCGCGGCCCTGCGGCCGGGTTCGGTTGCCACCTGCCCGCCGGGCGCTGCGGGCGATGGCTGCGAGGTGCCTGAGGGGAGTGCCGCCGAGGCGGCTGGCCGGGCCATGAGCGGTCCTCCTGCGGCGGCGCGCAGCGATCACCGAAAGGCGATCGTTGAGCATCGTTGGACTGTGTGGGGTGTTTATGTTAACAGACGTGTTTCGGTGGATTGGTTCGCAAGGGTGCAGATGTGTCCCAGGTGGCGCCCAAACGCGGGGTTCTGGCGCGAACACGCACGCGGCGGATCGGCGTGATATCCGTCTCGTGCGAGGTGCAATACCATCTTTCGTGGGCCGGTGTCAGTGTGTGGTATGGGTCTGTCGTGGGGTGTCGCACCACCCGGCTTTCCTTGCCACCGTCGGCGGCCTGGCCTGCACTTTCGTGCGACCCGTATCTGGAAAGGGGTTTCCGCTCCGGGTGGTGGCTCCGGCTGGCGGGTACGCGACGAGGGGAAGCGGCTGGTCGCGGGCAACGCTGATCGGCCACGCCGGCGCTGGCGGGGAGAGTTCCCGGCGCCCGCGCGGGACGCCGATCGTGAACGCTCATTCTGTCACGTTGTGGTCCTGACATGACACTGCCTGAGTGGACGTGTGCCCCGGTGACGTGCCGGGTCCCGGCGCCGCGTCGACTATGCGTCTCTCGCCGGCGCGCTGATGTGTCGACCTCCCGGTGATTCAACGTCCCGATGACCTTCTCGAGATCCCGGGTCGTGGCCGCCTTTCGCCGCCCTCCCCCCGAACCCGCCCCTTCCAGGTAGGTCGCGCCGCCGGAATTCGCCGGTTTGGACGGACGGGGTCGAAGCTGCTGCGTATCGTCCATATTGACTGTCGGTATCCGGGGTGGCACGTATGGATCCGTCGCCGCGGCCCTTCGGAGCGATCCTGATCCGGCGGACCGTGACCGGACCGGGGATCTGAGTGGGGTATGCGCGAGGTGCGGAAGAACCGTGGGTCCGACGGCGCCGGCGGGCGGAGCACGTGAGCCACCGCCGACGGACGGAAGGCGGCGCCGTACCGGCCGGTTCTGATCGGCCGGAGCCACGGATCAGCCGCCGGCGCGTCATGCTCGCGGCGGCGGCGGGCGCGGTGAGCGCGGCCGCGACCACCGCGATCGGCTCCGCCGGGGCGACGGCGGCCAGCCCCGCCGCGCGCTCCCCGCGCCTCGTCCCGGTCGGCGACCGGAACCCGCCGACCGGTTCGACCGGTTCGGGCGACGGCGCCACGGCCGCGGCCCGGCGAGCGGCGCACCCGCTGGCGGTGCGGCCGGCCCGGGTGGTGCGGGACCTGCTGCCGGACGCGCCGGCCAACGCCGTGGCCCTCACCTTCGACGACGGCCCGCACCCGACATGGACCCCCCGGGTCCTCGAGGTTCTTCGTGTGCACGAGGTGCTCGCCACGTTCTGCCTGATCGGCGTGCAGGCCAGGGCCCACCCCGCGCTCGTGCGGCGGATACTCGCCGAGGGGCACACGCTGTGCAACCACACGATGTCCCATCCCCAGCCGTTCAGCCAGCGCCCGGAGGTGGAGATCCGGGCCGAGATCACCCGCGCTCAGGAGGCGATCGCGGCGGTGGGCGGACGGTCGCCACGGCTCTTCCGCGCCCCGGGCGGTGACTGGTCGGCGCAGGTGCTGTCCGTCGCGGCGGATCTCGGCCTGGCCCCGCTCGGCTGGCGCGTCGACCCCCGCGACTGGGCCAGGCCCGGCACGGACGCCATCGTGCGGGCACTCGAAGCCGCGCGTGCCGGCGACATCCTGCTCTGCCATGACGGGGGCGGTGATCGCTCGCAGACGGTCACGGCCCTCGCGCGGGTGCTGCCCGCCCTGCGGGCACGGGGCCTGTGCTTCGTCGCCCTCTGACTCCCGGTCGCCCTCTGACTCCCGGCCTCCCGCTGACTCCCGGCCTCCCGCGGCCTCCGCCCTGGCCTGGTGATTCGTCACCTGCGGACGGGGCAGGCTGACTGTCGTAGGGCAAGGAGAGGGAGCATCTGATGGCTCAGGTCCTCGACACCGACGCCCGTGGACTGGGCGCCTGGCACATTCCCCGCAGCCGCGGCGCACTCAGCGGCGTCCTGTTGATGGCGCTGGGGGTGTGGGGCGCGCTCATTCCCTTCATCGGGCCGTACTTCGACTTCGGCTTCACCCAGGACGGCGCGTGGACCTGGAGTTCGGCGCGCTTCTGGCTGGAGCTCCTGCCCGGGATCGCGACGTTCGCCGGCGGTCTGCTCCTGCTGATCAGTGCCAATCGGGGCACGGCGGCCCTCGGCGCGTGGCTGGCCATCGCCGCCGGCGCCTGGTTCGTTCTCGGCCCGACGCTGGCCGGTCCGTGGCATCTCGGAACGCTGGGCGCGCCGCGGGGTGGATCGGCCCGGCAGGCACTCGAATGGATCAGTTTCTTCTACGGCCTCGGCGTTGCGATCGTCTTTCTGGGTTCGACCGCCTGGGGCCGGCTCAGCGTGCGCGGCGTGCGTGACGTCGAGGTCGCCCGCCGGCGCAGGGCGCTGCGGGCGGGTGACGTCGCACCCAGGCCGATGCCGCCGGCGGTCGCCGAACCGCAGGTCTATCCCAGCGACCGGCCCGCGACCCCGGCGCCCGGCGGCGTGGCGGCCGGCGACGACCGCGGGGACGCCCCACCGGAGTGGTCGGGGGAGCGCGCCAGCGGGTTCGGGCGTCACCGGCGCCGCAGCCACCGCTGAACCCGCTGGACCGCTGCCAGGCCTGTGGGCTCCTGACCTGGTATGCACGTCAGGGTGACTCGCGATGACGTGACCGATCTGCGTGCTGGTGTGGCGACGGCGATGGCGGGATTCCCCCGGCAGGGCATCGCGCTCGACGGCCGCAGGCTGTCCGCGGTCGCCCTGGTCGTCGGTGCGGACGCCGACGGCCGGGGAGCCTTCCTGCTCACCCGGCGCGCCGCCCGGCTTCGGGCGCACGCCGGCCAGTGGGCCCTGCCCGGTGGCAAGGCGGAGCCGGGCGAGGATCCCGTCACCACCGCCCGGCGCGAGCTGGCGGAGGAGGTCGGGCTGGAGCTGTCGGCCGGGGACACCCTGGGTCTGCTGGACGACTACGCCACCCGGTCGGGCTACGTGATGTCGCCGGTCGTCCTGTGGGCGGGCACGCGGTTGTCCGCGGTCAGGCCGGATGCCGGCGAGGTGGAATCGGTGCACGTCGTGCCGCTGGACGACCTGTCGGTGGCGCCGCGGTTCGTCAGTATCCCCGAGTCCGAGCGGCCGGTGATCCAGGTGCCGCTCCTGGACCGTCTCATCCATGCCCCGACCGGGGCGATCCTGTACCAGTTCGCCGAACTGGTACTACACGGCCGCCACACTCGCGTCGCCGCCTTCGAGCAGCCCGTCTTCGCCTGGCGTTGACGCGCGCCGGTACGGTCGCAGGCGCACGCGCTGCCCCGGCCGGCACTGGGCGATCAGGGGAATGTCCCGCGCCGTCACGACGCCCAGCACCGGGTAGCCGCCGGTGACCGGATGGTCCGCCAGGAAGATCACCGGCTGGCCGTCGGGGGGAACCTGGATGCCGCCCGGGACGAGACCCTCGGAGGGCAGCTCGGAGGTGATCCGCCGCCGCAGCGCGGGGCCCAGCAGGCGCACGCCGACCCGGTCGCTGCTTGCCGTGACCTCGTACTCCGTGGTCCACAGCCGCGAGCGAGCCTCGTCGGTGAACCAGTCGTCCCGCGGCCCGAGGTGCACCCGCAGGGTCGGTGTGGACGGGTACCGGGCCTGGGGCGCGAGATCGACCACCGGGGGAGCCGACATCTCGCGCGCCAGCGCCAGGTCGACGCCGGCCGTCAGCGCCGGCGGCCCGAGGCCGGCGAGGGTGTCCGTCGACCGGGAGCCGAGCACGGCCGGCACGTCCAGCCCGCCGCGGATCGCGAGGTAGGTGCGAACGCCGCGCTCGGGGACGCCGACTCGCAGCAGCGCGCCCGCCGGCACGTCGATCGGCGCGTACATGCCGACACCGCGACCGGCGAGTTCCAGCGGGCAGGGCGCTCCGGTGAGGGCGATCAGGGCGGCGGTGGCGAAGCGGGCGACCAGACCGCCGTAGGCGAGCTCGATCGCCGCCGCGCCGACGAGGTTGCCGACCAGCCGGTTGGCCAACCGCAGGCTGTGCCGGTCGGCCGCGCCGGATCGGGTGACGCCGAGGTGCGCGAGGCCGGGACGGCCCAGGTCCTGGACGGTCGCGAACGGACCGGGCGCGATGATCCGCACCTGGCCGGCTCGCGGGAGGGTGCCGTGGGGACCGCTCACGGATGCTCACCCGCCGCCGGGTCGGCCTCGACGAAGCGCACCGAGGTACCGGGGGACAGCAGTGCGGGCGGGTCCCGCTCAAGGTCGAACACGACGAGATCGGTGCGGCCGATCAGGTGCCAGCCGCCGGGCGAGGACCGTGGGTAGACGCCGGTGAACGTGTCGGCGACGGCCACCGCACCGGCCGGTACCCGGGTGCGCGGGGTGGCGCGGCGGGGAAGCGCGAGTGCGGGATCGAGGCCGGCGACATACGCGAACCCGGGCGCGAAACCGCAGAACGCGACCCGATGCCGGCCCTGGACATGGCGCCGCACCACGTCGGCGGCGGTCAGGCCGGCCAGGCGCGAGACCTCCGCCAGATCCGGCCCGTCGTAGCGCACGGGCACGGTCACCTCGGGGCCGGCCGAGGCGATGGCCGCTCCCTCGGCGCCGCCGGGTTCGCCGCGGCCCGCCGCGGCGATCAGCGGCCGCACCCGCTGGCGCAGGCGCGCCAGGCTGGTCCGCTGCCGGTCGACGACGACCAGAACCGTACGCGCCGCGGGCACCAGCTCGACCACCCCCGGGGGCGGATCCCGTCGCAGCCGCAGGTACAGCCGCTCGGCGTGCTCGAGGGTCGCGACCTCCAGCAGCAGGGCGTCCGTGCCGCAGGGCAGGACGCGCGCGGCCGCTCGTTGCGGCCCGCTCAACAGAACGGGGACAGCGGTATGCCGGCGTCGCGCAGCGCCTGGCGCAGCCGCTGGAGCAGGTCGACGGCGCCGGGCGTGTCCCCGTGGACGCACAGGGACCTCGCCCTGACCCGCACCGGCACACCGGTCGAGCTCAGCACCGTCCCCTCGGTGGCCAGGCGGACCGTCCGGCGGATCACCTCCTGCGGATCGTGGAGCACCGCGCCGGGTTCACGCCGGGACACCAGCGTGCCGGCCGGCGTGTAGGCGCGGTCGGCGAACGCCTCCGCGATCGCCGTCAGCCCGGCCTCCTCCGCCCGCCGCAGCAGGACGGAACCCGCCAGCCCGAGAACCGGCAGCGCCGGGTCGTGGCGGCGCACGGCGTCCACGACCGCGGCCGCCTGCCGCTCGTCCGTCGCCGCGGTGTTGTAGAGGGCTCCGTGTGGCTTGACGTAGCCGACCCGGCCACCGGCGGCCTTCGCGAAGGCCGCCAGCGCGCCGATCTGGTAGAGAACGTCGTCGCGCAGGTCGTCGTGCTCCATGTCGATGCGGCGCCGCCCGAAGCCCGCGAGGTCGCGGTAGCTGACCTGGGCGCCGATGCGCACGCCCGCCGCCACGGCCCGCTCACAGACGCGCCGCATCGTGGCCGGGTCCCCGGCGTGGAAGCCGCAGGCCACGTTGGCGCTGGTGACGAGGCCGAGCAGGGCCTCGTCGTCGGTGAGGCGCCAGACGCCGAAGCCCTCACCGAGGTCGGCGTTGAGGTCGAGCGGCGGTGGTTCGTTCATGGAGCCGATCCTTCCCCACCCCGGGCCTCGCGGTCCCGCTCGGTGGTGTGGCCTGCACGGTCGCGGATGAGCCGGCGCCGGCGGCGGGATCCGAGGGGAGCGGGATCTGCGGGAGCTACTCCGGCACGGGATGGGCGGCGGGCTCGCCGGGGTCGAGATAGGCGTCCGGGACCGCCGTGCCCTGGAGCGGGAGGGTCACGCCCGACAGGGACTGCCCGACCTTCGCCGAGTCGCGGTACACGGCCACGGCCTTGAGGCCCTTGCGCCAGCCGGCATAGAAGATCGCGGCGACGTCGTCGACGGTGGCGTCGGCCGGCAGACGGATGGTCTTCGAGATGGCACCGGACAGGAAGGGCTGGACCGCCGCCATCATCCGGACGTGGCCCATCGGGTCGATGGCGCGCGGGCCCAGAGCACAGGCGAAGACGGCCTGGTGCTCGGGGCGAAGGCCGGGAGCGCCGAGGGCGTGGCCGTGCGCGGCGATGAAACCCACGATCCGCGCGACCGCGGCCCGCGGGTAACCAAGGGCCTCCAGTGCCGTCGGGACCGTCGTGTTCACGATGCGCATGCAGGAGCCCGTCGGGCTCTTCTGGAGCTTGACCAGGGAGAGGTCCGGCTCGACCCCCATCGTCGCGCAGTCCATGGCGAGCCCGGTGGTACCGGTGGGCGCGATCAGGGTGACGTGGGCGTTGCGCCAGCCGTGCCGCTCGCCGAGGAACAACGCCCGATCCCATTCCTGGCCCGCCCGCAGGAACAGGTCCGCCTGCGCGTCGAGGTCGGCCGGCTGGCGGATCACCGCGTGCGCCGCGGCATGGCGCGCGACGACCCGCCGATGGGCGGCGGCGTTCGGGGGGAAGGCGGGGTACGCGCCGAGGACGGCGGCGATCTCGGCCGACCGCCGGTAGGCGGTGGCCGACATCAGCGACGTGATGGCGGCGGCGGTGGTGCGCCCCTGCTCACTGTCGTACGCCTGCCCGGTGGCCATCAGCAGGGCGCCGAGGTTCGTGTAGCCGACGCCCAGCTGACGGTAGTCCTGGGTGACGGCTCTGACCCGCGGGTTCGGCAGGTCGGCGAAGGACAGCGAGATGTCCATGGCGAGCACCACGAGCCCGACCGCGCTGGCGAAGCGCGCGGTGTCGAAAAGCCGGTTCCGGTCGAGGAAGCTGAGCAGGTTCAGCGATCCGATCGTGCAGGAGGAGTTGTCCAGATGCATGTACTCGCTGCACGAGTTGCTGGCGGTGATGCGCCCGCCGGTGGGGCAGGTGTTCCAGTCGTTGATCGTGTCATCGAAGTGAAGGCCCGGATCCGAGCATTCCCAGGCGGCTTTGGCGATCATGCGGAAGAGATCGCGCGCCCGCATGCTGTGTATCGCCCTGCCATCGCTTCGGGCGTGCAGCTGGAACTGCTGGTCGGTGGCCACCGCCCGCATGAAGGTGTCGCTGACGCGGACGGCGTTGTTCGCGTTCTGGAACTGGACCGAGTCGAGATCGCGGCCGCCGATGTCCATGTCGAATCCGGCGTCGCGCAGTGCACGGATCTTGCGTTCCTCACGCGCTTTGCACTCGATGAAGTCGGCGATGTCGGGATGGTCCACGTCGAGCACGACGATCTTCGCCGCCGGGCGGGGAGCGCCGCCCGCCCGGATGGTCCCCGCGGAGGCGTCGGCGCCGCGCATGAAGCTCACCGGGCCGGCCGCGGGCCGACCTGAGGGCAGCAGTTCCGCGGAGGACCGCAGCCGGGACAGGTTCACGCCGGAGCCGGCCCCGCCGTGGAAGAGCAGCGCCTCGTCCCGGTACCAGTCCAGGACCGATTCGAGGCTGTCCTCGGCGGCCAGGATGAAGCACGAGGCGACCTGCTGCGGGGCGTCGGTGCCCACGTTGAACCAGACCGGGCTGTTGAAGCTGAACGCCTGGTGCAGCACGAGCCAGATCAGCTCGTGCTCGAAGATCTCCGCGTCCGCGTCGGAGGCGAAGTACCCCAGCCTCCTGCCGGTCCGGGTGTAGGGGGTCACCACCCGGACGATCAGTTGGCGCAGGGACCACTCCCGCTCCGGGCTGCCGGGGACGCCGTGGAAGTACCGGCTCGCGACGACGGCCGCCGCCGTGCCTGACCAGAAGGACGGGAACTCGACGCCGCGCTGGCGGAAGATGGCCGAGCCGTCCCGCCAGTTGGTGAGGACGACGTCGCGACGGTCCCAGCGGACCTCGTCGAACGGGTGTACCCCGGGTCGCGTGTGCGCCCGTGTGATCCGCAGCCCTGGCGCTGGTGGAGGCTCCGCGGCGCTGGTGTCCCCGGCGGTGCCGGGTCGCATGGGACGCGGGGGCTGCTCGGCGTCGAGCTCGCTGTGTGTCTCGAGCATCGTGCTCCCTGCGGTCTCATGGGCACGGCGGCGTCTTCGGCGTCGATGGCCCTTCGATGTCGATGGCCCTTCGATGGGGTCGGCGGCCTCGGCGACGCCTGGCGACGGGGCGATGGTCACATACAGGACGGCGCCTCGAGCAGGGTCCCACAAGTTAATGTGATTCGTAACACACAATGCACTGTCCGATTCCTGGCCTGCTGTCGCCAGCCGGCGCCGGTCGCCGCCATAATTGCCACGTGGGCGGGGAAGAGTACGTCGGTGAATGCGAGACGGCGAACCCGCGAACATCGTGGTGGACGCGGACGGAACCGTGCGATGTCGGCTGATCCGCCGGAGCCGGCCGCGGTGTGCGCGGTGGGGCCGGGGCCGGCGGGAGAAGCGGGCTCACCGGCCGCGCTCGCCGTCGGCGGTGCGCCCGACGGCGCCGCGGTGGCGGCGGGTCCCTCGCGGCACGTCCTGGGCCGCGGCGACGCACCGATCGTGGTGGTCGAATACGGCGACTTCGAGTGTCCGTACTGCGCGCGGACCGCGCCCGTCCTGCGAGAGCTCGTCGAGAGCTCGGCGGGTCAGGTCAAACTGGTCTTTCGCCACTTCCCGGTCTTCGATGTCCATCCCTATGCCCTGACCGCGGCGCTCGCCGCGGAGGCGGCGGGTGCGCACGGGCGCTTCTGGGACATGCACGACCTGCTTTTCGCGCGCCAGGACCGGCTCGCGGACAAGTTCCTGCGGGCGTACGCCACCTCGCTGGGAATTGATGGCGACCTGGTCGTGGGGGAGGCGGCACAGCCGTTCGGCGACGCCGTCGAGGCCGACTACGCGCGCGGTATTGAGCAGGGCGTTCGCGGAACTCCGACGGTGTACATCAATGGTGTGCCCTACCGGGGGCGCACCGAGATCGCGCCCCTGCGGAAGGCGGCGAACCTGTCACTTCACCGGCGCCGGCGCCCGCCATGGTCGCGGGGGTAGCCGGGGTACCGGTTCGTCGGTGAGCGGTGAGCACAGCGGCATTCTCTCGCCGAGGACACGGAGGATCACGGTCCCCGCGACGGCCGCTGTGAGCGAGCCGCCCAGAATGCCGATCTTCGCCTGCTCGCGCAGCTCGGGATCGGTGAAGGCGAGTTCCGTGATGAACAGCGAGATGGTGAAGCCGATGCCGGCCAGCGTGGCCGCGCCCATCAGATGGCTGTACCGGACCTGGCCGGGCAGCTGACCGAGTCCGCTGCGGATCGCCACGGTACTCGCCAGGGTGATCCCGACGGCGTTGCCCGCGACCAGGGCCACCATGATGCCCAGGGTGACCGGGGAGGCCGCCGCGGCGCGCAGCGTCGCGGCGTCCAGGTGGACACCCGCGTTGGCGAGGCCGAAGACGGGAACCACGATGAACGCGCTGAAGGGGTGCAGGACCCGCTGCAGCCGCTCGTTCGGGGAGACCGTCGCCTTGGCGGCGGCCACGGCGAGACCGGCCCTGGTGGCGTTGGAATCCTCCGCCAGGGCCCGGACGTAGACGGGAACCTCGTCGATCTGGTCATGGCGGGGCGGTCGGGCCGGGGTCAGCAGACCCGTCAGGACACCCGCCAGGGTCGCGTGCACGCCGGAGGCATGCACCGCGCCCCAGAGCACCAGGGAGAGCAGGACGTAGGGCGGAAGCTGCCACACACCCAGCCAGCGCAGCGCGAGAATCGCGAGGATGACGCCACCCGCCACCAGAAGGCCGAGCGGATCCACCCGCTCGGTGTAGAAGACCCCGACCACGCAGATCGCACCGATGTCGTCGACGATCGCGAGGGTGAGCAGGAACAGGCGAAGACGGTCCGGGCACCTCGGCCCGAACAGCGCGAGTATCCCGACCACGAACGCGGTGTCCGTGGACATGGGCACGCCCCAGCCCCGGGCGGCCGGCCCCGAGGTGTTGGCCAGCAGGTAGATCGTCGCGGGAAGGGCCAGACCGCCGATGGCGCCGAGGGCGGGCACCGCGACCATGCGGCGGTCACGCAGTTCGCCCGCGGTGAACTCGCGGCTGATCTCCAGGCCGACCACGGTGAAGAAGACCGCCATGGCACCGTCGTTCACCCAGTGCAGCAGGCTCATGTCGATGCCGGCGCCGCCGATCCTGACCTCGGCGGTGGTCTCCCACAGCCGGGCGTAGCCTCCGGACCAGGGTGAGTTCGCCCAGCCGAGAGCCACCACGGTGGCGATCAGGAGCAGCATCGCGCCGCCGGCCTCGGTGGCCAGGAACTCCCGCAGGGAGGGTGCGACCTGAGGCAGGCGGATCCGCAGCCCCGGGCCGGGGCGGGGTGGAGCGGTCACCGGGTGGCCTAGATACCCGCGGCGAGGTCCGGCTGGTGGAGTTCGCGGAACCGGCTCGCCCGGTAGACGCCCAGCACCCGGTAGTCCGCGTAGAAGGACAGCTCCTCGAACGCGCGGGCGACGGCGGGATCCTCCGGGCTGCCTTCGACGTCGGAGAGGAACTGGGTGGCCACGAAGTTGCCGTTGACCATGTAACTCTCGAGTTTGGTCATGTTCACACCGTTCGTGGCGAAGCCGCCCAGCGCCTTGTAGAGCGCGGCCGGGCGGTTGTGCACGTTGAACACGAAGGTCGTCACGAGCGGTCCGACGCCGACGGCGGCCCGCAGGCTCTCGCTGGACAGGATGAGGAAGCGGGTCGTGTTGTGCTCCTCGTCCTCCAGATCCGCCCGCAGCACCTGGAGCCCGTAGGCGTCGGCGGCGAGGCGGGAGGCGATCGCGGCGCGCGCGGGATCACCCGCCTCGGCGATCTCCCGGGCGGCCCCGGCGGTGTCCGCGGCGGCGACGGGCACCAGCCCGAGCCCACGCAGCGCCTCGCGGCACTGCGCCAGCGCCTGCGGATGGCTGTGCACGGTCTTGACGTCGTCCAGCGTCCCGCCGGGGACCCCGAGCAGCTGGTGGCGGACGGGCAGGAAGTACTCGCCGATGATGTGGACGGCGGGCCGCGGCAACAGCAGGTGGATGTCGGCGACGCGCCCGGCGGTCGAGTTCTCGACGGGGATCATCGCGAGATCCACCGCGCCGTCCTCGAGCGCGGAGAAGCACTCGTCGAACGTCTGGTAGGGGACCGCCTCGTAGTCCGGATAGACATCCCGGCAGGCGATGTGCGAGTTGGCTCCCCGTTCGCCCTGGAACGCGATCCTCTGTCGTGCGGTCATAGGTCGACCGTACCGGCCTGCCGGTTCGTCGAGGCGGGCGCGTCAGGACGGGTGGGAGACGCCGCCGGCGCCGGAAGCAGCCGGACGCCCGCGTGCAGCAGGACCACCCCGGTGCGGCCCACCAGCACCGGATCGAGGAGGACCTCCCCGATCTCGGGCACCTCCTCGGCGAGCCGGGCGACCCGGTGCAGGAGATCGGCGAGGGCGCCGGTGTCCGCGGCCGGCGCGCCGGAGCCCCCGACCAGCAGCACGCTGCCCCGGATGGAGCCGATGAGCTCCTCGGCGTCCAGGTCCGTCAGCGGCAGGGTGCGGGCCAGGGGATCGGCCAGCAGGTCCGCGACGGCCCCGCCCAGGCGCAGGGACAGCAGCGTTCCCACGGTCGGATCCTGCCGCAGCCGCACGACGGTCGAGACCCCCGCCGGCGCCATGGGCTGGACGAGCATGTCGCCGGGCCCCACGGCGGCGCGGATCGTCCGCCAGGCGGCACCGAGGTCGGCCTCGGTGCCGAGACCGAGCTGCACCGCGCCGACGTCGAGCCTGCTGCGGAACCGCTCGTCGGCGATCTTGAGAGCGACGGGCCAGCCGAGGGATGCCACCGCGGCCAGCGCCTCGCGCTCGTCGGCGACCCGCACGCTCGGCCAGGCCCGCAGACCCACCCCGCCCAGCAGGGCGGCGACGGTGGCCTCGGGAAGCCAGGTGCCGTCCTTCGGGCTGGTCCCGACCTCGCGGCGGGCGGCACGAAGGTCGACGCCCCCGGGTTCGGGGACCCGGCCGAGGTCGCGCGAGCGCCACGCCGCGTGATCGGCGGCGCGGGACAGCGCGAGCGCCGCCGACTCCGGCGAGGAGTACGACGGCACCGAGCCGGGCCCGGGCGAGCCGGTCGCGTCCGGCACGGCGAGCGCGTCCGGCATGCCGTCCAGGCCGAGGTACGAGGCGAGGACCGGAAGCCCGACGTCCGCGGCGACGGTGCGCACCGCGGATCCGAGGCGGTCCTCCTGGGCGTGCGGCGTGACGAGCGTGAGGACGGCGTCGACCTCGCCGGAGCCTGCGACCAGCCGCAGGGCCGCCTCGAAGCGATCGGGATCGGCCAGCGGCCCGAGGTCGACCGGATTGGTGGCATGGCGGTGGCCGAGGAGGTCGGCGAGGGCCGCGCACGTCCGTTCGGACAGCAGCGGCACCTCGAGCGCGTAGGTGCGACAGGCGTCGGTCGCGAGTGCCGCGAGCGCGCGGCTCGTCCCCACGACGCCGACGCGGCGACCGGTCGGAAGCGGCTGGTGGGCGAGCAGCTGCACGGCGTCGAACAGCTGGGTCAGGGTGTCGGCGCGGACCACGCCGGCGCTGGTGAACAGCGCGTCGACGCCGTCACCGGTGGAGTCCTGGCCGCTCTTGAGCGCCACGACGGGCTTGGTGCGGCCGAGATCGCGCGCTATCCGGGCGAACCGGCGCGGATTCCCGACGCTCTGCAGATGCAGCATGACGACGCTGGTGCGGCTGTCCGAGCGCCAGTACTCGAGCAGGTCGTTGGTCGACACGTCGGAGCGATCGCCGGCGGACACGAAGGTGGAGAAGCCGATCGCGCGCCGCGCGGCCTCGGCGAGAAACGTGCCCGCGAGCGCGCCGGACTGCGTGAGGACACCGACCCGGCCAGCCGGTGGCGCACCGGCCGCGAACGTGGCGTGAAGCCGTGACGACGGCGCCGTGTTGACGACGCCCATCGCGTTGGGGCCGATCAGGCGCATCCCGCCGTCGCGCGCGATCCGGATGACCTCCGCGAGACGATCACGGCCCTCGTCGCCGGCGTCCGCGAAGCCGGCGGACACCACGATGACGCCGCCCACCCGTTTGCGCGCGCAGGCACGCATGACGGCGGTGACCTCACGGGCCGGTACCGCGATGACCGCCAGGTCAATCGGCGCCGGCACGTCGCACACGTCCCGATAGGCGTACACGGAGGCGACATGGGTGGCGGCCGCGTTGACGGGATAGACGGTGCCGGTGAAACCATGCGCGAGCAACTGCCGGAACACCTCGTGCCCGACCGCTGCGGGCTGCCGACTGGCACCGATCACGGCGACCACGCGTGGATGCAGCAGGCGATCGATGCTGCCCTCGTGGTCCGCCGGGCCCGGGACATCCACGGCGGCCATCGTAATATGCCCAGTCCTGATCGTCCTGGTGGTTGTTGGCCGCGTGGGGCGTCGGTGGGGCATCGGGGGGATCGGTCGGGCACGGTGGCGCCGTGCGGACTTCAGGGCTGGGTGTTCGCCGGACAACGTTCGCGTCACCTTCGAGGGCGAGGGCGGTGACGGTCGGGCGCGCTCGTACGGATGCGACGGCGCCCACATCGATCACTGATCGAGTGTGATCGACCTCACGGGGCGGGTCGGGCTCGACCCGGTGCCTCCCGGCCGGCAAGGTGCACCTGATCGAGGTGGCCCGAACGGCTAGGCCGCGCCGGCCGGACAATCAGCCTCCACACCGCGAGTGCGGCCCGGACGGGATGGTGACGTGCAGAAGTTCGACGGACGCTGGGTGGTATCCGCGGGCGATCTTGTTGACATCGTCGAATGCGGGCATCGCGTCAGGCTCACCCACGCGGTGGCGGACGGACAGGCGTCCATCGACGGTGGCGACCCCGGCCCGGACGGGGCAGGCCCGGACGGGGCAGGCACCCAAGGGGCAGGCACCCAAGGGGCAGGCACCCAAGGGGCAGGCCCGGATGAGCCCGCCCCGCTGGTGCGGACCACCGCGCCGGACCGGACCGCGGTGCGCCACGGCATGGCGCACGAACAGCGCTGGCTGGACCATCTGCGCCGCTGCTTCGGCCCGGGCGGGGTCGTGGAGATCCCGCGCCCGGCGCCGACCGAGGAGGGTCTAGCGGCGGCGGCGGAGCGCACCCGGGCGGCGCTCGCCGCCGGCACGCCCGTGGTCTACCAGGGGGTCCTGTTCGACGGTGGCTTCCACGGCCGCCCGGACTTCCTCATCGCCGCCCATCTCGATCCCCGCACCGGCGGCGTCCGCGCACCGGCCGAGCCCGGCCACTACGAGCCCTACGACGCGAAGCTGGCCCGCCAGGCCCGCCCCGGCGCGGTGCTGCAGCTCGCGGCCTACGCGCTGGCGCTGTCGTCGGTCGGTGCCGCGCCCGCGCGGTTCATGCATCTGCTCCATCCCACCAGGGACGCGCGGCCGGCTGAGCCGATCCCCGGGGCCGGACGGCCCGGGCCCGGTCCCGGTCCCGAGCCCGGGATCGTCCGCACCTTCCGGGTCGAGGACGTGGCGCCGATGGTCGACCACGCGCGCGGGCGGCTGGAGAGCCGGCTCGCGGGCCCGCCGGCCGTGCCCGTGCCCGCGTGGGGCGAACCTCGTCCGGAGTGTGCGGGCTGTGGCTACGCCGAGCACTGTTCCCGGGGCCGGGAACGGGCACGGGACCTTTCGCTGGTCGCCGGGCTGCGCGCGGACCAGCGACGGGTCCTGCGCGACGACGGCATCTCGACGGTGGAGGAACTCGCGGCGGCCACGGACGACCAGCGACCGGCGGCGATGTCCGCCACCTCGTTCGCGGGGCTGCGCCTGCAGGCCGAGTTGCAGGCCGCCCAGGACAGGACGCGCACCACGGATGATCCGGTGGGGACCGTGAGCGTGCGGATGGTCGATCCCGACGGCCTGAGGATGTTGCCGGCACCGGATCCCGGCGACATCTACTTCGACATGGAAGGCGATCCGTACGCGTTGGATGCCGCGGGCCTGGAGTACCTCTTCGGAGCGATCACGCTGACCGATCCCCCGAACGGACGGGGCGCGGGCGAGCCCGGCGACCCGACCACCGCGGCGGAGTCCTTCCACGCGTTCTGGGCGCATGACCGCGCGGGCGAACGGCGCGCCTTCGAGGACTTCGTCGACTGGGCGACGGGCCGGCTGACCGCCCATCCCGGGGCGCACATCTACCACTACGCGCCCTACGAGCCGGGCGCGCTGCGCCGGCTGGCCGCCCGGCACGGCACGCGGGAGCGCCAGGTCGACGACCTGCTCGCCACCAGCCGGCTCGTCGACCTCTACGCGGTGGTGCGGGCCAGCCTGCGTGTCTCCCAGCCGTCCTATTCGATCAAGTATCTGGAGCCGCTGTTCTACCCGGGCGCGCGGACCGCGGGGGTCAAGAACGCCGCCGACAGCATCGTGGCGTACGAGGCCTTCCTGGAGCACCGCGCCGCCGGCGAGGACGCGCCGGCGCGGCGTCAGCTCGCCGAGATCGCCGAGTACAACCGGGTCGACTGCGTGTCGACGCACCGCCTGCATCAATGGCTGCTCGATCTGGGTCGGCGCGAGGGCGTCGCCGTCCGCGACGCGGTCGCCAGCGGCGCGGCCGAGGCCGATCAAGGTGTGCTGGACGAGGCGGACGGCCCGGACGCCGTCGTCGACGCCCTGGTCGCGGGACTGCCCGCGGATCCGGCGGCCTGGTCGGCCGACGAGCGGGCGCGTGCGCTGCTCGCCGCCGCGGTCGGCTATCACCGCCGGGAGAACAAACCGGCCTGGTGGACGTACTTCGCCGCGCTCACCGCGGACCGGGAGAGCCTGGAGGCCGCCGACGACTGCGCGGTACCGCTGCGGTGGCACGTCGTGGAGGACTGGGACGAGCCGTCGGGGCGCCGGCGCCGCAGCCGTCGCCTGCTGCGAGCCGAGACCCTGCCCGAGCGCCCCCATCCGTTCGAGCGGGGCGAGTCCGTGCGGCTGCTGTACCGCCGCCAGTCAGGCGGCGAGGGGACGGCCACCGACGCCGTGGTCGAGCGCGCCGCCCCCCACGAGCTGGTCCTGCGTGAGAGCGTGCCGCCGGAGGAGACCAGCCGTGCTCTGCCGGCCGCGGTGCTGCCCGGCGCACCGGTGCGGCCCGAGCCCAAGCCGGCCGCGATCCGCCAGCTGGCCGGGCGAGCCGCGGCGGCGCTGCCCGCGCTGCCCGCGGAGGCGGCCATCGACCTGCTGCGGCGCATACCGCCCCGGCTGGTGGGAGCGGGCGCGGCCCTGCCCTCGGCCGCGGCCCACGGAGACGATCAGGTCAGTGCCGTGCTCGCCGCGGTCAGCCACCTCGACGGCTCCTACCTCGCGGTCCAGGGACCGCCCGGCGCGGGGAAGACCTACCTCGCCGGCCGCCTGATCCGGCATCTGGTGGCTCAGGGCCGGTCCGTGGGCCTCTGCTCCACCAGCCACAAGGCGATCGAGAACGCGATGCTGGCCGCGACGGGTCAGCCGCCCGCGACGGGTCAGCCGCCCGCGACGGGTGAGCCGCCCGCGGCGAGTGAGCCGCCCGGCCCGGGGGACGGCGGCGGTGACCGGCCGCCGTGGAAGCCCCTCGTGCCCGCGGCCAAGAAGCGCCGTGGCGGCGGAGCCGGACCGGACCCGGGGCGGCAGCCGCCGTGGGACTCCCCGCGTGACCTGGGGGCCCTGGTGGCGTGGCGGGAGAGCCATCCGGAGGGGCATCTGGTCGGGGACACGGCCTGGGCCTTCGCCAACCCGCGGCTGGCGGCGAAGCCCTTCGACGTGCTGATCATCGACGAGGCGGGCCAGTTCGCGCTGGCGGACACGCTCGCGGTGGCCGGGGCGGCGCACAACCTGGTGCTGTTGGGTGATCCACAGCAGCTTCCCCAGGTCGTGGCCGGGATCCATCCGGAGGGCGCCGAGGCCTCGGCGCTGTCCCATCTCCTCGCCGACGCCGAGGTGATCCCGCCGGAGCTCGGCTACTTCCTCGACCGCACCCGCCGGCTGCATCCGGCGGTCTGCGCGCCGGTGTCCGCGCTCGCCTACCGCGGCCGCCTGCGGTCCCACCCGGTGGCCGCCACCCGCTCCATCGACGGGTTGCCGGCCGGAACCTACCTGCTCGACGTCGAGCACCGGGGCAACGGCACGCGATCCGACGAGGAGATCGCGGTGGTCTGCGCCGCGGTCCGCCACGTCGTGGGGCGCGGGGCCGTCGACGGCGACCGGACCAGGTCGCTCGCCGGCGGGGACATCCTCGTCGTCGCCCCGTACAACCGGCAGGTGCGCGCGATCGAGCACGCGCTGGATCGCGCCGGGCTGCACGGGGTGCGGGTCGGTACCGTCGACCGGTTCCAGGGGCAGGAGGCGTCGGTCGTCATCGTGTCCCTGACGACGTCGAGCGCCGCGCAGGCGCCGCGGGGCCTGGACTTCCTGCTCTCGCGCAACCGGCTCAACGTGGCACTCTCCCGGGCCCAGGTCGCGGCGGTCCTCGTCATGTCCCCGGCGCTGCTCGACAGTTCGCCGCGCAGCGTCGCGGAGCTCCAGCTCCTCGCCGGGCTCGCCCGGCTGCGGGCGACGGCGCGCACCGACCTCATCGCGCGACAATGATCGCGCGACAATGATCGACGCACGTGCATTCGGGGCCCGTGCGATGGTCGTACACCGGTGGGACGCTGCTATTACGCGCGAACGGCCCCCGACTCTCGGACGACTTTTCGCGGCATGCTGTTCGTGCACTTTCTTGTGCTTATCGTAAAACGGGTGCTACGATTCCCTCGATCTTCTACAGGTCGGGAAGGGGACGCTCGTGACCGTGGACGTGTCGGCCCCAAGTCGCGTGCAGACAGTCCTGCCGCGGGCGCTCGCCCGGCTGCGCGCTTCATCGGGAGCCCATCTCACATTCGGTGGAATAGTCGCACCGCATTCCGGTCGATTGACCGTGACGAACGTGGACGGACCGGCGCCGAGCGGACTGCTCGGTGCCTCCGTCCCGCCAGGCACGGGGATCGGCGGTCAGGTGGTGCGGCATTGCCGCCCGGTCGTCATCAACGACCCGGCGGCGACGAGAAGGGTTCTGCGCTCGACTGTCGCTCCGATCGAGGGCAGTGAGCTTGGAGCGATTCTCGCGGTGCCGGTCAGCATGGGAGGCACGGTTGTCGCCGTGCTGTACGGAGCCATGCGGACCGAGGCACCGTTCACCGAGGCCGCCGTACGGGCGGCCATTGCGACGGCTCGTCTGATGGAACGTGAGCTGGGTGTGGCTGCCGCACATGGGGAGTCAATGTCGCCGACGGTGCCCGCCGGGCACCGTCCGCCCACCGTGATACGCCAGGTGGGTGCCGTACCACTGCCCCGTTCGCCCGGCCAGCCGCAGGAGAGTCTTCGGCTGGCCTACCGGGAGCTGCAGGAGGTCACCGAACATGTGGCCGACCCGCTGCTGCGGGGGCGGATCGGCGGCGTGTCGGAGCTGTTGCGCGGGCTGCTGGACCAGGATCCCAAAATCGGCGGTCGGCTGGCCCTGACACCGCGCGAACTCGAGGTGCTCGCGCAGGTCGCGCTGGGTCTGTCCAACGTCGAGACAGCACGCCGACTCACCGTCTCACCCGAGACGGTGAAGGCCTACCTGCGCAGCATCATGCGCAAGCTCGGTGTGCGTAACCGGACGGCCGCGGTGCATGCCGCGCGCCAGCTGGGAATGTTGCCCTGAGCTGACAGTGCGCCGCCCGCCTGTCGGCCGCCGGGTCACCCGTACTCGGCGGCCGACAGGCGGACGCGGCGTTCACGCGGCATTCAGGCGGCGTGGAAGGGCTGCCCGGCCCGCCGTCGTAGGCCCTGAGCCACCTGCGGTGAAGGCGTCGCGGACCGGCCGGCTCCGATCGACGGACCCAGCGCGACCAGGTCCGATCGGCCGGCTGACGACACTGCCTGAACGGGGCCGGTGCGACCCGCTCCGCCGCACCGGCCCCGCCGTCGCCCGCCCGCCGCACCGACCAGGGAGGTGCGGCGGAGCGGACGTCTCGTGGCTGGTCAGTCGCTCGTGGCGCGCTGACCAGCGAGTCCCAGGGACGCCTTGAACCGGTCGGCGTACATGTCCGCCTGGCACTGGCCGGACAGTTCCTGGATGGCCTTCATGATCTGGTCCGTCGCCTCCCGCTGCGCCGCTCCCGCGCCCTCCTCGGGCATGATCGGGAACCGTAGCGGCGTACCGAAGCGCAGGTACACGCGGCCGGACCGGGGGAGTCTGCGGTCCAGGGGCAGGACCTGGAAGGTGCCGACGAGACCTACCGGGATCACCGGAGCGCCAGTGGCCATCGCCAGGCGCGTGACGCCTGACCTGCCTCGGTACAGGCGTCCGTCCGGCGAGCGGGTTCCCTCGGGGAAGATGCCCAGCAGCTCGCCCTGACCGAGCGCGTGAACGCCGGCCCGCAGGGCCGCACCCGCCTTGCGCTGGTTGTTGCGGTCGACGGAGATCTGGCCGGTGGCGGCGACGAACAGCTTCCCGGCCAGGCCCCGCAGACCCGGGGTGTTGAAGTACTCACTCTTGGCCAGGAAGGTGACGCGCCGGTCGGAGGCCAGCGCGATGAACGCCGAGTCGAGCGCCGACAGATGGTTGCTGGCGATGATGGCAGGACCATCGGCAGGAATGTTCTCGAGTCCTTCGACCACTGGATGCCAGAAAGCACGGCACACCGGACTCAGTACCTTCTTCATGCACGTGTAGACGATTTTCGACCGGGTGTCGGACCGATGTACCTCGAGCCCGGCAGGTCCACCGTCGCGCGGTGCTGGAGCAGGGTACGGAACCGAAGTGTCCCGCCGTTCCATGGTCTGAACCTGAGGCATTGCCGTACCACCTTCGAGATTGGCCCCCCGGCATTCCCTCCCGTCAGTGGTACGCGGCCAGGCGTGATGCCCCTCGGGTCTCCTGCCCCGGCCGGTCGGATTCCGCGTACGGAATGCTTGGGCGCCGTTGGCCACACCTTTACCTCCCCCCGTACGGGGGTAATTCGGATTCGATGCCCGTGGGCGGGTCTAGCTTCGGGGTAGCGACCGGGACGTCCTCGCCGCGCAGTACTTCCGCCAGCCGGCCGTCTCGGCGAACTCGTGCGATCACCGGGCCTTCGGGAGATCGATCGATGCGGGGGTTGCTCGGAAGGGAGCGTCATGCCGTTGTTCGCCGATTCGGCGCCGCAACGCCATTCCCGCACGGATTCCGCGACCTCTGCCGCGCTGACCCACGGAGCCGGCGGGGAGGAGGACGGGGACGGCGTGGAGGACGACCGCTGGACCCAACGCCTGCCCGCCCGGCCCGGATCAGACGAGTCCGGGCCGCCGGTCGCGCCGCCGCGGGTGATGGCCTCCATGGCCTCCATGGCGGGTGTTCCCGCGCCGCGGCGATCCCTGTTCACGGTCGCGGCCGATGTGGCGGTCCTGCACCGCGGGCGGTTGCTCGCCGCCGCCTGCCTGCTCGTCGTGGTGCTGCTGCCGTGGAACGCGGGCATCTACCACCAGCTCGCCACCGGCGGCTTCTACGCGCCCTCCGACGGGTCGACCCGGGCCGAGCAACTGCTCGACGCCGAGTTCCCGGACGCGCCGCCCAACGTGGCGGTGATGCTCACCGCCGCGGAGGGCATCGACGGGCCGACTCCCGCGCACCTCGGCCGCGAGCTGACCCGACAGCTGAGCGCCGAGCCCGGGGTGACGTCCGTCCTGTCCTACTGGCCGAACGGCTCCGCCGCGGGCAACGCGCTGCTGAGGTCGAAGGACGGTCGCTCCGCGCTCATCGTGTTCCGGCTCACCGGCTCCGAGGATCACATCCAGACTCAGGTCGAGCGCCTGCACGCGCGGTACTCGCATCTGGGACCCGGCGTGATGGTCCGCTTCGGTGGCGCGCCCGCCGTCATGCGGGACGTGACGGAACGCAGCAGAACCGATCTCGAACGCGGCGAACTGACCGCGGCGCCGCTGGTGTTCCTGCTGCTGCTGTACGCCTTCGGCACGGTGGCGGCGGCGATGCTCCCGGTGCTGGTCGGGGTCGTGTCCGTCGTGTCGAGCCTGGCCCTGTTGCGGTTGGCGGCGACGGTGACCGACATCTCGGTCTTCTCGGTGAACCTGACGACGGCCCTCGGCTTCGGCCTGGCGGTGGACTACAGCCTGTTCATCCTGCGGCGATTCCGGGAGGAGCAGGAACGCGGCCTGTTCCCGGGAGCGGCGCTGCGCCGCACGCTGGAGACGGCCGGGCGGACGGTGTTCTTCTCCGGCGTGACGGTGGCCCTGTCCCTCACCGCCGCCCTCGTCTTCCCGCTGTACTACCTGCGGTCGTTCGCCTTCGCCGGCGTCATCGTGGTGGTCGCCTCCGAGGTCGCGGCCCTGCTGGTGCTGCCGGCGGCGCTGATGCTGCTGGGCGACCGGCTGGATCGTGGGGACATCCGGGCGGCCCTGCGCCGTGCCCGGGCGGGCCGGCGCGGTGCGGCGGGCCCTCGCCACGCGGTCGATCCCCGGGCGAACCTGTCCGGCGCGGGCCGTGGTTGGACGGCACTCGCGCGGCGGGTCATGCGCTGGCCACTGCTGTACGGCGCCGTCGCCGTCGGCGTGTTGCTGCTGTGTGCCGCGCCGCTGCGCGGCCTCAATCTCGCCCTGGCCGACGACACCGTTCTGCCGAGCACCGCGGAATCCCACGTCGTGAATGACGCGATGCGCTCCGACTTCGTCGTCTGCCTGCCCTGTCAGATTCCGATCGTCGTCCCGGGAGTGGACGCCCGGGACCCGGCGAACGCGGCGCGGCTCACCGACTACGCGAGCCGGTTGTCCGCGCTGCCGGGCGTCGCCCGCGTCGACACGGTGTCCGGCGGCTTCATGCAGGGCAGACAGGTCAGCGAGGCATCGGCGGCCACGACGGGATATGTCGGCACCCATGGCGGTGCCTGGCTCGCGGTATGGCAGTCGGACACCTCGCCGGTGTCGGCGGCGGCGAAGGACCTCGTCGGCCGACTGCGGGCGACCCCGGCACCTTTCGGCGTGCTCATGGGCGGTCTCGCCCCGCATTTCCTGGACACCGCGGACACCATCGAGCGCAGCCTGCCGCTCGCCTTCGCGATCGTGATGTGCGCGACCTTCCTGCTGTTGTTCCTGTTCACCGGCAGCGTCCTGCTTCCGCTGAAGGCGATGCTCCTGAACTCCCTGAACCTCGCGGCGACGATCGGTCTGCTCACGTTCATCTTCCAGGAGGGTCACCTGCGGGGGCTGGTGGGCGACTTCCAGGTGTCGGGCACCCTGGAGATGACCAGCCCGGTGCTGATGTTCTTCATCGCCTTCGGCCTGAGCATGGACTACGAGATCTTCCTGCTCGCCCGGATCCGCGAGGAGTACCAGCGCACCGGTGACAACACCGAGTCGGTGGCGGTCGGGCTGGGTGCCACCGGGCCGCTGATCACCAGCGTCGCGCTCGCGCTCGTCGTGGTCATGGTGGCCCTGTCGACGTCGCACATCAGCATGATCAAGCTGGTCGGCGTCGGGCTGACCATCGCGATCACCCTGGACGTCACGGTCGTGCGCGCGATCCTGGTGCCGGCGTTCATGGCGCTCGCCGGCCGGTACAACTGGTGGGCGCCGCCCGCGCTGCGGCGTCTGCATGATCGCTTCGGGCTGCGCGAGGACGGCGAGGAGGCGACGCCGGGGCCCGCCCACCGGGTCCGGTCGCCGGAGTCGCGCAGGTTCTCCGGCCCGACCGGCATCACTCCCGGCCGCCGGCATGGATCAACCGGCGTGCCCGGCGGCGCACGCTATGCCCTGCCGCCCGGGCCGTCGGCCATGCGGTCGCCCGACGGCGATCCGGTCCTGTCCCGGGACGAGGAGGTCTCTCTCGCGCCGGTCGGCGCGGGCGCGGCCTCGTCCCTGCTCGCGTCGGATCTGGCGGAGCCCTGGCACGGCACCTACGTGACGATCGAGGACCCGACCGCGGGCGGGTACCGCGATCCCGGGACCAGGCGGACCACCAGGATCCGCTATCGGCGACCGGGCGACGAGGACCCGTGGGACGCGGTGTCCCAGGCCCCGACTCCGACCTGGCAGTACTACCACCGCCGACGGTGGACGGCGGACAGCCCGCCGCCGCCGGTCGTGACCGGGGCGCGGGGATTCGTGCTCGGCGGCCTCGGCGTCACCGACGCCACGGTGCTGGACGCGGACCTCTACCAGTGACCGTGCCGCTGTCGGTGGCCGTGCCGCTGTCGATGACCGTGCCGCTACCGATGACCTTGCCTCCATCGATGACCTCGGCGCATCCGTACACGTAGTCGTTCGGAAGGATGCCGGCCCACCCTCTTACTCGGGGCGCACATCCGATGGCATAGCGTGCCCGTTGTCCCCGGCTCGCTACCCAGAGGATTCGTCATGCCCACCGCCGACCGGTCAGCACCCGTTCCACCGACGACCATGATCTCCCGTCGAGGCGCCCTGCGCGTTCTGGGTGTGGGCGCCGGGGGGTGGACCGCCGCGATGCTGGTCGCGGCCCCGCCGGCCCACGCCGGCGGCATCGTGCCGGCGGGCGTGGCGGTGGACGGGCCGGACCTGGGCGCACTGGTGCCCGAGGCGGAGACCGTGGTGGACATTCCCCGCACGTTGACGGCGACCAGTGTCGGCCTGGGACCGGCGAGCCCGGTCTTCCCGCCCAGCTTCGTGGCGGTGCGCTGGTGCGGACCCGCGGGCCCCGGCGGTCCGCGGATCCGCCTGCGCCGCCCGGACGGTGCCTTCGGCGCCTGGTGCCCGCTGAGCGTGGGGTGCCCGGCGGAACGCGACGACCCGTCGACCACCGTCCCGCCCGTGCACGCGCTGCTGGCCACGGCGCGCACCGGCTCCGGGCGGACGCCGACGACCCGTGGCTACGAACTGTGGATGCCACCCGGGGCGACCGGTGTCGTGTCGACCGCGCTGAACACCACGTCGGGGCCGTGCCAGCGGGTGCGGGTTCCGACCGTGTCGGTGCGGGCGGCGCTGAGCGCGGTCGCCGGACTCGCCCACGCGCTCGAGACGCCGGCCGGGACAGGGCGGTCCGGACCGGGGCCGGCGAGGACCGCGCCCCGGACCGCGCAGAGAAGTCCGCTGAGCGCGGGTGACGTGCCGGGAGCGACGGCCGGCCCGCTGGTACCGGCACCCACGGCGGCGGCGCCGACGCCGTCCGCGCTCGGACTGCGCTACCTGCCCCGGGCCGCCTGGGGCGCGGACGAGTCCCTGCGGCTCAACCCCGCGACCGGCCAGCCCTGGCGGACGACCTACTACCCCGGGCAGGTCGTGACGGTGCATCACACCGTCACCCCCAACGACGACCCGGACCCGGCCGGCACCGTGCGCGCGATCTACCACTTCCACACGGTCGACCGCGGCTGGGCGGACATCGGCTACCACTTCCTCATCGACGAGCAGGGGACCCTGTACGAGGGCCGCTGGTCCGGCTCCGACACCGTCCCGGCGCACCGGCCGGACGGCCAGGTGGTCACCGGGGCGCACGTCGGCGGGTACAACGCGGGCAATCTCGGCGTGGCCCTGCTCGGCGATCTGCGGCCCCGGCCGCCGTCCGCCGCCGCCCGCCGCTCCCTCGTCCTGGTGCTGCTCGCGCTGACCGGCGCCCACCGGCTGAACCCGGTCGGCACCGTCGACTACGTCAACGCGGCCAGCGGTGCCCGCCGGCGGGTGCCGGCCATCAGCGGACACCGCGACTGGATGGCGACCGAATGCCCGGGCGGGGCCGCGTACTCGGCGCTTGCGCGGATCCGTCTCGACGTGGCCCGCGCGTCGCTGTGATCCCGCGCCCGCCGTCCTCCTGGCGACCGCTGGTCCGGCCGCCGGCTCAGCGCACCTCGGTGAGGGTGCCCGTCTCGACGGCGTAGACGAAGCCGCGCACGGCATCCCGGTGCGGGATGAAGGGGCTGGCCGTGATGCGGGCGATGGACTGGCGCACGTCGTCCTCCAGGTCGGTGAAGGTCTCCACGGCCCACGGCGGGCGGATGCCGGTCTCGCGGGCGATTCCCGCCCGGAACTCCTCGTCGGTGAAGGTGAGCATGCCGCAGTCGGTGTGGTGGATCAGGATGATCTCCCGGGTGCCCAGCAGCCGCTGGCTGATCGCGAGGGAACGGATCTCGTCGTCGGTCACGACGCCGCCGGCGTTGCGGATGACATGCGCGTCGCCCTCGGCGAGCCCGAGCAGGCCGTAGACGTTGAGCCGGGCGTCCATGCAGGCCACGACCGCGACCCCCAGCCCGGGCGGCAGGGGGAGGTCGCCGGCGGTGAACGTCCGGGCGTAGCGCTCGGCGTTGGCGAGCAGGTCGTCGGTGGCGGTCATCGGCGCTCCTCGGGGTGGGGTCATCCGACATGGTGCCGGTCGGGATGGTCGACAATCGGTACGCCATCGCCTCCGTGTGCCACATCACATCAACGTGTTCTTGACCGTCTCACCTCGGCGTACACAGAGTGTGAGCGTGCGGACTTCCCTTTCGTTGACGTGCCGCCGCTGCATCGACCACGGGCACGCCGGCTCCAGCCGCTGTCGATGACCTGAGGGCCTGCCCGCCCGTCGCCCCGAACCCGCCGCTCGAGCCCGCCGCTCGTGCAGGGCCCGTCGTGCCCTGCGCCGCGGCGGGGGACGGTCTTGCCGACCGTGTCCGAGCAGGCCGCCGCGGCGCCTCGGGGATCTCTCAACCCGTCCGACACGGGCATCGTCCCGACGCCCTCGACCGCCGCGGAGGATCCTCATGCCCAGGCCGACCAAGCAGATCCACCTGGCGGCTCACTTTCCCGGGGTGAACAACACGACGGTGTGGAGCGATCCCGCCGCCGGCAGCCAGATCGACTTCAGCTCGTTTGCCCACCTGGCCCGCACCGCCGAGCGGGCCCGCTTCGACTTCTTCTTCCTGGCCGAGGGGCTGCGCCTTCGGGAGCAGAACGGGCGAATCCACGATCTGGACGTGGTCGGCCGCCCGGACACCCTCACCGTCCTCGCGGCGCTGGCCGCGGTGACGGACCGTATCGGTCTCGCCGGCACCATCAACTCCACCTTCAACGAGCCCTACGAGGTGGCCCGCCAGTTCGCCAGCCTCGATCACCTCAGCGCCGGGCGGGCCGCGTGGAACGTCGTGACCTCCTGGGACGCCTTCACCGGGGAGAACTTCCGCCGCGGCGGCTACCTGGCGGAGGAGGATCGCTACGACCGGGCCCGGCAGTTCCTGCGCACCGCCGTGGAGCTGTTCGACTCCTGGCCGGCCGACGCGGTCGTCGCGGACAAGGGCACCGGCGCGTTCCTGCGGCAGCCCGGTCCCGGGGCCTTCGAGCACCACGACCGCTTCTTCGACATCCACGGCCACTTCACCGTGCCGCGCGCACCGCAGGGCCGGCCGGTGATCTTCCAGGCGGGCGACTCCGACGCGGGCCGCGAGTTCGCCGCGTCCTCGGCCGACGCGATCTTCAGCAGGCACAGCACCTTCGAGGCCGGCCAGGCGTTCTACGCCGACATCAAGGGACGCCTCGCCCGCCACGGCCGCCGTCCCGAGGAACTGGTGGTCCTGCCGGCAGCGACGTTCGTCCTGGCCGACACCGACGCCGAGGCGCGCGAACTGGCCGCGGTGATCCGCCGCCAGCAGGTCAGCGGCGCGACGGCGATCCAGTTCGCCGAGCAGGTGTGGAACCGCGATCTGACCGCGTACGACCCGCACGGACCGGTGCCGCTGGTCGACCCGCTGCCCGGCACGAACACGGTCGCCCAGGGCCGGGCCAGCGTGCGGATGTACGACGACCGGCTGGAGACCGCGCGCCGCTGGCGGGAGCTGGGCGAGGCGAAGAAGCTGTCGCTGCGCGATGTCGTCATCGAGGTGACCGGCCGGCAGTCGTTCATCGGTTCCGCGGCCACGGTCGCGGAGACGATCAACCGATTCGTGCAGGAGGACGCGAGCGACGGGTTCATCCTCGTGCCTCACATCGTTCCGGGCGGCCTCGACGAGTTCGCCGACACGGTCGTCCCGCTGTTGCAGGAACGAGGCGTGTTCCGCACTGACTACGAGGGCAGCACCCTGCGTGAGCATCTCGGCCTGCCGGCGCCGGCCTGACCGCCGGCGCCTGTCCTGAGCGCCACCGCGTCGGCCCGGATCGCCGAGGCGGCCCGCGAGACGGGCCCGACGCGGTGCCCGCAGTAGGTGTCAGGAGGTGGCCCGGACGGCGGTCGTGATCAGTCCAGCAGGCCGATCTGACGGGCGGTGTGGACGGCCGCGGTGCGGTTCCGCACGCCCATCTTGCGCATGATGCTGCGCATGTAGGTCTTGACGGTCTCAGCCCGGATTGTCAGCTGCTCCGCCGCCTCGATGTTGGAGCAGCCGGTCGCGACGAGCGTGAGCACCTCCATCTCGCGCAGGGTCAGCCGGAAGGGTGGCGGCTTCGCCGGCGTCGGCGCCACCGGCTCACTGCGCAGCAGCGAGTAGATGCGCAGGATCCGCCGTCGCAGGTGGGGTGTCGTGAGCTGGGCGCTGAGCTCCAGGAGCTCGACCTGGGCCAGCCGAACCCGTTCCCGCTGGGTCCGTGCGTCGGACGGTGGGCTGTCGGCGGTGAACGGACCCGACGCTCGGTCGAGGCCGGCGCCCATGGACCGTTGCGGGCGGACCGGCATCGCCGCCGGGTCCGATACCACTGGGGCCATCGTGCTCCTCTCCTGTCCACTCCGGTTTACCGACCGCTCCGCGTTCCTGCTGCCGACCAAACGCTGGTCGGCCGGTGGATTCCTCCGAGGGTCGGACGTCAGATCAGCCGTACACCACCTTTGTGGGCGGCCGTGCATGGTCCGACCCCGGTGGAAGTGAGCGCGCCGTGACCTCTGCTCCCTCCGGGCTCGGTAGCCCCCGCCCGGCACCCACTGTCGGCTACGTCAAAAAGGTTATCCCGCTGACGGGCCATGGCGTCAATGGCATGCGCTCCGATGTGTGAGAACAGGCCGCCCGGTCGGGCCCGGTCAGATCAGGATCCTGAACTCGTCACGGCAAGGTTCGCCGCGGCAGCCCTGATCGATCGGGCGGCCGGGCTAAAACGGTTCTCCCAGGTAATCCGATCGTGCCTGGCGATGCTTTGCCGCGGCAACTGCAGACGGCCCGGTCGTTCGCACGGTAATCACCGCGGCCGCCGGCGGGAATGGACCGGCCGCCGGGAGCTGGAGTGCGCGGCCCGCGCCGGCGCCCCCGGGTTCGTCCGCGGCCGGCGGCGGGCCGGAGGGCGACGCTCCCGACCGGCCGAGGCGAGCGGCCGCCCGCCCCCCCGGCAGGGCTCGGCGATCCCACGGTGGCGCTGTGCGGCCGGCGCGGGCCGGCCGACCTCCGCGGGCCGGCCGACCTCCGCGGGCCGGCCGACCTCCGCGGGCCGGCCGACTGTCGAGGGGCCACCGCCCTGCCGCTTCCGGTGGTGCCGCGCCGGGAGCGCACCTGGGTCATATCTCCACCGATGAGGGCCGCCGCATTACCGAAATCGGGCGGCAGCGTGGGAGAACCCGCCGGCCGCTTTCAGCCTTTTCCCTTCCTCTCGCCCGCCCAGGCGCGGCGGCGGGAAAGAGGGAGCCTGCTCGGGTGACGCCTCGCGGGTATGCGTGGAAGGTAGTCCTCGACATGGTTGTCCGGCGCCGCCTCCAGATTCCTTCCGCGGTTCTCGGAGGCGGCCCCTGAAGGCCGGACGAGGATCTTTTCCGGCCCGCCGGCCGAGTATTTTCAGGGCGCCACCTGGCGTCCGGTGAAGGCGGCGAGTACCGCGCCCCTGGACCGATGTTCCTCGGTCCGGCGGGCGGGGCGGCGATGTACTGGAATGAGAATTCGGCCGGCGGCGGTCGCCACGGGCCCTGATGCGCGGGGCGGTGGCGGAACCGGAGCGTGAAACGCGCCGCGGCGCGGCCGGGTCCTTCCGTCGGGCCGTCCCGCGCGTGGCGCCTCGGCGGGCCGCGGGTTCGCTGACTGGGCATCGCGCCGCGGTGCGGCGGCCGGCGTGCCGCGGCGGGTCGGACAAGGGTGCCGCTCGCCGGCCGGAGCCGGCGGATCGGCCGTGCGCCGCATCGGGAGGTGTGACGCGATGGGCCGGTCGGCCTTCCCGCACATCGCGGCGCATGCTGTCCGTCTGCGGTGGGACGGTTCCGCGACGTCACCGGAGATTCCCGCCACGCCGCGCATCCGCTTTACCGACCATCATTGTCCGATGTGCGGAAACGTGGGATGCGTGGCGGCCGCGGCGGCGTTCCGCGCGCCCGTCCCGGGTGCGCCCGCGTCCCGGGCCCGGAATGCGCCGCCGGACGCGCCGCGGACGGGGCCATCAATGTCCCGAGAAATGAGAGCAATGCTCGCGTCTTCCGGTGGTGTCGGACGCTGACGCCATCCGTGCATGGCCACCGCGGCGGGGCGGCCGGGAAGGGCCGCCGGAGGGAGCAGACCCGTCAGGACGTTGTCCCGATGTCTCCTACCGTTCCCCTCATCCGACGGCCCCACGGGCGCGCGGGTCGGTCCGGAGTCGGTGACTCCGTCAGGAGTGGGCGACCACCCGGCCGGTCATCGACTCGGGCAGAATGCGCACCCAGTGCGGATGATCGATACGGTCCGCCCAGGGCGCGAGGCCGGTCGCCTCCAGCCGTGCCAGCCCGTCGGGATCGCGGACCGCGACCGCCCTGCCGTTGATCAGTACGCTCCAGCCGGTCCGCGCGACCGGATCGTGCCCGTCGACCTCGAACCCGACGGCGTGCTCCTCGAGGGCGGCGGCGAGCTTGGACCCGGTCGCGGTCCGGAAGGCGATCGCCTCGCCGTCCAGCACATAGTTGACCGGCAGGACGAGGATCTCCCCGTCCGCCTGGAAGGCGACCCGGCCCACCTGCTCCCCGCCAAGCAGCCACCGGCAGGTGTCCGCGGGCAGCACGCCACCTCCGGCATGATCGAGGGACATGGCTCCGCCGGTGCCGGTGCCGGCCTCAGGTGCGCTCGTGCTCGTGGATGTCATCGGATTTGCGCCGTGGATGCTCTGGCCTTCAGGCCGGAGAGGAAACGGCGCCTCATGCTGGAGCACATGGGCGGTCCTTTCTGTAGAATTGGAGTATGACCCGCTACCGTCTCGTTCCGGCGCCTGAACACGTCGCTGGACTTGAAGAGCACTGCGGGCATGCGCGGTTTGTGTGGAACCTTGCCGTGGAAC
>NZ_FZMO01000136.1 GCF_900197875.1 Frankia canadensis | reverse complement strand
GTCGCCTACACCACGATGGTGTGGCCGCTGGTGTTCGTCCTCATGCCCCGGGTAGGGGACAAGATCGGTCCCCGGGGTGGCGGTGTAGGGGGTGATGTCGGGCACCCACCCGCCGGATGGTTCGGGCACGGATAGCCTCCCTTCCCGGTGGGGGCCACGACGGGTGCGGGCCCCCACCGGAACGGCTCAGAAAGGCGGGACAGGTCAGGCGTTGTGGTGGGCGCGGATCATGTCCTGCGTGCGCTGCCAGTCCGCCACGTCCCGGCGGTCTTCCACCACGCGGGACAGGACGACCAGGGCCACGGACAGGTTCGCGACAATTCCCCACACGGACAGCAGAATCAGAAGAGCCAGCATCCGTTTAGCCCTTCAGAACGCCGATGGGAAGGGTGCGCAGGAACGCGCCGACCGCCCGTACGGCGTTTTCCAGGGTGGGCACCACACCGTCCGGTGCCAGCGCCAAACCGAGGAGAACGCACGCGACCGGAATAAGCGTCCGCACGCGCATCCGCGGTGACACCATTGCCACGACGATAACGGCGCCGATGAGCAGGACGATACGGGTCATCTCCGGGCCGCCGACCATCGCCGGGGCCACCACCACCGGTGTCGGATTGAACGTCACTGTCCCTCCCCGGAAACGGTGTCGCTGGCGGTCGGCAGGTCGGGGAAAAGGGCGGTGTCGTCGACCTCGACACCGGCCATGTCCGCCCACCGGTGGTAGGCGTCGCGCCACGCGCGGCGCGTCGCCTGCCGGTAGTCGTCCACTGCGGCACGCACCCTGACCAGCGCGGCGTGCAGCTCTCCACCGTCCTGCTCGTCCTGATCGACCGGCAACGCCGTGGTGATCGCGAACAGCACGGATCCCGTGGTGTAGGTCTCCATGTGCCGGGCGAACGCCGCGTCGGAACGCAACTCCAGATCGGTCACGGTCAGCACGTCCCCGGGCGGCGGGGGCATCTCAAACATGATCACAGAAGGTCCTTTCCGAGGATCAACGGGAAAGAGGGACGGTCAGAAACGAAACGGGGCGGGAAGGTGCGGGCCGATCAGCGTCATGCCCACCATCGATCCGGCGAGCAGAACGAGAAACCAGCCGACATAGAGCGCCCAGAAAAGGGCGGTGGTGCGACGCGGATTCACGCACGGCGCCGCAAGAGAAGGAACACGACCCACACCGCGGCGCCGATCACCATGTACGGGGCGCCGTGGACGGCGATCCACTGCACGGCCGTCGCGAGGAGAAACAGAATGCCCGCGCCGAGGAAGATTTTCGCGATGATGCGGGCGAAGTAGAGCAGGACGATAGCCATGATGCTCCCTACGGGAAAGGGGCCGGCGAACCTCACGTGTCCGCCGTGGTCACATCATTCATCGGGCCGCTGGCAGAATGCCGCACACGAACCCGGCTAATTCTCGGAATCAAAGTGGTATCGGAATGGCCACGGAAAAGGCACGGCGCTGTGACGTGCTCCGGTCGCGCAGTGGCACGCCCGGTGGCACCGGACCGGCATCGCGCCAGCTCCCCGCGCGGGACAGGCCGTGCCCGGTCGGCCCCGGCCGGTGTCACCGGGCAGGGGGCCGGACGGGCAGGGCTACCCCCACCTAAGTGCCAGTGAGAGCACGATTGCCGCCCTGGGACGATCCGGCACGCGCGGACACCTCCGGACACACACGGACACGCACGGGCACACGACGGCACGTCCGGCCGATCGCGGGTTCCGCCGGTCGACCTCGGGCCGCTTCATCAGGCGTGGATGTCCGGGCATCCTCGACTCAGGTCAACCGCCCCAGCCGGGGCGAAACGGCGCCACACGGGGTAGACGGATGTTGTTGGAGGCTAGTGAACGCAAATGGTGTGAGACGAACGCAAACCGGTAAGGATGCTTCCTGCTGCCCCGGCACCCCGCGCCCGGGGCGGCACACCGGAGAGGAGGCACGGCGGGGGATAGCGGGGGCCGACCAGCGGCCCCGGCCGGACCGCACATGACGAACCTTCGGTTTGACGTCCCGACGCTGACCCGGGAACTGCGCGCGGCGATGCGCCACGGTGCCCGCGCGGCGAGCCTCGCCGAGCATGCCCCCGGCCTGGTCGACCTGCTCACCGCCGGTCACGGTGGGACCGGCGACGAACGGGCGTTGATCGCCGAGCAGATCATCCGCGAGGCCACCGCGCCGCTCGGCGACACGGTCGGACCGGCGATGCGGATCATGCTCGGGTTGGAACCCGGCACGTGGCATACCCGGATCGAAACGCGACGCGAACGGGCGGCCGACATGCTCGACATCGGCGCGGGCACGTTCCGCCGACCCCACCGCGAGGGCACGTACCTGCGTGACATCGCGTGGGAGATCTGGCGCACCCACCGCCGAGCCGCGTAGCCACCCGCCCCCGGACCGACCCGCACGGCCAGTCCGGGGCCACCACCGGCGCACCCCGGTAGCGGCACCGGCCCCACCGGCGACCCCGGCCGCGCGACCCCCGACCGGCCGGGGGTCGCGGGTCGGTCGCTGCCTGGCCGGCCACCACCCCACCGGCCGCGCGCGGGAAGGCGGGGGTTTCTCTAACAGCATCACGGAACACTCCACAAAGCTGGTAGCGGGGCGCGTGAATTTCCCGAGCACCGTCGCAGGACGACAACCACGAGAAATCCGCCCCCAGGAACAGGAAGGGACCCCGGCCGCACTCCCGGAAAGAAACCCGGGTGCCTCGACCGGCATCACTCATCCTGCCCCGGAACAGCCCGTTCCGGTCCGCCGGAAACCCGCCAGCCTCGCACCGCTATCCGGCTACGGAGCGGACGAAAACCCGCCGAAACGATCAGTGCGCGTCCCACCCGACACCAACCCGCCAGCAACCAGACGAAAACCCGTCAACACGATCATGGTTCTACGAGCAGTATGGGAAGCAACGCACACAGCAACGACATATGCACGTGCATCGGTACGTGCAAGCTGGAGAGATCATGGAAGGTGAGGGGGCACGCCTGGTCGCGCTGCTACGCGAGGCTATCGATCAAGGACTACGGGGGCCGGGCGACCTGATCGCCGGGGCGCCCGGCCTGATCGACATCATCGCGCCGCACAGCTCAGATCAGATCGCCGGTGCCGACCGGGCGCACAGCATCATCCGTGCGTCCATGCAGGCCCTGGACTCCGACGCGCGGACCGCGCTGCGCGCGCTGTATGGCCTCGACCGGCCCCGGCCGAAGCCACCGGCCCCACCCGACCGGCAGGGGCAGCGGAAGTCAACGCCGCGCCGCACGGTGCTCCTCACCGCGACGCAACGCCGCGCCGCTGCCGGACGGGTCATCCAACGATCCGGCATCACGTGGCAACGCGCCTACGAAACGATCTACCTCACTGATCTTGCCGCTGAGATCCTGCGACGCGTGCGCACCGGCGACGACACCACCCATGGGCGTCCGCGCGGGTGGATGCCGTACGAACCCCCACCGCCACCCCCGGCCGCAAGCTTCCAGCCGCGCGCACCGGAACGAAACCGCGGTACCTCCACCCCCGACACCGGAAAACCGGAGGCATGATGTTCGACCG
Source organism: Frankia canadensis (assembly GCF_900197875.1). GTDB lineage: Bacteria > Actinomycetota > Actinomycetes > Frankiales > Frankiaceae > Frankia > Frankia canadensis. The sequence goes on along the minus strand of NZ_FZMO01000136.1, from coordinate 6,960 downwards.
ATTCGACGAGGACCGGATACCCCGCCCGTACCTTCTGGTCGTTCTTCTCTTCGTCATCGTCCCGTGCGTTGTCGCCGGAATCTGGCTCGGCATGGCCACCCGGTAGCGCGCAACCGGCAGGGAACCCGAAGCGGCAGCTACCGGGAACGACGGACACCGCTACTCCCGCGCGTCCCCGTGATCCTCGCGCTTGCGGTCCGTCCGCGCACCCTGCCCCGGACGCGACGCCAACCAAGCCAGCACCGTCGACCGATACCAACGCGGCCGGTCCGGAGTGGGAAGATCATCAGGCGGTGGAAACCGACCGTCCCGCCGGTAGCCCCGGATCGTGACCGGCTTGACGTTGGCCATCGCCGCTATCTCCTGGTAGCCGAGCAACGGGTCGTCATCCACGACGCGACCCTATCGACTGATCAACCGCAAACCTTAGCACCATACGTGCTAAGGTCATGGGCGGCCCCGCCCGGTGTGCCACCACCGGGCGGGACCTAGATCACAACCTGCCTGAACAGGACGGTGACCTGTGCCCAGTATTCCGCCCCCCTCGGACGGGTGGCGTTCCCCGCGCCCGTTCGTCTCCCTCGACATCCCCGAACCGGGCCTCTACGCGGTGACCATCCGGTCCGGTGCGACGCTCCGCGACGTCGTGGACGTCGTGGCGAGCCTGCCCCGACTGCTCTACATCGACCACCACCGGCCGAGCCCGGGGGACAGCACCGTCACCCTTCATTTCCGCGCGCTACCGCACGACCTCGGCCCCCTGCCGTTCGGGGGGGTGTGACGTGGCCGGATGGGTACCCGACATCGACGTACCGCCGGCAGCGTGGGCGCCGTACCACGCGGCTCTCTATTCGATCGTGTCCGCCGCACCGCCCGGACCGATCCGTATCCGCCTGGTTCGATCGTTGGCGCGCTGCGACCCCCGTAGCGTGCTGGCACTCGCGGACATGGTCCGGCCACCGGGCGGACCAGTCCGGACGCCCTACCGCGAGGCTGTCGGGTAGCCTCGCCGGGCGCCCCGCGCCGAGCCTCGCCGGGCGCCCCGCGCCGAGCCTCGCCCCTTCAAAGGGGGTGTGTAGGCTCGCACGATGAACTTTCGCGAAATCCGTGACGGTCTGAAAATGCGCGTTCCGTCGATAGACGAGAATGATCTGCTGGAAACGTCGGCGCTGTTTCGAGGCGAATTTGACTACCGCCTCGCACTCCTGGTCGGCGAGCAGTCAGGAGTGCGAGGCGAGGGATCAGTTTCACGATCGGTGGTGCGTGCTAGTCTGACCGGATCGGCATTTTCCTACCTCGACGTAGCCGACACGGCCATAAGAGACTCCGACCTGTCTAATGCATCCTTCGAGAAGATCACGGCACGCCGAGTCGAGTTCCAGGGATGCCGAATGACCGGGTGGCGAGGAGTATTCGAGGTCGCAAGTGATGTCGCATTCATCGACTGCCGGCTGGACTATTCCACCCTGGAATTTCGGCGAGCGAGCGGGACCGTGCTCTTTAAAGAATGTCAGCTAGGGGAAACCTCCATTCGTGGCAGCCTCGACGGTAGTTTCTTCGCAGAATGCGACCTGTCGGGAGTAGATTTCGAGGCGTCCTCCGCGGCTCGCTGTGACCTTTCCACATCAAGGCTGTCCGGAGCCCGTGGCCTGTCGTCTCTCCGAGGTGCTCGCATATCTCACGATCAGATCTTCTTGGCCGCTGAAACGGTACTCGCCGAATGTGGAATCGAAGTCATCGACTGACTGCAAGGCTACTTGCCTTTCTTCTTACTCCAGCCTTTCTTATCCCAGTTGTCCCAGGCCGGGCGATTGTCAAACGGAGGGTTATTCCCTCGATTATCCCAGGTTGGCCGGTTGTCGAACCTTGCTGGCATTTCATTCCCAGCGCCGAACTCCGGGATTGCCAGGAGTCGCCGCATTCTATCGGAGTCCAACAGCGCGCTTTTAATGTCAGGTCCCCTGCTTTTTGGACCGTCGTCGGCGCAGCCATCGACAAGCGCAATCTTGGTGTTGCGGCAGTAGTCTGTCTCGGTGGTGTCGAACCTACCGTGTTCGAAAAAGCGATTTGCCGGATGTCCACCTTCGCAGAAATCGAAGTAGGCGCAGTTATCCCCGCACAGGGAAAGGCCACGACGATACTCGGATATCCAGGATGAGAGCATCCCCTCCTGGATGATCTGGTGAAGGTCTTTCTCGCGGACATTCCCGCAGGAGAAAGGTGTGTAGCCGGCCAGCTCGGGTGAGATCAGCGTGACGTCGCCGTTCCATGCCACTGTCGGGAAGGGATCGATGTGGCGCGACTGGATTTCCCGCGATGTCTCGCCAGCCGGCGCCATCGCATGTCGGACCCGCTCCAGTTCGCGCACCGGAATAGCCGGATTGTCAATCCACGCATCCGCGAGCGCCGCCCAGAAACCACGAACCTTCTCGGGCATGTATGTGCGTACGCGGGTATTGGATCCTTCTCGCTCCTCGATATTGACCGCCAGTGATCGGCAGCCAAGTTCTACCACGAACTCGTACAGCTCTCGCGCGTCCTCCGGCTCGGGTTCGGCGACGACCGCTATAACGTCAAACGCGAATTGGCCTGAGCGGAGGCGTTCAATTCCGCGCATGATCCGGTCGAACGCCGCTGATCCTGCCCGGTCAACGCGATGCCTAGTTTGGGCTCGATTCCCGTCAATCGAGACACCGACCTCTATCTCCCATTTCTCGAACAGCGCCAGCCATCCCGCGTTAATAAGGGTCGCGTTGGTTTGGACCACGTGAGTGACCGGCATACCGGAAAACGGTTCCAGAAGCTCGGAGAACGCTGCGTGTCCGAGAGTCAGCGGCTCTCCGCCGTGCCAGACAACGTCGATGCCGCCCCGTCGCAGAGCCTGAGAGCGGATTGATTCCGCAACGGCTCGCGCCGTACCCGGTTCCATCACCCGCCTTTTCGCCCGATCAGGAAGATAGCAATAGTCGCAGTTCAGGTTACATAGCGTTGTTGGCTGCAAAACGATAGAGCAAATATCCGTTTCCATGGCAATTTCGGGCGACGTCACCGCCCCTCCTCTCACCGGTTACTCATTCGCCACTGCCGGAATGAGTCCGCGTCGTGTAGTTCCCATATCAGTGGAGCCCGATCGTCGGGGACGATATGGGAGACAACACGGGTGAGATCCGACCCGTCCACTGGCATGGCATTAATGTTCCCGATCATCACCGGGCTCCGACGCTGGGTGAAGGCAATAGAAACGCCTTCCCGAACAGCGGTCAGCGTATGAATAATTGGCACGTCGTCGTAATGAATAGCGATCACGGAAAGATCTGGATGACGCAAAGAAAGCGCCACACGGCCCACAACGGAAGAATCAACGGAAATCACGTTGAACCCGGTGATTAGCGGCTCGGGCGCAAGGTCGGACTCGACATCTATCCGCACTACAAACAGGCTGTAACCTGCTGGGATCATGTCCTGAGGATGGCCGGAATCTCCGCCTAGCTTTCCCATGGAGCTACCGGACGAGCACGTAGACGAACACGAGAATGGTGCCGACGACGGCAAACGGAAAAATAGCAACAGTGGGAAACAGAAAAGCGCCCGTCAAGCAGATGGATCCGGCCAGACCGATCCGCACCAGCACAAGCCAGCGCGGCCGAACCACATAGTAGCGGCGTGTCATCTGAACTCACCATCCCGACCGTCGCAGACAGGTGCCGTAAGGAAATACCGCCTGATGATCAACCCTTTGAAGGGAGGGCATTGCATTGTTCCTGTTCATGCCTTTTCATCCAGCGGAGTCCAACGGTAGACAGAATATAGCTCTGGGGTTGCGGTAGAACACTTTCGCCCGGGTGGGACTGAGTCGCACCCGGGTGGGACACAGTCCCACCCTGTCCGGGACCTGTAGCGGCGGGCAACATGTCCCTACCGGCGGATGTGCGGGTTTGCAGAAGGGAGCAGCGATGGGCGCGGCGACTGCTCGTCAACTGTCGACTTCCGTCGGGGTGGCGTTCCCCTATCTGGCTCGCCCGTGGCACTGCCTACGCATGTCCTGGCAGCGCCCGAACGGGTCCGGGGCCACGCACAGGGAGAGGACCGGTGTAGGTAACCCCCGGTCCTCTCCCGCCCCGCCACGGCGGATCCGGCCGTGGTACCGGGGCGCTGTGCTTCGCCCCCCGAAGCACAGCGCCCCTCCGAGCCGCCCTACCCGCGCGGCGCGCGGCCTGCGCGAAAGACACCCCCGTACGCGCGGCGACCCCCGCCGGGTAGGGCACCCCGTCACCGAAGGGACAATCATGCGAAATCTTCACCAACCGCCCCTCGTAACCCGACGTTGGACACGTCGGGGCACGGTCGCGTGAGCGCCCTGGCCCAGCGGCGCCCCACGGGTCAGACGGGCCCGATGGTCGAACGGCAGGCGTTCGGCGACGGAGAGATCCGGATGCGGGACCGCGTCCTGAGCGGTGCACAGATCTCCCCCGGGGATCACGTGATTGACCTTTCGGTCGGAAACGGTCTGCTCACCCTCGGCGCGCTCGCGCTGGTCGGGGTCGGCGGGACCGTGACCGCCATCGACCGATCACATCAGGCACTGGACACCATCCCCCCGGCCGGATTCGGTGCGGGAACCCTGCGCCGTGTCCTCACCGAGATCACTGACATCCCGCTTCAGGAGCACAGCGCGAACGCGGTTGTTGCCCGCGCCGCGTTCGTCCACAGCCCCAGCCTGATACGCGCGTTCCGCGAGTCCGCGCGGGTGGTCCGGCCCGGTGGCCGGTTGTCGCTCTTTGAGTTGATCTACGCCGATCGTCGCCATGACGCCAACCTCGACCTGCCGCGCGCCGACATCCACGCCGCTGAGGAAGTCCTGCGCTGGGCGACTCCGGGATGGCGCTACATGCACCGGCTCGACATGCGCACCGCCGTCCGCCACGTCCGGCGGGGGTTCCGCGCCATCGACGCCGCCATGGATACGGTCGTCGTCAGGCTGGAAGGCCGCAACGACGTGCACGCCTACCTGCACCGGCCCCCACACCCCAGCGTGCCCAGCGCCATTGACACCATCGCGGGCCACGACCCCGCTTTGGCCGCGCGGTACGCCACGGCGTGGCATCAGGCCATCGACGGGCAATCACACATCACCATCACCATCCCCGGCTTCTACCTCACCGCCACCCGCACCGACACGCCCATCGTCTGACCTCAGCTCTCGGGCGCACCCTCCCGCACCGCGACCGTTCGCCACGGCCAACGCTCGACGAACGAGCCCGGGTAACGACCCTGCCCTGCCCAAGGGGGGGTGCGACTCAGTCGCACCCCCCTTGTCCCGCTTACTGGCCTCACGGTCCGCACCGGCCCGGATACGATCACACCCCCACGTGACGGCCGGCAGCTCCAGGGGGACACATGCCAACGAGTCCGTACCCCGCGCGACGACCAGCGCCGACGACCCCCGCGCTGCGCGAACTGGTCGACCGAGTCCAAGCACTGATCGAAGAACGCGGGTGGAACTGGTCCGACCTCGGCGCGCATGCCGGCTACTCGCGCAAGCACGCCAAGAGCCTCGCCACCGGACGGACGCTGTCCGCGGCTGGGTTCAAAGCACTCGACGATGCTTTCGGCACAAGTGGCGACCTTCTACGTCTGCGTGATCGCGCCATCGCGGAACGCGAAGCATCGCTTCACGGCTACACCCCAGAACCACCACCCGGCGAAACACAGGTGGTGGTACGGGGAGCAGCGCCGGTACCCTCGACGATGGAAGCCGGTGACCCAGCGTCGCCGAATCCGCCGCGGGAGGTGAGTCCAACGAACCGAAGAGACCTGTTGGCCTTGATCGGTAGCGGCGTTGCTGCCGGTGGCGTCATGCCCATACTCACCCCGGCGGACCGGCTTCTACTCCTAGAAGGAACAGCGCGAGCAGATAGCATTCTGCCGGTCGTGGATGCGCAGATAGCCAGTTGCGTCAGCGCCTATCGCACCACCACCCCCGCCGTGCTACTCGGCCAAATAGCATCAGCGCAGAGTCTGATCGACGGAATATCGGCGAAACTCACCCTCCGGCCCGCCGATCACGCCCGACTCTGGCACGCCGCAACCATCGCCGCCGGACTACGGGGATGGGTCCACAACAATGCAGGAGAAACCGCCTCTGCCCGGATCTCTCTCGCCGAGGCCCACAAAAGGGCAGACCTGCTCGACGATGATCAGCTCATCGCATGGACTCGCTACATGCAGGCCATCGTCGAAGACTATGCCGGAAACCCGAAAGTCGCGCAGCGATATGCCGAGGACGGCCTACGCCACGCACACACTGGCCCTTCCCGCGCGCTGCTGCTGTCGGACCCCGTGGCCGGAACCCGAGCCACGCTTGGTGATGTTGACGGAGTAGACCGGGCCGTCGGGGAGTCGCTTGATATTCTGCATTCACTTACCCCGGAGGAAAAAGGGCCAATTGCAGGCGTCATCATCGACAACATCGATACCTGCCATCCCGCCAATGCCGCCACCACGGCAACATTGGCCTACGCCCGTCTGGGGCGACCGGACCGCGTACGGAAGACGTTGACGACAGTACGTCCGATCATTGAAGCGGAAAGTGCGCACCAGCGACCCTACATGCTGCTAGACGAAGCCCTTGCCGTTTCCCGCAGCAACGATCGAGATCCACACCGCATTGCCGGTCTCACCACACAGGGACTCGCGCTTGCACTGCCGTTTCAGGCTGCGCATGTCGGAAAACGCGCGGACGCGATCCTCCGTGCGGTCGAGCCGTTGAACGGTCATCCCGCGATAGGCGACTTGCGCGACTCCGCGAGTGTATGGCGGAAGCAGCAACAACCCAGCCTTCCCGCTTGACCGCTAGCTAGGACCCCGCGTACACCCCTCCGCGCAGGCTACGCGCCACTCTTGGTAGCCTCGCCGGGCGCCACGGGCACCGAGCCTCGCCGGGCGCCACGGGCACCGAGC
>NZ_FZMO01000166.1 GCF_900197875.1 Frankia canadensis | reverse complement strand
ATCGGCGGGGGCGTCGGCGGCGCCGCCAGCAGCTCGGCGAGGTGCCGGCCCGACACGCCCACGACGTGGGCTGCCTGCGTCCGGCAGGAGAAGCCGTCCGCGAGCAGCGCCGCGCCCGCCGGAGCCGCCCGGACCGCCGCCGCGATCCCCCGCTCGGCGATCGCGACCGAGACGTCGTAGTGGCCGGCCTCCATGCCGAAGTTGCCGGCCAGGCCGCAGCAGCCGGCGAGCACTCGCACGTCGGCACCGGCGGCGGCGAGCAGGTCGCGGTCGGCGGTGAAGCCGAGCACGGCGTGCTGGTGGCAGTGCGGCTGGGCGACGATCCGGGTCCCGTCGAGTCGTGGCGGGGCCCAGCCGGGGATGGAGGTCAGCAGCTCGGCGAGGGTGCGCACCCCGGCCGCCACCGCCGCCGCGTCCGCGTCGCCGGGCAGCAGCTCGACGAGGTCACCGCGCAGCACCGCGGTACACGACGGCTCCAGTCCGACGATCGGCGTGCCCGCGCGGGCGTAGGGCGCGAGACGCCTCACCAGGGTCCGCAGCCGCCGCCTGGCCCCGTCCAGCTGGCCGGTGGTGATCCAGGTCAGCCCGCAGCACACCGGCCCCGGGCCCGCCGGGACGACGACCCGGTACCCCGCCGCCGTCAGCACCTCGACCGCCGCCCGTCCCACCCCGGGAGAGAACGCCTCGGTGAACGAGTCGACCCACAGCACCACGTCCCCCCGCGGGGGGACGCCCGACGTGCTGGGGGCCCGACGCTCGCGCCACCAGCGGCTGAACGGCCTGGCGGCGAAGGCGGGCACGTCGCGGCGGGGATCCATGCCGCCGAGGCGCAGCAGCGCCCGGCGCGCCCCGCGGCGGGCGAGCACCGCGTTGACCAGGGTGGGTGCCCGCGCGGCCAGCCGGCTCCAGCGCGGCAGCCAGCCCAGCGCGTAGTGGCTGACGGGGCGCGGGCGGCGGCGGTAGGCCCGGTGCAGCACCTCGGACTTGTAGGTCGCCATGTCCACGCCGGCGGCGCAGTCCCGGGCGCACGCCTTGCACGACAGGCACAGGTCCAGCGCCTCGCCGACCTCCGCCGCGCCGGCGCCGCCGCGCACCAGCGTCCCGTTCGCCAGCTCCTGCAGCACCCGGGCCCGGCCCCGGGTGCTGTCCTTCTCGTCCCGGGTGACCTGGAACGACGGACACATGAACCCGCCGGTCACCGACGTGTCGGCGCGGCAGGTGCCGAGCCCGACGCAGCGGTGCGCGGCCCGGGCGAGATCGCCGCCGTCGTGGGCCAGGGCGAAGCCGGTACCCGGCGCGGGGGCGGGCAGCGCGTGGGCGGCGGGCAGGCGCAGGTCGGCGTCGACCGGCCGCGGCCGCACCAGCACACCCGGGTTGAGCAGGTCATCCGGGTCGAACAGCCGCTTGAAGCCGGCGAAGGCGTCGAGCGCCGCCGGCGAGTACATCCGGTCCAGCAGCTCGCCGCGGGCCCGGCCGTCGCCGTGCTCGCCGGACAGCGACCCGCCGTGCGCCGCGACCAGGTCCGCCGCCTCCAGCAGGAACGGGCGCAGCAGCCGCGGGGCCCGCGCGAGCGGCAGATCGAGACGGATGTGCACGCAGCCGTCGCCGAAGTGCCCGTACGGCACGCCGGCCAGCCGGTGGGCGCGCAGCAGCTCCTCGAAGTCACGCAGGTAGGCGCCGAGCCGCTCGGGCGGGACGGCGGCGTCCTCCCAGCCCGGCCAGGCCGGCTCGCCGTCCGCGGTGCGCCCGGCGAGCCCGGCGCCGTCCTCGCGGATCCGCCACAGCGCCCGCGCCTCGGGACCGCTCTCGACCACCCTGGTCGCCGCCGTGCCCGCGTCGGCGGCGAGACGGCGCGCGGCGGCCAGCGCATGGGCCGGCGTGTCGCCGCCGGCCTCGACGAACAGCCAGCCCGCGCCCGCCGGCAGCGCCGGCACGGCACCCGGGCCACGATGGCGGCGCACGATGTCGACGAGCCGGGCGTCCATCCCCTCCAGGGCGAGGGGCCCGTGCGGGCGCAGCGCCGGGACCGCGTCCGCGGCGGTGGCCATGTCCGGGTAGCCGAGGACGACCATCGCCGTGGCCATGGGCGGCGCGACCAGACGCACCGTCGCGCCGAGCACGACCGCGCAGGTGCCCTCGCTGCCGACCAGGGCCTTCGCCAGGTCGCCGCCGCGCTCCGGCAGCAGGTGCTCCAGCCCGTAACCGGACACCTGGCGCGGGAAGCGGCCGAGCTCCGTGCGCAGCGTCGCGAGGTGTGCGCGGGTGAACGCGGCCAGGCCCGGTGGGGGTTCTTCGCCGGCGGCGGCCCGCAGGCGGCGGCCGGTGCCGTCGAGGACGTCGAGGGCGAGGACGTTGTCGCTGGTACGGCCGTAGGCGATCGCCCGCGTGCCGCAGGCGTTGTTGCCGATCATGCCGCCGAGGGTGCACCGGGCGTGGGTGGACGGATCGGGGCCGAAGCGCAGGCCGTGGCGGCCCGCCGCGGCCTGCAGCACGTCCAGCACGACGCCGGGCTGCACGGTGGCGGTGCGGGCGTCCGGGTCCAGCGCGACCACACGGTCGAGATGACGGCTCAGATCCATCACCACGCCGGGGCCGACCGCGTTGCCGGCGATGGACGTGCCCGCGCCACGGGTGGTCAGCGGGGTGCCGGTGGCCCGGCAGACATCGAGCACGGCCGGAATGTCGTCGACATCCCGGGGGAAGACCACCACCACGGGAGGCACACGGTAGTTGGACGCGTCCGACGCGTACTCCGCCCGGCGGCGCGGCGAGGGATCCACCAGCCCGGACGGGTCGCCGGGCGGCACGCCGAGCGCGGCCCGCAGCCGGCCGACGAGCTCGACGCGCCCGCCCGGGCGACCGTCCCGAAACTGTCGGACCCCGGCGCGACGATGTCCGCCGTCCCGCACCGGTCCCCCGTCCCGCACCGGCCGCCCGTCCCGTACTGGTCCGCCGTCCCGCTTCACCCCTCCATCCTTCACCGATGCCAGCGACTTGCCAGGAGGTCACGATGAGCGATGTCGCTCCGATCCCGTCCGACTACCCGAGGGTCTGCCCGTATCTCTGCGTGGACGCCGCCGCCGCCGCGATCGACTTCTACGTGACCGTTCTGGGTGCGACCGAGCGGATGCGGCTCGCCGGTCCCGACGGCAGGATCGGCCACGCGGAGCTGCTCTTCGGCGAGTCCGTGGTCATGATCGCCGACGAGGCGCCGCAGATCGGCGTCCTCGGCCCGGCGTCGGTGGGCGGCACCCCGGTGACGCTGTCGCTGTACGTCGAGGACGTGGACGCGACCTTCGAGCGCGCGCTGGCCGCCGGTGCCACCAGCCGCCGGCCGCCGGCCGACCAGTTCTACGGGGATCGGTCCGGTCAGCTCGTCGACCCGTTCGGCCATCGGTGGAACCTCGCGACGCGCGTCGAGAACGTGCCGCCGGAGGAGATGGCGAACAGGCTCGCGGCCATGGGCGACGGCGGCTGAGACAGGATCAGTCGCCATCGAGGGAGCGCAGGAACGGCGGCAGCTCGCCGGAGTGGACGACGCGCAGCGACCGGGTCGCCCGGGTCAGCGCGACGTACAGGTCCGCCAGGCCGCGGGTCGGCTCGACGAGCAGGTCGGCCGGTTCGACGAGCACCACCGCGTCGAACTCGAGGCCCTTCGTCTCGGCGACGCCGAGGACGGCGACCGGGGCGTCCAGGGCGTTGCCGGCGGCGCTCGCCGGGTCGATCGAGTCGGGGGCGACGGCGAGGTCGGGCAGCAGGGCCATGAGCGCGGCCCGCAACGGCTGGACATCGCGCGGTCGGGCGATCACGGCGACCCGGCCGCCGGCCGCCGCGGCCGCCTCCGCCGTGGCAGCGTGGGCGACCGCCGCGAGCAGCTCGGCGCTCGGCCCGTCCGCGGCGGGCGGGTCGCCGGCCAGCAGCCGCGCGAGCCCGGGCACCGCCTCGACGGCCACGTCGCCGACCCGCAGCGCGGCGGGCCGCCGACCCGCCGAGCGGACCGACACCGGCACCACCAGCGCCGGGTCCTGCGCCCGCAGGACCTCCGCCGCCACGTCCATGATCTCCTGCGGGGTGCGGTAGTTGACGGTGAGGCGCTCGACGGTGAACCGGTCGTCGACCACGGGTCCCAGCAGCTGCTCCCAGCTCGTCGGCGCACCCGGGCGCGCCGTCTGGGCGAGGTCGCCGACCAGCGTCGCCGTGCGCCCCGGGCAGCGGCGCCACAGCAGCCGCCACAGCATCGGCGAGATCTCCTGCGCCTCGTCGACGATCAGGTGGCCGAACGCCCAGGACCGGTCCTCGCGGGCGTGCTCGGCGGCGCTGCGGCGCACCCGTGGGCCGGACCACCGCTCGGCCAGGGCATCCGCGTCGACCTGGCCGTGCAGGCCCAGCATGTCGACCACGCCGCGGGCGTACTCGCGCTCCTCGGCCCGCTCCCGCTCGGCCCGGCGGGCGGCCTCCAGGCCGGCCTCCTCGTCGGGATCACCCAGCAGTTCCGCCGCCTCGTCGAGCAGGGGGACGTCGGCCGGCGTCCAGCGCCGCTCCCCGGCCGGCCGCCGGGCGCCGGCGACGGTGATCGGGTGGATGTCGGGTGCCGGGTGGATGCCAGGTGCCGGGTCGGTGTCGGGTGCCGGGTCGGTGTCGAAGGGCAGTTGCAGCGCGTCGCCCCTGGAAGGGGACGTCCGGCGGCGGCCGCGGCGCGGCGCGGCCTCGGCGGGACGCGGGGTGGGGATGCGCGGGTTCGCCGGCGGTAGGTCTGCCAGCAGGTCGCGTTCGGCCGGGGTGAGCCGACCGCCGGCCGCCCGTGCCAGCACCGCCGGGTCGGTGAACAGCGCGCCGACGAGCTGCTGGGGGGTCAGCAGCGGCCACAGCCTGTCCAGGGCCGCGTGGACACCCTCGTCGAGCCACAGGTCGCGGGTGATCTGGCGGCGCTCGTCGGCGTCCAGCAGACCGCCCGGGATCTGCCGGACCACCTGCGTGGTCAGGTCGCCCAGCAGCTCGCGCAGGAAGACGCGACGGGCCGAGTTGTGCGGGCGGCGGCTGCGCCGCGCGCGGGTGCGCGCCCGGGCGACCGCGTCCCGGCTCAGCCGCAGGACATGATCGTCGTACGGGATGGTCAGCTCGCGCCGCGGCAGCCGCTGGTGGTCGCGGACCGCGGTGGCGACGATGTCGGCCATCCGCGGGTCGCCCTTGAGCGCGGCGGCCTCGACCGGTTCCGTCCCGGTGGCGTCCACGCCGGGGAACAGGCGTGCCGGCGTGGCGAAGACCACGCCCGTCTCGCCGAGCGAGGGCAGCACCTGGTCGATGTAGCGCAGGAACACCGGGCTCGGCCCGACGATCAGCACGCCGGACTGGTCCAGCCGGGCCCGGTCGTTGTAGAGCAGGTAGGCGGCGCGGTGCAGGGCGACGGCGGTCTTGCCGGTGCCCGGTCCGCCGTCGACGACGAGGATGCCGTTCGCCCGCGCCCGGATGATCCGGTCCTGCTCGGCCTGCAGGGTGGCGATGATGTCGTGCATGCGGCCGGTGCGCGGCGCGGCGAGCGCCTCGAGCAGCATCGCGTCGCCCGACTGGACGGCTGTCGCACCGGCGTTGGCGTTGGCGCCTGCGCCCTCGGCGCCGTCCGCCGCGCTCGCGCCGGCGCTGGCCGGGTCGGGCAGGCCGAGTGGATCGTCGGCGATGCCGGTGACCTCACGGCCGCGGGTGCGCAGGTGGCGGCGGCGGACCAGGCCGTGCGGATCGGCCAGCGTCGCCCGGTAGAACGCGGTCGCGACGGGCGCGCGCCAGTCGACGAGGATCGGTTCCTGCTCGCTGTCGGACAGCCCGATGCGGCCGATGTAGGTGCGCCGGCCGTCGGCGTGGTCCATCGCGCCGAAGCAGAGCCGACCCTCGGCGGCGTCGAGGCGGGCGAGCCGGTCGGCGTGCGCCGCGGCGAAGACGTCCCGCTCGACGATTGACTGCGGGGTGCCCGTGCCCACGGCGAGCAGCACGCCGCGCAGCTGCTCGCGGGTGATCTCCCGTACCTCGTCCAGCCGGGTGTACAGCGTGTCCAGGTACGCCTGCTCGCGGGCGCGCTCGACATCCTGCGTGCTCGGCACGGACGCTCCTCCGGGTCTGCCTCGGAATCCTGGTGGACGGCTCGGCCGCCGGACGGCGGGCGGATCGTCGGCCGGACGGCAGCCCCCGCCCGGCGCGCCCGGCCCGCCCCTGAACGCGCGGCGTTGAGCCTGGAAGGTTACAGCCCTTGCGGCGCGAACCGTCCCAGCCTGCCGCCGGTGCCCCGTGTCCACCCCGGCCGGGCACCTGACCGGGCCCGGGAGGATCGGCGCACCGTCCAGGGTACGGACGCCGCGTCGCCCGGCGGGAGCCGTTCGTCCCGTCGGGTTGCACCGAACGGGTACCCGCGCCGGCGGGTCACCCGTCGGCGGCGGGCACTGCGCGGCGGCGGGCACTGCGTCACCGGCCGTCCGAGGGTGTCACCGGCCGTCGGACGGCGGCTCCGCGACCGTTGGAAGGCGCTCCGCCCGTCAGCCGCCGGAGGTGGCCTCGCGCAGGTCGGCGACGTCGTGCTCCTGGCGCACCCGCACCAGCGCGGCGACCAGACGCGGCAGGTCGGCGCGGTCGACGAGGTCGACGAGCCGCGTCACGCTGGTCGGCAGGCCCAGCTCGCCGGCCGTGTGACGGACCCGTTCGTCCAGGTAGGGGACGAGTTCGTCCCAGCCGGCCTGGGCCTCGCGCAGGAAGATGTCGGCGCCGACCGGGCCGATCCCCTTGATCTTCTGAAGCAGCGCCCGCTCGCGCTCCGGTGACTGGCCGGCGGCCTCCCGCAGGCGCCGCACGTCCCCGTCGTAGGTCTCGGACAGGTAGTCGCAGGCGTCGGCGAGCTGGCGGGACGTGCTCTCGTCGTAGCGGGCGTACCCGTTGTGGTTGAGCACCCGGGTGCGCTGCGCCCAGGTCGCGTCGGCCATGGCGGCGGCGTCGGTCCAGCCGGCGTCCATCAGCGCGCGGCAGGCCTGGACCGCGGCGGCCGTGCGGATCCGCGCGCCGGCGAGCAGCGCGAAGACGGTCAGCCTGAACATCGCCTCGGCCGTGTCGGCGGGCACGTCGGCGCCGATCTCCTCGGCGAAGGTGCGCCCGTGCCGGGCGAGCAGTTCGGCGACCACCGCCTCGGTGTCAGTTCCAGCCATGCCTTGGGGCTACCCGCAGGCATCGCCGCCACTCCGGGCACCGAGGCCGGACGTGGCGGCCGCGGCCGTGCTGGGCGGGGCTGGGCGGGGCGGCGCAGGGCAGGGCCGTCCGGCTCCCGCCGAACCTCCGTCGGTCCCGCGTGACGGGTTCCGGTCGGGGCATGTCGGAGACATCGCCGCCCCGGCAGGCTTGGGTGGTACCGGACGAAGGGAGGCCGACATGTCCACCGACACGGCGCGGTCCGTAACACCCCCACTGACCGCGGAGCTGGCTCGGGAGGTGGTCGCCGCGTCTGCCGCGGCGCCGTCCATCCACAACACCCAGCCCTGGCTGTGGCAGCTCGACGCGGGCGGGCTCACCCTGTTCGCCGACCGCTCCCGCCAGCTCGACGTCGCCGACCCGCAGGGCCGTCAGCTGCTGCTCAGCTGTGGGGCGGCGCTGTGCAACGCCCGGCTGGCGCTGCGGATCCGCGGCCTGTCACCCCAGGTCACGCTCCTGCCGGACGGCGACAACATCGGCTCGGCGCCGTTGGCGCGGGTCACCCTCGCCGGCAGCCTGCCCGCCGACGACACCGAGCGTGCCCTCGCCGCGGCGATCCCCCGCCGTCACACCGACCGGCGCCCCTTCGAGGAGCGCCCCCTGCCCGCGGACGCCATCAGCCGGCTGCGCGCCGCCGCCGAGGCCGAGGGCGCCTGGCTGACCGCCCCCACCGATCCCGACCTGCGCGTCCAGGTCAGCGTCCTGCTCTCGCGGGCCGACTGGATCGAGGAGCACAACGCCGCCTACCGCGCCGAGCTCTCCTCCTGGAGCCGGACGGAACCGGCCGCGGACGGCATCCCGCGCGGTGCCGTGGTGCACCTGGACGCGCCGCGGCGCTCCGAGTTCCCCCTGCGGGACCTCGACGTCGCCGGCGAGACCGGCACCACCCACCTGGCCGAGCACGCCGTCGAGCGGCCCGGGATCCTGCTGATCGGCACCGACGCGGACACCACCGCCGACCGGCTGCGCGCCGGCGAGGCGATGCAGCGGGTGCTGCTCGCCGCGACGGCGCTCGGGCTGGCCAGCTCGCCGATGTCGCAGGCGATCGACGTGGAGGGGATGCGCGAGCAGTTCCGCGGCGCGACCGGCGGGCTCGGGCACGTCCAGATGATCCTGCGAGTCGGCTACCCGGAGCCGACCACGGCGCCGGCCGAGCCCACCCCCCGCCGCGAGGTGAACGACATCCTGCGGACCGTCGACACCGACGCTGCCCCCGAAACAGACGGATGATCTGCCGAAAGCTTCGGGAAACCGCCGAGATACGAGGTGTCGGCGGGCCCACGACGGTTTGATGCGTTCAGACCGGCCCGCCGCGGTGGGCACGCGCCGTTCGGGGGCGTCGCGGCCCTCGCGTCCGGCCGGTCGCCAGCGGGGGGCCTGGGGG
>NZ_FZMO01000506.1 GCF_900197875.1 Frankia canadensis | reverse complement strand
ACGCCCGGGTGTCGTCCGCTGACCAGAAGGCCGACCTGGACCGGCAGGTCGCCCGTGTCGCCACCTGGTGCGGCGAGCGGAGCCTGCCGGTCGGCAGGGTTGTGACCGAGGTCGGCTCCGCGTTGAACGGCGACCGCCGGGAGTTGTCCGCGTTGTTGGGCGACCCGGGGGTGAGCACGATCGTCGTGGAGCACCGCGGCCGGTTCGCCCGGTTCGGCGCCGAGTACGTCGAGGCCGTGTTGGCCGCGCACGGCCGGCGTCTGCTGGTCGTCGACCCGGTCGAGGTCGACGATGACCTGGTCGGGGACATGACGGAGATCCTCACGTCGCTGTGCGCCCGGTTGTACGGCCACCAGACCGCCGCGGATCGTGCCCGCCGGGCGGTCGCCGCCGCCACCGAGGACGCCGGGTGACGACGCTGCAGGCCTATCGGTTCGCGCTCGACCCGAACGACGCCCAGGCCGTGAACCTGTCCCGGCACGCCGGGGCGGCCCGGTTCGCCTACAACTGGGGTGTGGCCCGGGTGAAAGCCGCGCTCGCCCAGCGCGACGCCGAGACGTCCTACGGCCAGGGCGGCGACCAGCTCACCCCGGTGCCGTGGACGCTGCCCGCGCTGCGGCTGGCGTGGAACACGGCCAAGCATG
>NZ_FZMO01000140.1 GCF_900197875.1 Frankia canadensis | reverse complement strand
GCCCACCCCCATCAACGCCCCGAGGGCGGGACTGGCGCGGGCGAGCTCCACCGCGTCGGCGCCCGCCGCCGCCACCTTGCGCGCACGCAGCTCCCGCGCCACCGGCTCGGGCTCGTCCGCCATCCGGCGCATCCAGTCGTCGGACAGGCCGCGCAGCAGGGCCAGCGGGGCGGCGGCGTCCGCGGCGCACCGGCCGCGGACGACGGCGGGTGTCGACGTCAGGCCGCGCGTGGCCAGCAGGTCCATGATGAGGGCGGTCTTGCCGACACCCGCCTCGCCCGCGATGGTCACGACCCCGGACTCACCGGCCATGCAGCGATCCCAGGCGCGTGACAGGATCCGACGCTCGCGGTCGCGGCCGATCAGCTGGCCCGCGCTGAGCCGGACCGGCGCGTGGCCGTCGCCCGCGCCCGTGCCCGCGCCCGAACCGCTGGGCGCGAACGGCATGAGTGCGGCGATGACCTCCCGCGCCGACTGGAACCGGTCGTCCGGCTCCTTGGTCAGCAGCCGGTGGACGACGGCGGCGAGCTCGGCGGGCACGTCCGCGCGCGACTCGGCCAGCGGGCGGGGCTCCGCCACCGCGTGCTGGCGGAGCAGCTCCGCGACGTCGTCCGCGGCGAACGGTGGGCGGCCGGCGAGGCAGGTGTAGAGCACCGCGCCGAGGGCGTACAGGTCCGTACGCGGATCGACCGGCCGCCGCAGCACCCCGGACTGCTCGGGCGCGCCGTACACGAGCGTCCCGACGGCACGATCCGACGGCGCTTCACCGGCCCGGGTCATCAGCCCGAAATCGAGCAGGACGGCCCGGCCGTCCTCGCTCATCATGATGTTCGCGGGATTGACGTCCTGGTGCACGAGGCCGCGCTGGTGGGCTTCGGACAACGCCGCGGCCACATCACGCGCCATCCGTGCGGCGTCGGTGATTCCCAGCGGCCCGGCCGTGAGCCGCGTCCGCAGCGTTTCCCCCTCCACCAGGTCCATGACCAGGTAGGGGCGGTCCTCGACATGCCCGGCCGCCCATACCCGAGCAATGTTGGGATGCCGGATACAGGACAGGATCGTCGCTTCCCGGGCAAATGTCCGGGCAATGCCGTTGTCGGGAGCGATCGCCTGCAGGGCAACTTTCACGGCGTACTTCCGGGACGCCCGCTGCGCCCGATAGACGACGGAGTACGAGCCGCGACCTATCTCCGCTCCCATCTGCAGCCCAGGAACTTCCAGTCGCGCCACCCGGTCACCTCGCCGCCCTGTCTCCGGACGCCGTACGCGGCAATTCTTGCTCGACCTGGGACTGATCGCACTTCGGGTGGACGTCGAGGGGTCTGTCGCGGCCCGTCTCGTGAGCGAGACCGTGCGCCCGTGCGTCCGCGTGGTCCGGGCGGGACGGCACCGGCAGCGGGTCCGGCTCCGATGCGCGTGGCCGCAGGTCGCCCGGCCGGTCCTCACCGGCCGGGGCGGCCGGCCGGGCGCCCGCCGGATCGGCGGCGGCGCCCGGGACGGGCCGGGAACCGCCGGGAAGGAGGCGGGCGATCGCGTCGGAGTGCGAGGCGGCGAGAGGGCCGATCACGGCGAGGATCAGGACGTAGCCGGCGGTGAAGGGCGCGATGCGGGCGTCGAGGCCGGCGGCGGCCGCCAGTGAGGCGACGATCAGCGCGAACTCGCCGCGGGCGAGGACCGACAGGGTGATGGTGACCGCCGCGGTCATGTCCATGCGGTGGATGCGGGCGGCGACGAGGCCGGCGGCCGCGTTCAGCACCAGGGTCAGGACGATCGCCGCCAGCACGGGCCCGGCGACGGACCACACGTCCGCCGGCGCGATCCGCAGGCCGAACGCGAAGAAGAACAGCGCGCCGAACGCGTCGCGCAGCGGCACGACGAGTGGCCGCACCCGCCCGGCCACCGGGCTCGCGGCGAGGATGAGCCCGGCCATGAACGCGCCGATGGCATCCGAGACGCCGACCAGCTCCGCGCCGCCGGCCACGAGCACCGCGAGGCCGACGAAGCAGACGACGAGCAGGTCGTCATCGGGGTCGTCGACGAGCCGCGCGACGGTCCGCGCGCCCCACCGGGCGAGGGCGGCCAGCGCGAGCAGGAACGCGAACCCGCGCCCCACCTGCAGCGCCAGGTCTGTCATGCCGCTGGACCCCTTGATGATCGGCTGCAGCAGGGCCAGATAGAACGCGAGGAAGACGTCCTCGACGACGATGATCCCGAGGATCAGCGGGGTCTCCCCGCGGTTCATCCGCCGCAGCTCGAACAGCAGCTTGGTCACGATGGCCGACGACGAGATCCCGACGATCCCCGCCAGCGCGACGGCCTCGCGCTCGCCCCAGCCGAGCAGATGGCCGAACAGCAGGCCGCCGCCGACGTTGAGAAGCAGATAGCTGCCGCCGGCGAACAGCAGCCTCCGCCCGCCGCCGATCAGCTGATCGAGGTGGAACTCAAGCCCCAGGGAGAACAGCAGGAAGATCAGGCCGAGCGCGGCGAGGACCTTCAGTTCCCCCGGATCCTCGAACAGGACGAGTCCCGGAGTGTGCGGGCCGAGCAGGATTCCGGCGGCCATGAACACCGGAATGGTGGGCAGACCGATCCGCCTGCCGGCGCGGGCGAGCAGACCCGCGGCGAGAAACGAACCTCCAAGTGCGACCAGGGACCGTCCCAGCTCCACATACCCTCCTCGTCCGTGCCGGCCCGGCTGATCATGTGTCACTGGCCGGCTGATCATGCAGTCGGTCGGTTGCGGCGAACGTCTCGTCGTCCGCTGTCGTCAGGGGCCTCGACGCCGTCGACATCGGGTATCGACATCGGCATCGGCGTCGGCGGCGTTGTTGTCGTCGGCGTCGTGTCGATCAGTGCTGCTCGGTGGCGCGGCCGCGATCCCGCCGCGGACGTCGGGCGCGTCCCGGTCCAGGGCCGTCCCGTCCGGGAGGCGGCCCGGCCGGCGGAGCCGGGCGGCGCGTCTGCCACCCAGACGGCGTCCACGAGCACGTCCGGCGGCCCGAGGGGCGGACATGATGCCGCCTCCTCTCGGCGTGATGCCCCGTTTGCGACAAAGGAAACGGGCGAGCGGCGTGGCTCACACCGCGGTGCCGCCGGCGCGACGCCTCGTGCACTCCTCGGCACCAGGAACGGATGGGGCGCGGTCGTCAGGCCGGCGACCTGCGGCGACAGGGAGGAATGCGGTGGCCCGCGTCCTGGTCGGTTCGGTGCCTGTTCGAGCGAAATGGGCGAAACGCTAGGCTCTATTCCGCGGGGGTCAACCGGAATCCGAGGGGGCCACGGCAGTGACGGGTGTGGGTCGGCACGAGCCGACCGGCAAGTGGTGGAAATCTCTCGCGGAGGAGCGCGTACCGGTGGAGCTGAAAATCGATCAGCCGCACACGGCCCGCATGTATGACTATTACCTCGGGGGCAAGGACAACTACCCCGCCGACCGGGAGGCGGCCGAGCAGGCGATCGCCACGTTCCCCACGCTGCGCACCACCGCCCGCGCGAACCGGTCCTTCCTGCACCGGGCCACCCGGTTCCTGGCCGGCGAGGCCGGGATCCGCCAGTTCCTGGACATCGGAACGGGCATTCCCACCAGTCCTAACCTGCATGAGGTCGCGCAGGAGATCGCCCGGGAATCCCGCGTCGTCTATGTCGACAACGATCCCATCGTGCTCGCCGCGGCCCGCGCGCTACTGACCGGCACCCCCGAGGGGCGCACGGCCTACCTGGAGGCCGACCTGCACGACCCGGCGGCCATTCTCGCCTCCGCCGCGCTGCGTGAGACCTTCGACCTCGGTCGGCCGGTCGCGCTGTCCCTGATCGCCGTCCTTCACTTCTTCCCCGACGAGCGTGGGCTGCGGGACATCGTGCGCACACTGACAGGCGCGCTGCCCGCCGGCTCCTATCTCACGATCAGCCATGCGACCGGGGACTTCGCCCCCGAGCGGATGGACGAGCTCATCGGCATCTACCGCCGGCGCGGGCTGGCCGCCCAGGCCCGCGGCCGGGCCGAGATCGCGCGCCTGCTCGATGGGCTCGACCTGGTCGACCCGGGCATCTCCGTACTGCACCGCTGGCGGCCGGACTCCTCTGACGAAGCCGGCCTGACCGACGCCGAGATCGCAGGCTACGGGGTCGTCGCCCGCGTGCCCTGACGCCGAGAGGCCCACGCCGTCGCGTGCGGCGGGCGGAAGGGACGCCCCCCGAACGGCCCCTGGGGGACATGCGTCCCCGCAGGGTCAGCAGGCGGCGCTGGCCGACATCCCGTAGCCGCGTGCCAGTGGGCGGCCGGCGGGCGACGTCGTCGCCACCGGGAGGTGCCCAGACGGTGGGATCGCGCCGGTGAGCACCGCGGCCAGCGCCGTGATCGAGGCAGGGTCGGCGGAGTAGGTGGCCAGCCAGGCCGCGGGTGCCGGCGGTGCGTGGTACGGCGCGCCGGTGGACACGACGATCGAGCCGGGGGCGGCCCGCGCGGCCGACCCGTCCCCGGCCACCGTGACCGTCGCAGCCGCCCGTCCGCCGTTCGCCGGCGCCGCGATGCCCCGCGCCGCGAGGGCCGCGCGCAGCCGGGCCGCCGCCGTGGACGTGCCGACGACGGTCGCCGTCGAACCGGCGCGCAGAGGTAGGGCGCCGCAGTTCCGGGCCAGCAGCGTCACCGATCGGGACGCGATGCGCGCGGCCACGGCGGCACCGTCGGCGGCCGGTCGGGGCGACGCGTGCGCCAGGCGCCACTTCAGCCGCAGCACCCGGCGCACCGATTCGTCGACCCGGCCGGCGGGGACCCGCCCGGACCGGACCGCGCCGAGCAGGCCGTCGCGCGCCGCGACCAGATCCGGCGGCATGAGCAGCAGGTCGACGCCGGCAAGCACGGCCCGCACCGCCGCCTCGCCGGGGGAGTACCGCTTCGTGATCGCCGCCATGTTCAGCGCGTCGGTGACGACCACGCCGTCGAAGCCCAGCTCGTGGCGCAGCAGCGTCGTCACCGTCGCCGTGGACAGGGACGTCGGCGTGGCGGCGTCGAGGGCGGGAACGAGCAGGTGACCCACCATCACCATGGGCACTCCCGCGGCGATCGCCGACCGGAAGGGGGCCAGGTCCACCGCGGCCAGCCGCTCCCGCGACGCCGTCACCAGCGGCAGGTCCAGATGGCTGTCGACGGAGGTCGACCCGTGGCCGGGAAAATGCTTCGCCGCCGCCGCGACCCCGGCCGACGAGAAGCCGCGCACCGCGGCGGCGGTGAAGCGGGCGACGGCGGCGGGGTCGTCACCGAACGATCGTTCGCCGATCACCGGGTTCGCGGGGTTGGTGTTCACGTCCGCGTCCGGCGCGAAGTCGACGTTGACACCGAGCCCCCGCAGGTCCGCCCCGGTCACCCGGGCGGCGTCACGCGCGTCGTCGACCAGGCCACCCGCGCCCTGCGCCATCTGGTCGGGCAGCAGCGTCACCCCGTCCCGGATCCGCAGCACCGGCCCCTGCTCCTGGTCGGCGGCGACGAGCAACGGGATGGCCGACGCCGACTGGAGGCCCGCCGTCAACCCACGGACCTGGGCCGGTCCGACGATGTTGTCGGGCAGCGCGCCCGGCCCCGTCCCACCGGCGTCGAACAGGGTGACCCCACCGAGCCCGAGCGAGCGCACGGCGTCGGCCGCCGTGTCGGCGTGGGCCACGAGGCGATTGCCGGCGACGGCGCGCGGCGCCCGGTCCCCGGCGGACGTCCCGAACACGTAGCCCATGAGCAGCTGGCCGATCCGCGCCTCCAGGCTCATGCCCGCGAGCGTGGACTCGACCCAGCGCGACGCCGCGGCGTCGTCCGCCGCCAGCCCGTCGTCCAGCCCGCCGCCCGGCGCCTCGGTCGGCGAGGCCGGCCCGCCGGTGGCCGTCGAGCCGCCCGCCGCGGCACCGGCGGGCGAGGGGGTGATCGACCCCTCGGTGCCGATCGCGCGGCCGAGCGCCTCCCGTCGTGGGGCCTGCTGCCGATCACCGTCGGCGGAGCCGCCGCCCGCCGGGCGACACCCCGCCGCCACCAGGACGCCGACCACCAGCAGCGCCGCGGCGCACACCCGGCGCATCCGGCGACTCCGGTGCGTCCGGGGCGTCCGGCCGTGTCGGCGCGCGGCGTCGGAGGTCCCCGCGGGCACGGAGCTGGAGGGGACATTCATTGCCAAAAGGTTACGCGCACGGCGATCTCCGACCGCCCGGGCCGAGGCCGGACCAGCCGCCACCCGCCGACGGAGATGTCAGCGTGGCATGGCCGCCCGTCGCACGGCGGGGACCTCGCCGTCCGGGCTACCCACCCGACGTGTTCGCATTCTGCTAACAGTCGTCCAGCCGACCTCGCACGGCAGCCGGTCCCGCTTCGCCCGATTTGGCCTCTGCCATGGCCGGCAGGCCGGTGGCCAGGCAGAACGCAGATCGCCGCGGCTCGCAGACGGAAGCCGGGCGGACCGCCGTTCGCTGCGGGGGCAGGGTTCGCAACGCCTGGATGGGGGGGAACGGGACAACCTGTGCCCGCCAGCCGCCCGCCGGCATGTCACCCTGTGAGGTAGCCAGTGTTCGACGAGCTGGGGAACATGCGGCTCTCGCCTTCGGGCGCGAGGGACCATGGTGGGATCGAGGAGGCGTGGCGACCTATCTGCTCGGCCTGGGAGCCGCGGTCTGTTTCGGCGTCGCCGCCGTCATCCAGCAGCGGGTGGCCTTTCGCGCGCCGCCGGGTGACGTCCTGCGGCTGCGGCTGCTGCTCTGGCTGGTGCGGCGACCGCTGTGGGATCTCGGTGTCGCCATCGGCGGCCTGGGCAGTCTGCTGGCAGCCGCGGCGCTGACGCACGGCGCGGTGGCACTCGTCGAGCCTCTGCAGATCTGCCAGCTGCTGTTCGCCCTGCCGCTCGCCGCCCTGCTCGCCCGGCGCGTCGTCCCCCGGCGGGACTGGCTGTCAGCTGCGGCGACCGCCATCGGCCTCGCCCTGTTCGTATGCGCCGGGAAACCGGACTCGGGCGATGCCCGCGCCGCCACGACCGTCGGCTGGGTGACGACCGGCGTCGTCGTCGGGCTGCTGGTGTTCTGGGCCGTGTGGGGCACCCGGCGGCTGGCCGCCGTGCGGCGCGCGCCGCTGCTGGCCGCGGCCGCGGGCCTGCTGTCAGCGCTGCAGGCCGCGATCGTCAGCGGCGCCGGTCATCTCCTGACCGCGCAGGGAGCCGACGCGCTCGCTCGTTCCTGGTTCCCGTGGGCGGTGGCGGCAGCCGCCGTGATCAGCGCGGTCCTGGCGCAGAGTGCCTACGAGATGGCGCCGCTGCCGGCCTCGCTGCCCGCGTCGGTCAGCGTCGAGCCACTCGCCGGCGTGGTGATCGGGGTGACCCTGCTCGGCGGGGGGCTGCGGCTGGCGCCGCTCGCCATCGTCGCCGAGATCATCGGCCTCGTCGTGATGACCGTCGGCGTGCGGACGCTGGCCAGATCGCCACTGATCACCGGGCAGTTGTCACGGCTGGCGGCCCGCCAGGCCCAGGGTCGCCTGTCGCGGCTGGAGGAGCAGGTCCACCACGACCTGGAGCGGCTGCGCCACGACCTGCGGGCAAGCCGGCGGACCGGCCCGGCCAACCCGGCGATCCGGCGACTGCGCAAGCGGCTGAGCCGCGACCTCGACCGCATCGGCGAGGAACTCGCGAGTCTCGCCGACGAGCGGGACAGGTTCGAGCAGCAGTTGCGCTCCCAGCCCCCGGTCGAGGTGGCCCCCGCTGTCGCGACGCGGGCGGTGGGGCCGGGCCTGCCCGCTCGGGGCGCGGCGGCAACCCGCTCCGTGCAGGCCGAGGGCGACAGCGTGCCCGCCACGGCGGTGGCGGCCGTGACAACGGTGAAGGCCGTGCGCCGCGACGGCTCGGTGCGCGGCAGGCGTCTCGCTCGAGGCGGCCTCGCCCGGCTACCGCGAGCTCCCGGGCACCAGATGGCCGGCGTGAGCAGTGGGGCGGGCGCGGCCTACGGTGCTGGTGCTGGTGCTGGTGCTGGTGCTGGTGTGGGTGGTGGCTCCGGGCGAAGCGGCGGCGCCGCTTGTGGCGACCTGCCCACCCAGCCGCTGCGGCGGGGGCGGGCGCGCACCGTGCTCGGCGACGACCTGGTGCCCGTCGACGGTCTGCTCGCAGCCCGCCGCGAACTTGACGCCCGTGCCGAGGATCTGCGTCGGCAGGCGGATCGACTGCGTCGCGCCACCCGCCGGATACTCGCTCAGCACGGCACAGCCTGAGCCAAGCCGCGGGCGTGCTTCCATCGGTTGGACCGGCGCGCGGGCCACCAGATCGACCACCGGGGTACGCGCGGATGGAGCCGGCTCAGCGGCGCCCTCGCCGGAATCCGGGCAGCAGCGTCTGGACCAGCGCGTCCGTCTCCGCCTCGGCCCGACCACCCCGGCGCGAGCCGCCGGCACTGATCGAGCGGTACATCTCCGTGACCACCGCCTCCAGGGTCCGCCGGTCGCCTCTGGCGGCGACCGTGCGCAGCAGGTCTCGCCAGAGCACCTCCGAGGTGGGCACGGCCCGAAGCCCGGTCCGACAGGCGGCCATGGCCGTCATCGTGTCCCCGAAGCCGAGGGTGAGGCCGGCGAGCCGGTGGGCCACGTCGACGACGCCGGCCCGGGTGCTGCGCGCGATCGGCCCGGTCGTCGCCCACCGGTACCGATCGGCGGGCAGAGTCGTCCACAGTGGACCGCTGACCATCCGCAGCGCGGTGGTGAGGTCCACCTCGGTGTCGCTGCCGACCATGTCAGCCCGGTGGCTGTAGGCGACGAACAGCTCCCAGTCACAGCGCACCTCGGCGCTCAGCCGCCAGTGGCCCTGTGTGTCCGCCGTGAGCCTGGGGCGCCCCTCGGCGTCGACGCCCAGCCAGTGCCGCGCCCGGTCCAGGGCGGTGTGCACGGCGTCGACGTCTCCCGCATCGGCGCCCGCGAACGTGATCTCCTGGGTGAGCTGCTGCTGCGGCGCTCCCTCCCGGTGCAGGGCGAGGTAGACGACGAGCTCGGTGAGCAGGTCGAGGTCAACCGTCGGCTGCGGGCCCGGCGCCTCGACCGTGGGCGTGCCGAGGACCCGCACCTGGGCCTCGCCGGTGGCCTCGGGCTCGTCCATGCGGGCCGGGTCGTGCGTCGCGGCGCCGGCTCCAGCGGCCGCGGGTCCGGAGATCCCGGTAGTGATGGGTGGTCCGCCACGGCGAGGCGGATCCGGGATCGTCGGATCCCCATCCGTGTAGGTCGGGCTCGCCGACGGCCGCGCGGATGCGCCGGTCGGCCAGGCGGTCGTGCCCGGCTGGTTCGCGACGGCTGGACCGACCGAGCCGACCGGCGGGATCGGGGCAGGCGTCGCGGGACCTGAGGGTGGCACGGTTTCGTTGGGTGGCGGTACGGGCGGGCGTGGCGGGAGGACCGGGCGAGGGGGCGTGGGAACCCGCTCGGGCGGCACGCCGTACTGCTGGGACGGTGCGGGTCGGCGTGGCGTCGGCTCGGGCGTCGGTGTCGGCTCGGGCGTCGGTGTCGGATGGGGCGGCCCCGAGGCAGGGCGCGGCGGTTGCGGCATGGGGGGCGGTTGCGGCACGGGCGGGAGTGGGTGCGTGGACGCGGGGGACGGGTTGGCACCGGCTGGTTGGGTGACCGCGGTCGGCCGCGCCTCCCCGGCCGCGAACTGGCCGGCCTCCCGGTTGGCCCGCATGCGCGGGGTTTCGAAGTAGAGGACGGGTGGGACGCGGGGGAGGTCGGTGGGCCGGATCCGTGGTCGCCCCGGAGTGAACAGCAGTTGCGCGGCAGCGCCGGCTCTGGGCGGCTCGTCGGTGGACAGAGAGGCAGCCCGCACTGTGGGCGACGTGTTCTGGCTGTCCGTGACCACCCCTGGGCCGGCAGTCCCGGGCCTGGGGGTGCCGTACAGCCGGAGCGGAGTCAACGGCCGGCGGATCGAGCGCCGCCTACCCCGCCGGGAC
>NZ_FZMO01000197.1 GCF_900197875.1 Frankia canadensis | reverse complement strand
CCGTCGAGCAGCGCCCGCGCGAGCCGCGGATGGGCGCCGACCAGGGCGAACGCGCCTGGGTGTCGGCTCGATGCGCGGACCGGCGGGCCCGGTCCGGCCGTGCTTCCCCCTGCGAGGCACGGCCGGACGGGGACCTGGCGCGGAAGCCGCGCGAACGGAGCTGATGTGGCCGGCCCGCCTTCGCCCGAGCAGGCGGAGTCGGCCCTGAGGCCCGCTGAGCCCACTGGACCCGGGTCGGCCGGATGGGCCCGGGTCGGACCGACGGCGGGCGCTGGCTCAGCTGACTTCGAAGCCGGTGGCGAGGATGGTGGCGAACTCCGGGGGCGGCCCGACAGGCGTGGAGACGATGTAGCGGCCGGGGCGCAGCGTGGTCAGGCCGTACGCGGGGTCGGTTCCGGTCGGCTGGGCCACGGCGACGATGTCGGCGATGTCCTCGAGGTTGACCTTGCGGGACTGCACGTCGGCGGCGGTCGCGGTCTGGCCGTCCCGGACCTTGCCGAGCAGCAGGATGAAGCCGGCCTTGGCCGGGTCGGTGCCGGTGTTGGCGAACTTCATCGCCACCGGGCCGGCGGGCAGCGTCGCCGGCACGCCGGCGAGGCCGGTGCCATCACTGTTGGTCACGTCGAGCGTGGTGTAGCCGCAGGAGTCGTGCGCCCAGGCGTTGACGGCCGTGAGCGCGGCCTGCAGCGAGGCGTCCTCGGTCGGGACCGGCTTGCCTTCCGTCGCGCCCTGCACGGCTGTGGCCAGCGTATCGACCTTGCTCGTCAGGTCTGCCGGAACGCCGGCGCGCAAGGCGGTGATGTGGGGTTGCAGCGGTGTCGCCCAGGCGGCCAACTCGGCTGCTGACGCCGGCGGGCCATCCGGATCGATCCCGGGGATGTTGACCCAGTCGCTGGCCAGCGCGGCGGCGCAGGCCGTCTGGGTGGCGTTGGCCGTGGACGTGGACGTGGACGATGGCGTACCTGCGGCGGCGGGCGAGGCGGCCGAGTCGGAGCAGGCGGGGAGCAGGACGAGGGCGCCGAGGCCGAGGGCACTGGCGGCGACGGTCCATCGACGGCGGGCCGGGCCGGCGATGCTGTGGGTTTTCATCGTTGTCTCCTGATCGGATCCTGGCCGGACCGGTCCGGCTGACCGGTCGTGGTGGCAGGGCGATCATTCGGGCGGCTCGTTCCCGCCGGCACCGGTGCGCGTTCCCACGGCGGTCGGGAGGATTTCCCGGCACGAACGGGAACCGCCGTGCCCCACACTGGTCCGACCGGGTGCGATCCACGGGTTGCACCGAGGGAACAGGCGCGGGGGAGCTGGCGTGGATGTGACTGGTGGGGACCCGCCGCGGCCGTTGCAGCCACGGTCACGGTGGCGATGGCTCGCGCATGCCCTCGCCCTGGCCTTGCTGGCGCTGGTCGCGGTCGGCGTGGTGCTCGTCCTCGCCACCCCGAGTGGGGTCACCACGCCGGGCGGGGACTCGGCGAGCAATTACGGCTGGAGCCAGCTCACGCTCGCGGTCCCGTTCCTGGTCGCCGGCTGGCTGCTGGCGTCGCGGCGGCCGGAGGTGCCGTTCGGCTGGCTGGCGCTCGCCGCCGCGTTCGCCCACGCCGGTGCCGCGGCTGGCAGTGGCTGGGCGATGGCCGCGGTGTACGGCGGGCACGACCTGCCAGGCGTGGTACCTGTGGGGATCCTCAGCGGCGCGTTCGAGGCGACCGAGCCGGTCGTGCTGGCGACTACCTGGGCGACCTTTCCCTACGGCCGGTTCCCACGCGGACGGACTGGCTGGCTTGCCGCTGTCAGCATCGGGCTGTGCGCCGTGGGCTGGCTGTCCGGACCGCTGTGGGATTTCAGGCTCGTCGACCCGCCGCCGAAATACACCGACGTCACCAACCCGATCGGCGTTCCCTTCCCCGGCTGGCTGCCGGTGCTTCTGTTCGCCTCGGGACTGCTGCTTGGGTCGGTCGTCATGGTGGTGCGCTGGCTGCGGGCCGAGGGCGAGCTACGCCGGGTGCTGCGCTGGCTGGCCGTCGTCAATGCCATCGCCATCGTGGTGACGCCGCTCGTCGTGGCGCTGCCGGCCGGCACGATGATCGCCAACGTTGGCACCGGCGTCGAGCTGGTCGTCGTCGTCGCCGTGGTGCTCGCGAACCGGGTGTACGGCATCGAGGTCGTGCTCAACCGCACGCTCGTCTACGTCCTGCTGACCGCGTTCGTGGCCGCGGTGTACGTGGCCGGCGTGGCCGTGCTCGCCGCGTTCGGGCAGGCGGTCGGCGGCCCCTGGACCGTGGCGGCCGCCCTCGGCGCCGCGTTCAGTCTTGCTCCGGCCCACTCGCGGGTGCAGCGGATCGTCAACCGTTTCCTCTATGGCGAGCGGGATGAGCCGCACACGGTGGCGACCCGGGTCGCGGCCCGGCTGGAAACCGCCGGCAGTGTCGAGGCGCTGTTGCCGAGTCTGGTGGAGGCGCTCGCCGGTACCCTGCGCCTGCCGCGCGCAACCGTGGAACTGCGCGGCGACGACGGGTCGGTCCGGGCCATCACGTACGCGGACACCGGCAGCGCAGGAGACGAGGCTGACCGTTTCCCAGGTGGGGCCACCGCTCGTTTCCCACTCGTACATCAGGGCGAGGACATCGGGGCGCTGGTGCTGGGCCTGCGTTCGGGGCAGGGCGCGCTCGGTGCGCGGGAGAGCCGGCTGCTGACTGACATCGCCCGGCAGGTGGCTGTCGCGGCCAGCAACGTGCGGCTCACCGAGGCGCTGATGCGCTCCCGGGAGCGGATCGTCAGCGCCGCGGAAGAGGAACGTCGCCGGCTGCGCCATGACCTGCACGACGGTCTCGGGCCTGTGCTGACCGCCGCCGCGACGAAGCTGGATGCCGCCCGTAACATCGCTGGCCGGGATCTTCCCCGGGCGACGAACCTGCTCGTCGATGTGCGCCGCGACCTCACGTCCGCGCTCGGCGACCTGCGCCGGCTTGTCTACGCGCTGCGCCCGCCCGCCCTCGACGAGCTCGGCCTGCTGGCGGCGCTGCGCGAGACGCTGCGCGGCGCCGCGCTGCCGGTGACGCTGACGGCCCCGGATGCGCTGCCGCCGCTGCCCGCGGCGGTCGAGGTCGCGGCCTACCGGATCGTGACCGAGGCCGTCACGAACGTCGCCAGGCACGCCGACGCGACCCGCTGCGAGGTGACGATCGGCTGCGCCGAGGCGCTGACCATCGAGATCCGCGACGACGGCCAGGCCCGCCGTTCCGCGGGCGGTACGGCCAGCGTTGCCTCCTGGACGCCCGGGGTCGGGCTGACCTCGATGCGGGAACGGGCGACAGCGCTGGGGGGAACCTGGAGCGGCGGGCCTACCGCCGCCGGTGGCCGGGTCGTGGTCGAGCTGCCGCGCACGTTGGCCGCCGGTGGCGTCTCGCGGCTGGTGGACGCGCCCGACCGCCCGGCTGCACAGAACGATGCGAACGCCAACAAAGCGAACGCCAACAAAGCGAATGTCTACGATGCGAACGTCGAGGACGCAGCGAACACCCAGCTGGCCGGGAGCGCGGGATGACGCAGACCAACGGTGGCGCTGGCCGTCTCGATCCGGAGGCGGTCGCCGACGGCGTCGACGGCGTGGCGGCGGACATCCGGGTGGTCATCGTCGACGACCACCGCATCGTCCTCGACGGATTGGTCGTGCTGCTCGACTCGATGGACGGGGTCACCGTCGTGGGTGAGGCCACCTCCGGCGAGCACGCGGTCGGCCTGGTCGGGCGGCTGTGCCCGGATGTCGTACTCATGGACATCGAGATGCCCGGGATCGGCGGCGTCGAGGCGACCAGGCGGATC
Organism: Frankia canadensis; assembly: GCF_900197875.1. Taxonomy (GTDB): domain Bacteria; phylum Actinomycetota; class Actinomycetes; order Frankiales; family Frankiaceae; genus Frankia; species Frankia canadensis. Next base: position 3,529 of record NZ_FZMO01000197.1, on the reverse strand, counting down.
ACCGCCGCGCACCCGTCGGTCGCGGTGGTGATGCTGACGATGTACGGCGAGGACGAGTTCGTCTTCGCCGCGCTGCGCGCAGGCGCCCGCGGCTACCTGCTCAAGGGCGCCCAGCAGGAGGACGTCGTGCGCACTGTCCGCGCCGCCGCGCGCGGCGACGCCGTGTTCGGGCCGGACATCGCACAGCGGGTGCTGCGGACGTTCATCGACCCACGACCCGCGACGAAGCCGTTCCCCGAGCTGACCGACCGGGAACGGGAGGTGCTCGCGCTGCTGGCGAACGGCTGGCCGAACGGCCGAATCGCCCGCCATCTCGGCCTCACCCCGAAGACCGTCGCGAACAACGTCTCCAACATCCTCGCGAAGCTGCACGCCGCCGACCGCGCCGCCGCGATCCTGACCGCCCGCCGCGCCGGCCTCGGCGACCCCTGAGCTCAGGTCTCACCAACACGGATGGCCCAGACTCGGCCGCACCCGGCCCGTGGCCTCGGCGACATCCAGCAGCGTGCCGACCGTCTCCTCGGCGTAGACCCGCCATCATGCCCTCGGATACGCCGTGGAGCGGCGGCCGACGCCGGCCGCGACAGTTCGACAGGCCCGCCAGCACATTCGGCGGAGCAATGGTTGAGACCTGTGGATCGGCTGGGGAGGGCGTACCTTCCCGGTGATCGAGGTTGAGGTCTCAGCCAGGCCGACGTTGGCGCGTCGGTCGGGAAGGCACGCCCGTACTCACGGTAGTACCCGAGGACCTCGGATCCGAGGACGGTCAGGCGGCCAGGCCGTCGCTAGGCTGCCTCGAGCAGCAGCCCGACGAGCTCGACGGGCATGGTGATCATGCAGTCATGGCCGGTCGGCAGCTCCCGCACCCGCTCGCCTGCCGGGACGGGACGCCGGGTGATGCCCGCCGGCCGACCCCCGACGCAGTGGATGTGCGTACGCGGGATCGTGCGCGCGGCCGGGTCGTCCAACCGGACCGGCTCCTGAAGGCACCGCACCGGCTGGTCCGACAGCATCGAGCGCAACCAGGCGACGTCCTCGGGATCGGTGACCCCGAACAAGCCGAGCGGCGGCGGCTGCTCCGGCATCGGCGGAACCCGCCAGCCGTCTACCGCGACGTCGATGAGCTGCTGGGTGACTGGAAGGACATCGACCGCGGTTTCGCCGTCTTCGGGAACCATCGCGTCGAGGAACACCAGATGCGCGATCCGCTCCGGGACCCGGTGGGCAACCCCCGATATGATCATCCCGGCGTAGCTGTGCCCAACGAGCACGACGTCGTCGAGACGCTCGCCTTCGATCAGGTCGGCGACGTCGCCAACGTGGGTGCCGAGCCCGACCTCGGGGCCCAGCAGGTGTGCCTTGTCGCCATAACCGGTCAGCGACGGCGCGAGCACCCGGTGCCCGGCCGACTCCAGCAGCGGGATCACCCGGTCCCAGCTCCGCCCACTGTGCCAGGCGCCGTGTACCAACAGAAATGTGGACATAGTCGTGCGGTTCCTCCTCGTGCCTCGGTACCCTTTGGTAACCGAGAACATCGTGATCCACACGACGCGCACCGGGCAATACGGCACTTTTCGGTGCCCCGGTTCTCAGGAGGTAACCATGCAGGACCCGTGTCAAGCCCGCGAAGTCCTCGGGATCGTCGGGGACAAGTGGGCGCTGCTGATCGTGCGCATGCTCAAGGACGGGCCGCGACGCTTCACCGAGCTCAAGCGGGCCATCGACGGCATCAGCCAGCGCATGCTCACAGCGACGCTGCGCGACCTCGAGCGCGACGGGATCCTGACGCGCACGGTCCACAACGTCATGCCGCCGCACGTCAGCTACGAACTGACCCCGATGGGCCGGACCCTGCGCGAGGCCACCGCACCGCTGCTGGAGTGGAGCATCACGCACCTGGCGCACATCGACGCTGCCCGCGCGGCGTACGGCAACCGCTAATGGGACCACCTCACTGCTGACCGCTGCCGCCGCACTGGTCGCTGTTGCCGGCGCGTTGGTCGCCTTAGACGAGACCCGGCAGGCCAACGCTGAAACCCGCCGGGCGATGAGCCCACCGTCAGGAAGGCCAACTCATCCCGCGCCCAGCTCTCGACGTTCTACTCACGATCGGCGGCGGCGCTGCGGGCGCAGCGACACGACGCCGAGCCTCAAGAGGATCATCCGCTGGGTGCGTTCTTCGAATTCGAGGTGGCGCATCAGTGGGCGCCTAAGTATTCGTAATTAAATAACTTGGTTTTCTTGTTTGGATGTTGGCGATGTTCTGTGATCACGCCGGTAGGGTCGGGGTGTGTCAGTTGAGGGGGCTGGGAAGTTCGAGGCGATGGCCGCGCGCCTGGAGGTGCTGCTGCCGCGGCTGAACGAGCGGGATCGGCGGTTGGCGTTGGGCGCGGAGGCGCGTTCCTGGGGTTATGGGGGAATCGCGGCGGTCGCGCGGGCGACCGGGGCGTCGCGGACGACCATCGCGAAGGGGATGGCGGAACTGGATGACGAGCCCGCCGACCGGAGACGGGTGCGGGCTGTCGGGGGTGGGCGCAGGAGGGCGGAGGTCGCCGACGTCGGGCTTTCTGCGGCGCTCGACGCGCTTGTCGAGCCGGAAACGCGGGGAGATCCGGAGTCGCCGTTGCGGTGGACGACGAAGTCCACCCGGCACCTGGCCTGGGAGTTGACCCGGGCGGGACACGAGGTCAGCCATTCCGTGGTCGCCAAGATCCTGAAATCAGCGGGATACAGTCTGCAGTCGACCCGCAAGACGTTGGAAGGCGCGCAGAGCCCGGACCGGGATGCCCAGTTCCGTCACCTGAACGCGGCCGCAGCCGGGTTCCTTACGGCCGGCGACCCGGTGGTCAGCGTGGACACGAAGAAGAAGGAGTTGGTCGGGCGCTTCACCCAGGCCGGCCGGGAGTGGCATCCCGAGGGCGAGCCGGAACAGGTCGAGACCTACGACTTCCCGCACCTCGCCGACGGGAAGGCCATTCCCTACGGCGTCTACGACCTTGCCGACAACACCGCCTGGGTATCGGTCGGAATGACCCACGACACCTCCGCGTTCGCCGTCGCGACCATCAGGAAATGGTGGGAGAAGATGGGTCGCGAGAAGTACCCAACCGCCCGCCGGATCCTGATCACCGCGGACTGCGGCGGCTCCAACGGGAACCGTCCCTGGCTGTGGAAACACCAGCTCGCTGCCTTCGCCGCCGAAACCGGCCTCGAGATCACCGTCTGCCACTACCCGCCCGGCACCAGTAAATGGAACAAGATCGAGCACCGGCTCTTCTCCCAGCTCACCGTCAACTGGCGCGGACGACCACTGGCCACCTACCAGACCATCGTCACCCTCATAGCCAACACCACCACGACCACCGGCCTCACCGTCCGCTGCGAACTCGACCCCACCGACTACCCGACAAAAGTCAAGGTCTCCAAACAGGAACAGGAGGCCATCCCGATCAGTAGACACAAGTTCCACGGTGAATGGAACTACACGATCAAGGCCAAGAACGACTAGCTTGTATCAATCCAGCTCCTA
>NZ_FZMO01000102.1 GCF_900197875.1 Frankia canadensis | reverse complement strand
GGGTGCGCCCGGTAGCCAGACCGGGCCGCGGGGTCAGCCCGCGGCGGGCGGGGTCTCCTCGACGTTCGGCCGGGCCAGGTTGAACGCCCAGCCGGCGGGGCCCTCCATGACGGGCTGCCTGCCCATCGGGCCGCCGATGCGGACGCCGTCGGGGATCCCCTACGGCTCTCTGCATGCCTCGGAGTGTCAGCAGGCCTACAGCATCGCCTTTGCCTACGCGATCGCGGCGGCGGCGCGTTGCACGATCTCCGAGCCGCGTTCGGACGTCGAGACGATCGACTACACGGTGCGGCAGGCGCAGAACCATCGGCGCTACAGCTCGGCGGTCGTGGACGTGCAGATGAAGTGCACCACCCAGGACGTCCTGCGGGACGACGGCGTGCACTGGTCGCTGAAGCGAGCGCACTATGACGGGCTGCGCGACCCGGACACCTATCACCGGAAGATCCTCGTCGTCCTGGTCGTCCCGCCCGACGTCACCACCTGGCTCGACACCGAGCCGGATCGGATGATCCTGCGGGGGCGGGCCTTCTGGACCTGCCTGGAGGGGGAGGGGCCGGCGGCGGGTTCGTCGAAGACGGTCCTTCTCCCGCGCCGGAACACCTACAATGTGGAACAGCTCCTCGGAATTCTGCAGCGCATTGGGGACGGAGGTAGGCCATGAGTATCGAGACGCAGCCTGCCCGGAACCTGACCTCCCCGGACGTCGAGCCGGGCGAGATCGAGTCTTTTTTGCGGACACGTGGGTGGCGGCGGGTCGATTATCGTCCGACCGTGAGCGCGGTCTGGGAGAACGCGCCGCTGGATGCCAGTCTGATGGTCCCTTACAACCGGCGGTATCGGGATTTCGTTCCGCGTCTGCAGGACGCGTTGAACACGATATCGCTGGTGTACGACATCGAGCAGGACGCGCTGCCGTTCCGCATAGCGAGTGCCGTCAACGACATCGTGCTGCTGCGGGCCGACCAGATCAGGGCTGGCGATTCCATCCCGCTGGGGGAGGCGCAGGTCCTGCTGGACGGGATGTCGCGCCTCATGCTGGTCGCCGCGTGTAGTGCGATCCGACCGCGCCCGTCGAATCCGGGGAAAAGGCCCACGCTGGCAACGGACTTCGTCGCCAACGACCTGCGGCTGGGGCATACGATCCGCGGAAGTTTCGTACTGCCCATTTTCGTGCATCTCGACGAAGCCGACGACGGTGACCACAACGTGCCGTCGGCGATGAACGGTAAGGCTCCTTTCAACGCGGAGAAGACCGGTCCGGCGAACCGGCCGGTGGCCTTCTCCCGCGTCGTGGTGGAAACGCTGGCGAGCGGGCTGGCCGCGACCCGCGAACTTCTCGATCCGCAGGGAACCATGTCGCTGGACGATGCGGTGGAACGCGGAGCCAGCGCGGAGATGGTCGAATCCGTCGGTGCCATGGGGCGGCAGAAGGGCGTGCGGTCTCTCGACCTGTCGTTCGTCTTCTCGGAATCACTGCCCCGCAGCCCCGGGACTCCCGACCGGGTGGAGCTTCCCCGGCCGGGCCGCGAGCAGGTCGAGAGGGTCGTCCGTTCGCTACGGCAGCGCCCCACCGAATCGCACATCGATATCGTCGGCCACGTCACCCGGCTCGAGCGGGCCGAGGACGACGATGGCGGGGTCGTCCTCATCGACGGGAACGTCGGTCGAGTGCGGCGCCGGGTGCGCCTGGAGCTGTCCGGAGATGCCTATCGGCTCGCCATCCGCGCCCACGAGCAGCGCAGGCCCGTGGTGGCCACCGGCGAACTCACCCTCCTCGGACGTTCCTGGCACCTCACCGGCGACCCGCAGATCCACTTCTCCAGCTAGGACCGCGGTGGTGGAGGCCGGCGGCGCGGTCCATCGGGCTCGTCGTTCGCGGAGCGTGGCATGGCTGACCATCGCGACCAGAAGGGCGAGAAGGAGGGCGGACGACCCAGCGGTGCCGAGGGCGAGCCCGCCCTTGGCGACGGGTTTGGTCAGAAAGTCTCCGACGGTGGCGCCGAGGGGACGGGTCAGGACGAAAGCCAGCCAGAACAGCGCCACGTTCGACACCGCCGGCACGGCGCGCAGCGCGAGGAGCAGCGCGAGCAGGCCGGTGATGAGCAGGGCGCTCGCGGCGTAGCCGAGGCCCGAGCTGTCCGACAGAAAGTCGCCCATCGAGGTGCCCAGCGTGTTCGACACCAGGATCGCCGCCCAGAACAGGCATTCGCCGCGGAACGTGTCGATGCGGCGGATCGAGAAGGTCAGGCCGGTGAGCTTCCAGACGGCGAAGACAGCCAGCAGCAGGGCGACAAGCATCGCCGCGCCGGCGGGATATCCGAGACCAAGGCCCTGCGGACCCCATCCCAGCGACCGAGCACTCCTGTCGAGATATCTCGCGCTGGAGTCGCGGTTCATGAAGTCGGACATCGTCGTGCCGGCCATGCTGGTGGACAGAATGACCGTCCAGTAGCGGAACGGGTGATAGCGACGGGAAATCAGCTGGGCGGCCAAGGTCATCACGAACAGCGCAAAAAGGGCGGCGGTCGTAAGAAAGTACCCGAGTCCCAGCGTCTGCGCGAAGAGATCGCCGGCGGTCTCGCCGAGTGTCGTCGCGGCGACCTTCATGACCCAGAACGCGGCGGTGACATGCGGAAGCCTCCCGTCTCCCGAACTCGTCCGGATTTCGGAGCGCAGGCGGCCCGCGGCTACCGTAACCGTCATATGAACCATTCTCCTGTGAATGTGACGCGGGAGGGCGGATGTGTGCCGGGCTGTCCGTTCCGTGTCGTTGCCGCACCGTGATCAGATGTCGGGGTGACCTTAGGAGAAGGCAAATGTGGAAACGATGTGAAGGCGAATTCTTCGTAGTGGTCTCGATGTGCGTGCGGGCCGTCTCCGTGCGGCGGGAATCACCGGTGCGCGCCGCGCCGCGCCGCGCGGCGGGGGGCGTGGGGCCTGACGCCGCTGGCCGCGCTGACCCTGTTCCCCCGGCACGCTGTGGCGGCGCCGGTCGAGGCGGTCGGAGGTCGGCGCCTGACCGCGCGATCGGGGCGCGCACGGCCGCCGGTGAACCGGTGTCGGGAATCGGACACCTGTCGACGCGCCGTTGCGGCGCAACCCGGCCCGGTGGCGGCACGTCCTCCTGTCGAGGGGCGGTGCGCCGTCCGACCCAACTGGTCCTGCCGGAGGCGTCGTGGACTCGTACGCAGGCGCGGTCGGGCAGGTGCCCGACCAGGACGAGGCGCCCGGCGCGGCGGTGAGCCTGCCGGGACGGCCGCTGCGTCCGACCGACCCACCCGCGCTCGGCGAGTACGAGCTGCTGGCCAGGCTCGGCGAGGGCGGGATGGGCACCGTCTACCTCGGCCGGGCGCCAGGTGCGTCCGGTGCGCCCGACGCGGCGGGCCGGCTGGTCGCGGTGAAGGTGGTCCGGCCGGAGCTCGCCGACGATCCGGAGTACCGGGCCCGGTTCCGGCGGGAGGCGCAGATCGCCCGCCGGGTCGCCCGGTTCTGCACGGCCGAGGTGCTGGCCGTCGCCGAGACGCCGGACGGCGCGCCCTACCTGGTCACCGAGTTCATCGCCGGGCAGACCCTGGCCGACGCGGTGGCCGGGAACGGCCCGCTCGCCTCCGCGGACGTCGAGCGGGTCGCGGTGAGCGTCGCGGCGGCGCTGACCGCGATCCACGGCGCCGGCCTGGTCCATCGTGATCTCAAGCCGTCGAACGTGCTGCTCTCGCCGCTCGGCCCGCGCGTCATCGACTTCGGCATCGCCTGGGCGTCGGACAGCTCCACCATCACCCGGGGCAGGTCGGTGGGCACACCGGCGTTCATGGCGCCGGAGCAGGCCAGGGAGGCGCCCGTCTCGTCGGCGACGGACGTGTTCGCCTGGGGCGGCCTCATCGTCTTCGCCAGCACCGGCCGCCCGCCGTTCGGCACCGGATCGGTGCCGTCGCTGCTGTACCGCATTGCCACCACGGACGTCGTGCTGGACGGTCTGGATCCCGCACTCGCCGCGATCGTCCGTGACGCGATGCGCCGCGATCCGGCCGAGCGGCCGACGGCGGAGGAGATCCTCAACCGGATGATCCGCCTCGGCGTGCGGGTCGACGCGACACCCATCGCACCCATCGCACCCATCGCACCCATCGCACCCATCGCACCCATCGCACCCATCGCCAACGTCGAGTCCGTCGCGACCGGGGCACGGTCGGCACCGGCGGCAGGCGCCGAGGACGCGCCTGCCGCCACGAAGGCTCGGGACGAGGTCCGCGCGGAGCTCGCGGCCGCTCCGACGGAGCTCGCGGCCGCTCCGACGGAGCTCGCGGCTGCTCCGACGGAGCTCGCGGCTGCTCCGACGGGGCGGGCGCGCGGGCGGCGCGGGACGTTGCTGGTCGCGATCACCGCGTTGAGCGTCCTGCTCGCGGGTGGTGCCGTCGCGTTCGCGGTGCGCGGCGCGCTCGGCGATCGGGCCACCGGCACCGGTGGCCCGCAGACCCTCACCGTCCCGGTCGGTCTGATCGGCCTGCGCGTCGACGACGCCGAGGCACGGCTGCGGACTGCCGGCTTCGCGCACGTCGGGCGGGTGACGAAGCCGGACGGCACGGCGCCGGCGGGCACGGTTGTCGACGTCAATCCGGCGAGCGGCAGCGACATCGCCCGTTCGACGAAGGTCGTGCTGACGGTGTCGGCCGGGCGCGGGGACATCGTCGGGCAGGGCGAGGTCGGGCCGACCGCGGGGGCGTCCGGTGGCACCACCACGACGGCCTCGGGCTCGGCGTCGGGTTCAGGGCCGGGATCGGGGTCGACGGCGTCCGTGGTGCCGGACGTCGTCGGCCAGCCATCCCAGCAGGCGTTGCGGATCCTGGCCGGCGCCGGCTTCACCCAGGTGACGGTTACCCGCGCTGTTGACGACCGCGCCGCCGAGGACACGGTGCTGAGCTCGGATCCGGCCGCCGGGACGAAGGCCGATCCGAGCGCCCTGGTCCGGCTCACCGTGTCCAGCGGAGCCGGGCACACCACCGTCGCCGACGTGGTGGGCCGCGGCGAGGCGGACGCCCGGTCGGCGCTGACGTCCGCCGGGCTGGAGGTGGTCGTGCGCGTCCAGCGAGGCCCGTCGACCGTCGGCCCGGGCCTGGTGGAGAAGGTCGATCCGGCCGCGGGCACGCAGGTCGCCTTCCGGACGACGGTGACCATCACCGTGGTCAGCGCCCAGGTCAGCGTGCCCGACGTGGTGGGCCAGGCCCGCGCGGACGCGGAGAACACGCTGCGCGGCTACGGCCTCGACGTCGTCGTGCAGCGGCAGACCAGCGAGCGGCCGGCGGGCACCGTCCTCGCGCAGTCGCCGGCGGCGGGCACGGTTCGCCGCGGCACCACCGTGACGATCACGGTCGCGATGGCACCGACGAGCGGCAGCAGTGAACCGCCGCCGGTGTCACCGCCGCCACCCTCGTCCGCGGGCGCGGCCTGACCCTCGGGTCGGCCTGACCCTCGGGTCGGCCTCGCTGCCCGGCACGGACCGATGCCGCCGGGGTTTCCGGCTGGCGGCGTCGGTCCAGGTGTGCATGGACGGTGATCAGTCCCCGTACGGGCGCAGCGTCGGGCGGGGCGGCTGCAGCAGCCGGTGCACGGTGAGGCGGTTGGACGTCGCGACGATGCCGGGCGGCGGCTGCGTGTCGCTGTAGTTCCCGATGTAGGCGATGAACGTCGTGTTGCCGAACGGCAGGTTCACCCTGGCGGTGCAGGTGGTGCCGTCGCCACAGGACGTCACCAGCGCGCCGGTCCGCCGGTTGAAGATCTCGATGAAGTAGGGCGTGGGCCCGACGTTGACCGAGGACGTGGCGGTGATCCTCGCCGTGGGCGAGGTGAAGTCGCGCGGCGCGACGCTGAGCGACAGGTGGTACTCCGGCGACCAGGTGACGGAGACGGTCGGCGATGTCCCGACCGCGCCATGGGGTGGGATCGCCGTGCTGAGCCGGGCGACGTAGGCGACGTAGGTGTGCGTCGTCGGCGTCGGCTGCGTGACGGAGGCCGTGCAGACAGTTCCGGAGCCGCAGCGGGTCACGTAGGTGTGGGCGCTGGTGTCGACGATGCTGATCCAGTAGGGGGTCGGGCCGACGTCCACGTGGGACCGGGCGGTCAGGGTGGAGTCCTGCGTCGACCTTGGCGATCCCGGGTCGGCGGACAGCGTGACTCGGTAGTCGAGGTCCGGTTCGACGCGCGCCCGGGACTTCGCGGTGACAAGGGACGCCGGCGGGGGGGCCAGGGTCGTCGTCGACGATGACGGCGGCGGCGGAGGCACCGCCTTGACCGTCGATGGGGACGCCTGGGCCGCGTACACGCAGGAGAAGAACGCGCCGAGAACGACGCCGACTGCAAGGAACAGCCGTGCGGCGGTTCGAGTGATATTCATGGCTGGATGATGAATCCCGCGCGGGCGTTCCCCGGTCCGCTTTCCGATGCGCCCAGCCTTACGCGTATTCCGTTAACTGTTCCCGATCCGAGCCATGGCAGCGAAAGCGGATGATGCCTCGCCTGTCGGCCGGGAGAAAACCAGGAAAAAATGGCGCACATCGCGCGCGCCCGGCTCACGTCGATGATCTTGTCGGACGTTGCGTGTGGCACCTGTCCTGTCGCGGACACCTCGCCCGAGGCGCCGCGTGGGTGGAAGCCCACGCGGCGCCGTGGAGTCGAGGCCGTCGAGGTGGTCGAGGTGGTCGAGGTGGTCGGATCAGTCGGGGAGGCGGTCGAGGATCCAGGTGCCGATCTCCTCGGTGAGGGCGCTGTGCGGGGTCCCGCTGGACGAGGTGAGGAAGTCGTCGAGCGCGCTCTCGTCCGGAGACAGCTGGTTGATGTTGACGTAGAGGTCGTCGTTGGTCTCGATGCCGCGGACGGCGACGGCGCTGACCGACGGCACGAAACAGATCGAGCGGTGGGAGACGTCGACGTTCTCGCCGGCCTCCTTCAGGGTGTCGGCGAGAATGCCGAACGACTCGAGGGTGCCGCCGGGGGCGCCGTCGAGGTCGGGGAAGTCGTTGGTGCGGACGGTGACGTTCCCGAGCAGGCCCTTGATCTCGGCGACGATGCGGTCACGGCCGCCGGCCTGGGTGAACAGCTGGGTTCCGGTCAGGAACGGGCCGTTGCTGCGCAGCGCCTCGACACCGGGCGGGACGCCGTTGCGGCGGCCGTCCCCAACGCCGTTGGCGACGCCGAGCAGGCGCGGGATCCGCGGCCAGTCATCGATCTGGCGCAGCTGGTCGAGGAACTCGGTGCGCAGCGGGTCCTCGGCGGGCGTGGCCGTCGGAGTCTCGATGTGGCGCCACAGCAGCTGGCGGGCGGCCGGGCTGTTGATGAGCTGGGACAGGGCGGCGTTCACCGGGGCGAGGTGGTGGGCGATCGCCTGCAGCGCGATCGGGATCGACGCGCCCCGGTGCGGGCTGTCGACGGAGAGGTACACCCCGACCTGGTGATCCATCCGCTGCATTTCCATCCGGGCCAGCGCGTAGCGGGTGACGATGCCACCCATGCTGAAGCCGCCGACCGCCAGCCGGTTGCCGCCGAGGCGCTCCGCGACGGCCCGGTGGATCGCGGCCGTCGCCGTCCTCGCGTTGTCCAGGATGGACGCGGAACGCTCGTCGAACCCGATCAGGACCAGGTCGCGGCCCCGCTCGCGCAGCCGGGTGGCGAACCGGTGCGGCTCGCCGTCGACGTGCTCCCAGGAGGCGTCGAAGTTCGTCGGACCGAGGTTGAAGCCGTCCGCGAGCAGCACCGGGCGGACCAGGCCCCGGTTGCCCTGGCCGTAGTAGACCCGTGCCGTGCCGCCCGGAAGCGACCATTCGCCGTCCGCTGGCGGTGCCTGCCGCGCCGGCTCCTCGCCGGCCGCGGTGACCAGCCCGATCGGCTTGATCGCCCGCCGGATGCGCTCGAGATCCTGGTTCGCCATCCCGTGTCCTCTCTCCGCTCGCGAATGATTACGGAGCGAAGTATCTCGGCTGCGGACCGTGCTGTCCGGGCGACGACTCGCGGGGCCGCGTGTCGTCCCACCTCAAGATCGACACCTGTCGAGTCGGGATCGAAATATGATGCTCGTCACCCTCTCGCGTCGGCTGTGTCGGTCGCTCATCGGCTGGTGACCGGATGTCCCGGTGGCGTGGGCGGTGGTGTCGGCGGGGCGGGTTGCCTGGCGCGGCTCCCGCCCGCGGTCCCGCGGGACGGTGCGGCCTCGCCGCTGTGGCAACCGTTCGAGGTCGACGGGTGACCACGACGTCAGCATGGTCCGCAGGCGCACGACTACCGCCCGGCCTGGCGCCGTGCTTCCCGGCACGCCCCGAGGCCCTGCCGGTCGATCGTTCGCCGCGTCGTCCGCGCCGTGGCACGACAGGTGGTGATGGCCGAACCGCGGGATGCGCGCGCCTGTTCGCCCCGTCGTCGGAGGCAGACTGTCGGTGGCGGTTGATAGGACGTTTCCGACGAAGTCCCCCTGAAGGGAACCGGATGACGATCAACGAGCATCTCAGGGAGCTGGCCGGGCGGCCGGTGGTCGAGTTCCAGCACGGGCGTGCGGGGAAGCCGGGCGGCGAGGTGGCCTGGCGCATCGCGGCCTCGTTCGACGGGCCCGTGTTCGAGGAGGTCCTGCGGGCGTTTCTCGACGAGGTCGCCACGGCCGGGGTGACCCATCTGGTCGTCGGCTACTGGGGCGCCTCTTACGACACGCACGGCGCCGTCGACCCGGTGGGGCTGCTGGTGGAGGCGGCCGGCCGGCTGCCCGGGCTTCGCGCGCTGTTCCTCGGCGACATCGTGATGGAGGAGGCGGAGATCTCCTGGATCGAACACGCGGACGTCAGCCGCCTGTTCGACGCGTTCCCCCACCTGGAGCACCTGGAGGTGCGCGGCAGCAACGGCCTGCGGCTGCGCCCGGTGCGCAGCCGCGTCCTGCGGACGCTGCGGTTCGAGTCCGGTGGCCTGCCCGCGGCGGTGGTGCGGGCGGTGGGCGACAGCGATCTCCCCGCGCTGGAGCACCTCGATCTGTGGCTGGGCACCGACGAGTACGGCGGCGACACGACGGAGGCCGACCTGGCCGGCATCCTGGGCGGCGAGCGGCTGCCCGCGCTGCGGCACCTCGGGCTGGAGGACGCCGAGATCGCCGACGCGGTCGCCGGGGCGCTCGCGGGGGCGCCGATCGTCGCCCGGCTGGAGTCACTCAGCCTGGCCATGGGAGCGCTCACCGACGACGGCGCTGCGGCCCTGCTGTCCGGTCAGCCGCTCGCCCACCTCCGGCGACTCGACCTGCACCACCACTACCTGACCGACGCCGGGATGAACAGGCTGCGCATCGCCCTGCCCGGCGTCAGCGTCAACCTCGACGAACAGGAGAGCCCGGACGACGAGTACCGCTACGTCGCGGTCTCGGAATAGCAGCGTGATGGTCACCGTGATCGGGTCGCCCGGAGACCGGCGCGTCGCGATGTTCGCCGCCGCGTGCCGTGCGGGCGGCCTGGACGAGCCACATGTCGTCCCGTGGGCGCGCGTGCTGGGCGCCACCGGCCCTGGCGGCGGTGGCCCTGGCGGCGGTGGCAGCGGCGGCGGGCTGGGGATCGTGCCCGGCGCGCCGCTGCGGATCGACTCGCCGGGCGACGACGCCGAGGTCGACGCGCTGCTGCGGGGGCCCGGCGATCCGGCGCGGGTCGGTGGCGGCGCGCGGTGGTACGCCACCTTCACCGCGGCGCTTGCGCGCATCGCCGCCGCGGGCGCGGCCGTCGGCGCGCGGCCGCTCGGTGACGTGGACGAGATCGCCGTGCTGTGCGACAAACGGCGCTGCCACGCCCGGCTGCACGCGGCGGGCGTCCCCGTCCCCGAGGCGCTGGGGCCCGTCGGTGACTATGCCGAGCTGCGCGCGCGGATGGCGGCGGCGGGCCTGCACCAGGTGTTCGTCAAGCCGGCGCACGGATCGTCCGCCGCCGGCGTCGTCGCGCTGCGGGCGGCGCCCGGCGGGCGGGTCAGGGCCGTCACCTCCGCTGCGCCGGCGGGCGAGGGCGCCGGGTACGTCAACGCGCTGCGGGTGCGGGCCTACGACGCGGAGCCCGAGGTGGCCGCCCTGATCGACGCGCTGGCGCCGGACGGGCTGCACGTCGAGCGGTGGCGGCCCAAGGCGGCCCTGGACGGCCGCGTCCTCGACCTGCGGGTGGTGGTGATCGCCGGCGAGCCGACCCACGTGGTCGTCCGGACCAGCGGCACCCCGATGACGAACCTGCACCTCGGGGGTGCCCGCGGCTCGGTGCCCGCGGTGCGCGAGGCGCTCGGCCCGGTCGGGTGGCACCGGGCGCTGGAGACGTGCGCGCGGGCGGCGGCCTGCTTCCCGGGCAGCCTGATGGTCGGCGTCGACCTGCTCGTCGAGCTCGGCTGGCGCCGCGTCGCGGTCGGTGAGGTCAATGCCTTCGGTGATCTGCTGCCTGGGATCACCGGGCTGACCGGCACCTGGGCGGAGGGGCTCGACGCCTACGCCGCCCAGGTCCGCGCCATGCTCGCGGCGCACCTGGCTGGAGCCGCCTCGTGAGTCGGGACATGAACGAGGTCGTCGGCAGTCACGACCTGCTGCTGATCACCCTGGACACGCTGCGCTACGACGTCGCGGCCGAACTCGCGGCCGCCGGGCAGACGCCGACGCTGTGCGGCCTGCTGCCCGGCGGCCGCTGGGAGCGCCGCCACACCCCGGGCAGCTTCACCTACGCGGCGCACACCGCGATGCTCGCCGGCTTCCTGCCGACGCCGGCCAACCCCGGCCCGCATCCGCGCCTGTTCGCCGGCAGCTTCCCCGGTAGCGCGACCACCGCCCCCGGCACCTGGACGTTCGACGCCGCCGACCTCCCGTCCGGGCTCGCGGCCAGCGGCTATCACACGGTCTGCGTCGGTGGTGTCGGCTTCTTCAACCGGCTCACGCCGATCGGCTCCGCGCTGCCGGGCCTGTTCGCCGAGAGTCACTGGGAGACCCGGTTCGGCGTCACCGACCCCGGCTCGCTGGACCACCAGATCGACCGGATCGCCGAGGTGCTGGACCGGCAGCCACCCGACCAGCGGCTCTTCCTGCTGCTCAACGTCGCCGCGCTGCACCAGCCCAACTGGTTCTACCTGGACGGCGCCACCCGCGAGCACGGCGACACCCGCGCGTCCCACGCCGCCGCGCTGCGCCACGTCGATCGGGCGCTCGGCCGGCTGTTCGCGCTGATGCGCCGTCCGTCTTTCGTGATCGTCTGCTCGGACCACGGCACCGCCTACGGCGAGGACGGCCACACCGGCCATCGCCTCGGCCACGAGGTCGTCTGGACCGTCCCGTACGGCGAGTTCGTGCTGTCATGATCGACGATGGCGGCACGTACCCGCGGGGCGACAGTCCCTACCAGCAGTACGTCTACGCGTACCCGCACAAGACGGCCTACCGCCCGCTCACACCCGCGCCCCGCCTGCACGACGTGTGGGCCGGCGAGGACCGGTCCGCGCTCGCCCTCTACCTGCACATCCCGTTCTGCGAGATGCGCTGCGGCTTCTGCAACCTGTTCACCCGCACGGGCGCGCCCGCCGGCCTCACCGGCGCCTACCTGGACGCGCTGGAACGCCAGGCCACGCGCGTCGCCGACGCGCTGGGGGAGGCCACCTTCGCCACGGCGGCCTTCGGCGGCGGCACGCCGACCTACCTGACCGCGGGCGAGCTGGACCGCCTCTGCGACATCGGCGCCCGCTTCGCCGCATCGGGCACCATCCCGCTCGGCGTGGAGACCTCACCGGCCACCGCGACCATCGACCGCCTCGCCGTCCTGCGCGAACGCGGCACCACCCGCGTCTCGATCGGCGTCCAGAGCTTCCTGGACGACGAGGCCCGCGCGGCCGGCCGTCCGCAGAAACGGGCCGACGTCGACGCGGCGCTCGGCCGCATCCGCGCCCTCGGCTTTCCCACGCTCAACATCGACCTCATCTACGGCATCGGCGGCCAGACGGCGGCCAGCTGGCGGCGGTCGCTGGCGGCGGCGCTGGCCTGGCGGCCCGAGGAGCTGTATCTGTACCCGCTGTACGTCCGCCCGCTGACCGGCCTGAGCCGGCGCGACCTCGACTGGGACGACCAGCGCCTCCAGCTGTACCGCCAGGGCCGCGACCACCTGCTGGCCGAGGGATACGAGCAGGTCTCGATGCGCATGTTCCGCCTGCCGACCGACGGCTTCGACTCGGACGCAGGCACCGGCGGGACGCGGTACTGCTGCCAGACCGACGCGATGGTGGGCCTCGGCTGTGGCGCCCGCTCGTACACCTCGGCGCTGCACTACTCGTTCGAGTACGCGGTCGGCGCCCGTCAGGTACGCGCGATCATCGACGACTACGTGCGCGCGACCGACGTCGACCGTCCCCGGGTCGGCTTCGCCCTCGACGATGACGAACGCCGCCGGCGCCACCTCGTCCAGTCCCTGCTGCAGGCCGACGGCCTCGACCGGGCCGCCTACCGCGCCCGCTTCGGCACCGCCGCCGACGCCGCCCTCGACACCAGCGCCGAGCTCACGGGCCTCGCCGCGCGCGGCTGGCTGGCGGAGCACGGCCCGAGCACCCTGCGACTGTCCGCGGAGGGCCTGGCCCGTTCCGACGCCGTCGGACCGGCCCTCTTCTCACCCCGCGTCCGCGCCCTCATGACCGACCACGTCCCCCGCTGATGGAACCGCTGACAATCCTCTACCGTGGGCCGCTGGCCAGCTGCGACCACGACTGTGGGTACTGCCCGTTCGCGAAGCGGCGGGACACGCCCGAGCAGCTGCGGGCGGACCGGGCGGCGCTGGAACGCTTCACCGGCTGGGTGGGCGAGCAGCCCCACGGCGTGTCGGTGCTGTTCACCCCGTGGGGGGAGGGCCTCGTCCGGTCGTGGTACCGCCGCGCGCTGGTGGAGCTCAGCCACCTGCCGCACGTCGGGCGGGTCGCGATCCAGACCAACCTCAGCCACCGCGTCGACTGGACGGCCGACGCCGACGTGCGCCGACTCGCGCTGTGGGCGACCTACCACCCGGGCCAGGAGCCCTACGAACGGTTCCTCGACAGGTGCCGTGACCTGGGTGAACGTGGCGTGCGCTTCAGCGTCGGCATCGTGGGGCAGCCCG
>NZ_FZMO01000146.1 GCF_900197875.1 Frankia canadensis | reverse complement strand
CCTCGAGGCGCCGGACCCCTCGTCCGCCGCCGCGGCCAGGAACCGGCCCGCCGCCTCGAGGACCGGCTCGGCGAGCGGTGCGGACCGGCTCTCCTCCGACAGCCGGCCGTGGGTGTAGATCGCCCGCGTCACCGGCTCGCGGCCGGCCGGCCGTTCCAGGCGCTTCCAGGTGGCCGGCGTCGGCTGGCAGACGTACATGTCGGCGCGGGCGCCGACCGCCTCCGCGCCGTCGTAGGTGTGGAACGCCGGCCAGATCGCCTCGAAGACGAGGCCCTGGTCGAGCAGCGCCCGCTGCACCTTGCCGCCGAGCGCGGGCGTGCGCTCGCTGTACCCGTAGGCGACGAGGACCCGCCCACGTTCCCGGTCGGCGAGGGCCTGCGCGCCGCGGGCGGCGAACAACGCCACCCCGGCCGCGGTGTACGGCGGGTCGGTGAAGGCGAGGTCAGCGGACGCGGCCACCGACGGCGGCAGCCCGAAGCGCAGATCCGCGTACCGGCAGCGCACCCGCACGCCGAGCCGGGCGGCCGCGCCGTCGAGGTATTCCAGCAGCTCCTCGTCGATGTCGACCACCGTGACCGACGGTCCGCCGCCCCGGACCGCCCGCCCGGCGGAGCCCGTCCCGTCGCCGCCCCTCGCACCCGCGGCAGCCGCGTCAGCCGCCGTGCCCGCGCCCGCCGTCCCCGTGGCGAACAGGGCGACGGCCAGCGACGTCAGGTCGTGGTCGCCGACGCACAGCAGGTGGGCGCCGCGCAGGTCGTAGTGCGTCCACAGCCACACCGCCCGGCGCACGACCGTCGCCGCGGTGGCGGGTACATGGTCCAGCTCGGCGCGGGGGCGTGGAGCCGCGGCGATCAGCTCGTGCATGGTCGTCGTCAGCGCGCCGCGGCGGCCGATCTCGGCGGCCAGCGGGTCGATCGACGTCGCCGTCCGCAGCTCCGCATAGTCGATCATGTCCCGGTATCGGTCGACGGTGCCCGCGCGCAGCACCAGCCGCCCGTCGGCGGCGGGGCGAAGATCGTCACCGAGGCTCGCCAGGATCTCCTCGACCGAGCGGCGCGGCAGGCCCGAGTCCTGCACCAGCGCGCGCAGCGTGTGAGGCCGCTCGGTCAGGGCCGCCACCACGCGGCGCGGGGCCCGCGCGTGCACCCGGTAGCCGTGTAGCAGCGTCGCGAGGGACTCGTCCGGCGCGGGCGCGGTGCGGGAATCGGTCATCGCACCAGCCTGACATCCCACGCCGCGCGGTGATTTCCCGGTCCTCGCGGCGCCAGTTACCCTCGTAGCGTGCTGAGAAGGCTGGATCTGCGAGGTGCGACGCCCGCCGCGGCGGAGGTCCGGCGGCTGCTGCCGCGTGCTCCGATCGACGTGGACGTCGCCGTCGACGCGGTCCGCCCGGTCTGCGACGACGTGCGCGCCCGAGGCGACGCCGCTGTCCTCGACGCGGCCGAGCGGTTCGACGGCGTGCGGCCCCCCGCCCTGCGGGTACCCCCGGCCGCGCTGGCCGCGGCGGCCGAGGCCCTCGACCCGGCGGTGCGCGACGCGCTGGCCGAGGCGATCCGCCGCGCCCGGCTGGTGCACCGCGCCCAGCTGCGCGAGCCGGTGACGATCGAGGTCGCCCCGGGGCTGACGGTGACGGAGCGCTGGGTGCCCGTCGAGCGTGTCGGGCTGTACGTGCCGGGCGGGCGGGTCGCCTACCCGAGCAGCGTCGTGATGAACGTGGTCGCCGCGCAGGAGGCCGGCGTCGCGTCGCTCGCCGTGTTCTCCCCGCCGCAGCGTGACAACGGCGGCCTGCCGCACCCGGTCGTGCTCGGCGCGTGCGCGCTGCTCGGCATCGACGAGGTCTACGCCGCCGGCGGCGCCCAGGCGATCGCGATGGCCGCCCACGGCACGGCGAGCTGCCCGCCGGTCGACGTGATCACCGGCCCTGGCAACGTCTACGTCACCGCGGCCAAGCGGCTGGTGCGCGGCCTCGTCGGCGTCGACGCCGAGGCCGGCCCGACCGAGGTCGCGATCCTCGCCGACCACACCGCCGACGCGTCGTTCGTCGCCGCTGACCTCGTCGCGCAGGCCGAGCACGACCCGATGACCGCCTGCCTGCTCGTCACCACCTCCGTCGAGCTCGCCGACGCGGTCGACATCGAGCTCGGCAAGCAGGTGCCCGCCACCCGCCACCGGGCGCGCGTCGAGGAGGCGCTGGCCGGCCAGGGGGCGATCGCGCTCGTCGCCGACGTCGACGCCGGCCTCGCCGTCGTCGACGCCTGGGCCGCCGAGCACCTGGAGATCCAGACCGCCGACGCCGCCGCGGTGGCCGCCCGGGTGCGTCACGCCGGTGCGGTGTTCGTCGGTGCCCACACTCCGGTCCCGCTCGGCGACTATCTCGCCGGCTCCAACCACGTCCTGCCCACCGGCGGCACGGCGCGCCACTCCGGCGGCCTGTCGGTCGCCTCCTTCCAGCGGCAGGTCCACCTCGTCGAGAGCACGCCGGACGCCCTGCACGCCGTGTCCGGGCGGCTGCGCGCGCTCGCCGGCGCCGAGGACCTCACCGCACACGCCGATGCCGTGGAGGTTCGATTCCGTTGACAGCCCAGGCAACCGGATTCGGCGGCGCCGTAGCCGCACCGGTGGGGGACGACCGGCCCTGGCGGCCGTTGGATCTCGACGGGTTGCCACTGCGGGACAGCCTGCGCGGCCAGTCCCCGTACGGCGCGCCGCAGCTCGACGTGCCCGTCCGACTCAACACCAACGAGAACCCGCACCCGCCGTCCATCGGGCTCGTCGACGCGCTCGGCAAGGCAGCGACGCTCGCTGCCACCGAGGCCAACCGATACCCGGACCGCGGTGCCGACGCGCTGCGCGCCGATCTCGCCTATTACCTGACGCCGGACGCCGGTTTCGGCGTGCACACCGCGCAGGTCTGGGCGGCCAACGGCTCCAACGAGATCCTCCAGCAGCTGTGCCAGGCGTTCGGCGGCCCGGGGCGGGTCGCCGTCGGCTTCGAGCCGTCCTACTCGATGCACCGGCTCATCGCCCTGGCCACCGCCACGGAATGGGTGGCCGAGCGGCGAGCGGCGGACTTCACGCTGTCCGCCGAGGCGGTCGCCCGGGCGATCGAGCGGCACCGCCCGGCGCTGCTGTTCCTGTGTTCGCCGAACAACCCCACCGGCACCGCCCTGCCGCTGGACGTCGTCGTCGCCGCCTGCGAGGCGATGCACGCCGTCGGCAGCGGGATGGTCGTCGTCGACGAGGCGTACGCGGAGTTCCGCCGGGCCGGGGTGCCCAGCGCGCTGACGCTGCTGCCGCAGCACCCGCGGCTGATCGTCACCCGCACGATGAGCAAGGCGTTCGCGCTGGCCGGGGCCCGGGTCGGCTACCTGGCCGCGCACCCGGCGGTCGTCGACGCGCTGCAGCTGGTCCGGCTGCCTTACCACCTGTCGAGCTTCACCCAGGCCGTCGCCCGCACCGCGCTCGCGCACGCCGACGAGCTGCTCGGCACGGTCGAGTCGGTCAAGGCCCAGCGGGACCGGATCGTCCGCGAGCTGCCCGCCCTCGGGCTTCGGCTCGCCCCCAGTGACGCCAACTTCGTGTTCTTCGGCGTCTTCGGTGACCAGCAGGCTGTCTGGCGGGCGCTGCTGGACGCCGGGGTGCTGGTGCGCGACGTCGGCATCGACGGCTGGCTACGGGTCACCGCCGGCCTGCCCGGCGAGATCGACGCGTTCCTCGCCGCGCTCACCCGCGTGCTGGCCGGCGCCGACGTCGACGCGGACGGCCGCGTCACACTCGCCACCCGCTGATCTCCGTCCGAACCGGTCCCGTCCGAGAGGTCCGAGTAACCCCGATGGCCCGCACTGCCCGTATCGCCCGCAAGACGCTGGAGTCCGACGTCCTGATCGAGCTGGACCTGGACGGGACGGGGGTGGCGAGCTCCGACACCGGTGTGCCGTTCTTCGACCACATGATGTCCCAGCTCGGCAAGCACGGTGGCTTCGACCTCACCGTGCGGACCCGCGGTGACCTGCACATCGATGCCCACCACACGGTCGAGGACACTTCGATCGCGTTCGGGACCGCGCTGCGCGAGGCGCTCGGGGACAAGGCCGGCATCCGCCGTTTCGGCGACGCCACCGTGCCGCTGGACGAGGCGCTCGTGCAGGCCGCCGTCGACCTGTCCGGCCGGCCGTACTGCGTGCACGTCGAACCCGACCTCGTCGGGATGATCGGCACCTACGACACGACGCTGACCCGCCACATCTTCGAGTCGATCACCGCCTCGGCGCGGATCGCGCTGCACGTGCGGGTGCTGTCCGGGCGCAACGCCCACCACGTCGTCGAAGCCCAGTTCAAGGCGGTCGCCCGGGCCATGCGCGACGCGGTGGCCCTCGACGCGCGCGTCGCCGGCGTGCCCTCGACCAAGGGCGTGCTGTGAGCGGGGCCGCCGGCCGGCGGGTGGTGGTGCTCGACTACGGGTCGGGCAACCTGCGCTCGGCGCAGCGGGCGCTGGCCCGGGTCGGCGCGGACGTCACGGTCACCGCCGACCTGGACGCGGCCCGCGCCGCCGACGGGCTGGTCGTGCCCGGCGTGGGTGCCTACGCGGCGTGCATGGCCGGCATCGACCAGGTCGGCGCGGGCGCGGTCGTGCGGGAGCGGCTCGCCGCCGGCCGGCCGGTGCTCGGCATCTGCGTGGGCATGCAGGTCCTCTATGAGCTCGGCGAGGAGCACGGGGTGCGCACGATCGGGCTCGGCGTGCTGCCCGGCCAGGTGCGCCGCCTGGCCGCCCCGATCCTGCCGCACATGGGCTGGAACACGGTTCGCCCACCCGCCGGCTCCGCGCTGTTCGCCGGGCTGCCCGCGGACACCCGCTTCTACTTCGTCCACTCCTACGCGGCGAAGGCCGACGAGGGTGCCGGGGACACGGTCGGCGAGCACGGCGAGCCGTTCGCCGCCGCGGTCGAGCGGGGGCCGCTCGCCGCCACCCAGTTCCACCCGGAGAAGTCCGGCGACGCCGGCGCCCACCTGCTCGCGAACTGGCTCGGTGCCCTGTCCTGACAGCCGCCAGCCGCCAGCCGCCCGTGACCGCCCGCTGTGGCGCGGTCACGAAAGTGCGGGCCCTGGCGGTGGTGGCGGCCGTGACGGGCTCGCCGGCGGCGGTTATACGCAGATGGCCGGCACCCGGCCGCTGGTGAGGGCGTCGGGGACGGGGAAGCCGAGCCGTTCCAGCAGTGTCGCGAGCTTGAGGTCCAGCTCGATGCCGACGATCGTGACGGCGCGGATGCCGTAGCTGCGGAAGTGCGTGCTCGGCTGGTCGACGCTGAACCGGGTGGCCCCCTGCCGGTCGGTGTGGATCGTGACGCGCAGCGGGGCGTGCAACAGCACTCCGGGGTCGTGGCGGAACATCCGCTCGGCGATCACGTGGTTGCCCATCAGGTACTCCACGCAGCGCCCCTCGTCGCCGGCCGCGCGCAGCATCCAGCCGAAGTCGCCGCGCCAGTAGCGCAGGAAGTCGGTGGTCGCGTGCGGCGCGGTGGCGGCGCGCACCTCGTCCCAACTGGGCCGGCCGGCGGCGAGAGCGGCGAAGCGCGTCTCGTCGAGGGTGGGGACCGCCTCCTCGAACCGGCGCACCGTCTCGTCGTAGGACAGGCCGGTCGCCACCGACAGTCGGTGAACTTCGTAACACACGGTGTCGACCGGGCGCGGGACGTGACCGCTGCCGACGGTGGGAGCGGACCGTGGATCTGGGTTGGTCATCTCGCGGGCCTCCCGTCCGGGTGGATGCCGGCGGCATGCCGGGGCGCGCCGCGTCCGGATCGCCGGGATCCCCGTCGTCGGTCGGGTTGAAACCCGGGCCGGACGAGCGGTCCCCGATCCGGTGGCGGATCCTTGGCCTGCGGGAAACCCGTAGGGTGGCGCTCATGGCTCTGACTCTGCTGCCCGCCGTCGATGTGGCCGACGGCAGCGCCGTGCGCCTCGTCCAGGGCGAGGCCGGTTCCGAGACGTCGTACGGCGACCCGCTCGAGGCGGCGCTGACCTGGCAGCGGGACGGCGCCGAGTGGATCCATCTGGTGGACCTCGACGCCGCGTTCGGCCGGGGTTCGAACCGGGAGCTGATCGCCAAGGTCGTGCGCGCGGTGGACGTCGCCGTCGAGCTGTCCGGCGGCATCCGCGACGACGACTCGCTCGACGCCGCGCTCGCCACCGGCGCCACCCGGGTCAACATCGGCACGGCCGCGCTGGAGAACCCCGACTGGGTCCGCCGCGCGATCGACCGGGTGGGGGAGCGGATCGCCGTCGGGCTCGACGTGCGCGGCACCACCCTCGCGGCCCGCGGCTGGACGCAGGAGGGCGGCGAGCTGTTCGACGTGCTGGCCCGCCTCGACGCCGACGGCTGCGCCCGGTACGTCGTCACCGACGTCCGCCGTGACGGCACCCTGACCGGCCCGAACGTCGAGCTGCTGCGCTCGGTGACGGCCGCGACCGACCGCCCGGTGGTGGCCAGCGGCGGCGTGTCGTCGCTGGCGGACCTCACGGCGATCGCCGCCGTGCCCGGCGTCGAGGGCGCGATCGTCGGCAAGGCCCTGTACGCCGGCGCCTTCACCCTGCCCGAGGCCCTCGCCGTCGCCGGCGGGGCGGCGGCCCCGCCGCGGGGGCAGGAGCGTTGACCCTCGCTGTCCGGGTCATTCCCTGTCTCGACGTCGACGGCGGCCGGGTCGTCAAGGGCGTGAACTTCACCGACCTGCGCGACGCGGGCGACCCGGTGGAGATGGCCCGTCTCTATGACGCCGAGGGCGCCGACGAACTGACGTTCCTCGACATCACCGCCTCCAGCGGCGACCGGCGGACCACCTACGACATCGTCGCGCGCACCGCGGAGCAGGTCTTCATCCCGCTCACGGTCGGCGGCGGTGTCCGCTCCGGTGACGACGTCGACCGGCTGCTGCGCGCCGGTGCCGACAAGGTCGGGATCAACACCGCCGCCGTCGCCCGCCCCGAGCTGGTCCGCGAGTGCGCGCACCGCTTCGGCAACCAGTGCATCGTGATCTCGGTCGACGCCCGCCGCTGCCCCGACCCGGACGGGCCCCGCTTCGAGGTGACCACCCACGGCGGACGCAAGGGGACGGGCATCGACGCCGTCGCCTGGACCGCCCGCGTCGTCGAGCTCGGCGCCGGCGAGATCCTGCTCAACTCGATGGACGCCGACGGCACCCGGGACGGCTACGACCTGGAGATGATCACAGCGGTGCGCGCGGAGGTCGACGTGCCCGTGATCGCGAGTGGCGGCGCCGGTGATCTGGCGCACTTCGCGCCGGCGATCGCAGCCGGCGCGGACGCGGTGCTCGCCGCCAGCGTCTTCCACTTCGGCCAGCTGCGCATCGGCGAGGTGAAGGCGGCGCTGCGCGGCGCGGACGTTCCCGTGCGCTGATCCGGCCGGTGCCGACGCCGCGGGCGCCGGCACGGTGACGCGCGGCAGGCACACGGGTTGGTACGGAGGATACGGATGGGTCGGCGGCTGGCGGGTGGCGACCGAGGCCCCGGGGTCCTGGCCCTCGGCTTCGCGAGCCTGTGGCGGGGCGTGCGGGGCGAGCCGCGGATGTTCGCCCTCGCCGCTCTCGGTGGCAGCCTGTTCACACTGACCGGGGTGGCCAGCTCCATCGTCCTCGGGGAGGCCACGGACCGGGTGCTGATCCCGGCCGTCCGCGACGGCCACGCCGACTGGTCGGCCGTCGCGGTGGCGGCCGGGGCGCTCGCGCTCGTCGGACTCGTCCGCGCGCTGGGCATGTTCCTGCGCCGCCTCGCCGGCGGAGCGGTGGTCTTCCGGCTGCAGGCCCACGACCGGCATGCCGTGACCCGCCAGTACCTGCGGCTGCCGCTGTCCTGGCACCAGCGCCACTCCACCGGAACCTTGCTGTCCAACGCCAACGCGGACGTCGAGGCGATCTGGTCGCCGCTCATGCCCCTGCCGTTCGCCCTCGGAGCCCTCGTCATGCTCGGGGCGGCGCTGGTCCTGCTGCTGCTCACCGATCCGGTGCTCGCGCTGATCGGGTTCGTCGTGTTCCCCGCGTTCGGCGCGCTCAACGTCTGGTACGGCCGGCGGGTGTGGCCGCGGTACGCCAGCGCCCAGCGGCTGCGCGGCAAGGTCAGCGCGGTGGCGCACGAGTCGTTCGACGGCGCTCTCGTCGTGAAGTCGCTGGGTCGTGAGGAGGAGGAGACCGTCCGCTTCGCCGAGCAGGCGACCCGGCTGCGCGACGCGATGATCAGCGCCGGGCGGCTGCGCGGCCTTTTCGATCCGCTGGCGGAGGCGCTGCCGAACCTCGGCATCCTGCTTGTCCTGCTGGTCGGCGCGATGCGGATCCGTTCGGGGGCGATGGACGTCGGGCAGCTCGTCCGGGTCGCCTACCTGTTCACCCTGCTCGCCTTCCCGCTGCGTGCCTTCGGCTGGGTGTTCGGCGATCTGCCCCGTGCGGTGGTCGGCTCCCAGCGGGTGGGCTCCGTGACCCGCGCCCGCGGCGAGGACCAGTACGGCGCCCGTGGCCTGTCGACCACCGGCCCCGCGGCACTGCGCCTGGACACGGTCGGCTACGTCTACCCGACCGCCCACCTCCCGTCCGACGACGCTCTCGCCGCCGGCGACGACTCCGCCGCCGATGACTCCGCCGCCGGCGACGCTTTCGCGGCCGAGGGCGCCTCGGCGGCCGGTGGTGGTCCCTCCTGCGCTGGTAACGCCGGCGGGCGGCGCGTGCTGGACGAGGTGAGCTTCGAGGTGGCACCGGGCAGCGTCGTCGCCGTGACCGGCCGCACCGGTGCCGGCAAGTCGACACTGATGGGCCTGCTCGCCCGGCTCGTCGACCCAGGCCACGGCGCCGTGCTGCTCGACGGCGTGGACCTGCGGGAGCTCGCGGCCGGCGAGGTCAGCCGGGCCGTCGCGATCGTGCCGCAGCAGGCGTTCCTGTTCGACGACACTGCCCGGGCGAACATCACCCTCGGCGCGGACGTCACCGATGAGGAGGTCTGGGCCGCACTGCACCGCGCCCAGGCCGCCGGGTTCGTCGCCGCCCTGCCCGATGGCCTCGACACGCGGGTCGGGGAACGCGGGACGACACTGTCGGGCGGCCAGCGGCAGCGGATCTGCCTGGCTCGAGCCCTGCTGCGCAGTCCCCGCCTGCTCGTGCTGGACGACGCGACGGCCAGCGTCGATCCCCGGGTGGAAGCCGAAATCCTGGCCGGCCTGCGGGCCAGCGCCGGCACCTCGACCGTGGTCGTCGTCGCCCAGCGCCGCTCGACGATCGCGCTCGCGGACGAGGTGATCCACCTCGATGGCGGCCGGGTGATCGGGCGTGGTCGACACGAGGACCTGCTTGCCTCCTCGCCGCGGTACGCGGCCCTTCTCACGGCCTACGAGGAGGCCGCCCGCGCCGCCGGCGCGGACCTCGCGCCGGAGACACCCCCCGGGCCACCACCTGGGCCGCATGAGGACCCGCCGGGTGATCCGCGGCCCGAGGAGCGGGTCGCGGAGGCAGCGCCTTGACGTCCTCCATCCCGCACACGCGGCCCGCCCCGTCCGCCCCGTCCACGCGGCCCACCCCGGAGCCGTCACCGGTGCCGCCGCCCTCGGTGGGGCCGCCGTCGCTGGCGTCGACGTTGCGGCGGCTGCGGGCGATCTCGCCGGGGCTGACCCGCGGCCTGCTGGGCACGCTGGCGCTGGCCCTGGTGGCGACCGTGGGCAAGGTCGTCATTCCGGTGGTCGTGCAGCAGATCCTCGACCGCGGCCTGGCGGGCGACACGGTCGATCTCGGCCTGGTCGGTGCTGCCGTCGGGACGGCCGCGGGGGTGATCGTGCTGACCACGGTCGCGACCTACCGGATGAACCTGCGGCTGTACCGGGTGTCGGAGGGCACGCTGGCGACCCTGCGGATCCGCGCGTTCCGCCACATCCACGACCTGTCGGTGCTCAGCCAGTCGGCGCAGCGCCGCGGGTCGCTGACCGGCAGGGTGACCAGCGACGTCGACCAGATGTCGCAGTTCCTCCAGTTCGGTGGCGTGATGCTGCTGGTATCGACCGGGCAGATGCTGCTGGCGACGGTGCTGATGCTCGTCTACTCCTGGCCGCTGACGCTGCTCGTGCAGGCCTTCTACATCCCGATGTTCCTGCTGACCCGGGTGCTGCAGCACCGCCTCGCCCGCCGCTACGCGCTGGTCCGGGAACGGGTCGGGGACCTGCTCGGCGCGGTCGCCGAGGCGGTCGTGGGCGCGCCGGTCGTCCGTGCCTACGGCATCGGCGAGCGCACCGCACGGCGCATCGACGGGTCCATCGACCGCTACCGGTCGGCGCAGACCTCCGCCCAGCGCCTCGTGGCCGGCGTGT
Organism: Frankia canadensis; assembly: GCF_900197875.1. Classification (GTDB taxonomy): domain Bacteria; phylum Actinomycetota; class Actinomycetes; order Frankiales; family Frankiaceae; genus Frankia; species Frankia canadensis. The sequence continues at coordinate 42,124 of NZ_FZMO01000146.1, read as the reverse complement.
TCTCGCTGAGCGAGCTCGTCGCCGCGCTCGCGACGGCCGCGGTCGTCGCCGCCGGGGTCGCGCTGGGCGTCGCCGGCGAGATCAGCACCGGGCGCCTGGTCGCCTTCCTGTTCCTCATGACGCTGTTCGTGATGCCGATCCAGTCGATGACGGAGGTGCTCAACGACGCCGCGAACGCCTTCGCCGGCCTGCGGCGGGTGCTCGACGTCCTCGACCTGCCCACGGACGTGCGAGACCCGGCGCTCGGCCTCGCCGGGCCCGCCGCGGCGAGCGTGGACGGCGAGGCGGGCGCGCGGCCGGGAGCGCCCGCCGGCCGGGACCTGCCCGCCGGCGCCCTGGGCGTGCGGTTCGCCGCCGTCGGGTTCGCCTACCCGCAGGGGCCGCCCGTGCTGCGCGACATCGATCTGGAGATCGCGCCGCGGACCCGGGTCGCCGTGGTCGGTGAGACGGGCTCGGGCAAGACCACGCTGGCGAAGCTGCTGACCCGTCTGATGGACCCGACCAGCGGCGCCGTTTCCGTCGGCGGTGTGCCGCTGCCCGAGGTGAGGTTCGCCTCGCTGCGCTCGCGGGTGCTGCTCGTGCCACAGGACGGCTTCCTGTTCGACCTGACGATCGCGGACAACGTCCGCTACGGCCGTCCGGAGGCCGACGACGCGGACGTAATGACCGCCTTCGAGGCCCTCGGTGTCGCTGACTGGCTGAGCGGGCTGCCCGCGGGCGCACGGACGCGGGTCGGCGAGGGCGGCTCGCGGCTGTCGGCGGGTGAGCGCCAGCTCGTCGCGCTCGCCCGGGCCTGGCTGGCCGACGCGGATCTGCTGGTGCTCGACGAGGCGACCTCGGCGGTGGACCCGCAGACCGAGGTGCGCCTCGCCACCGCGCTCGCCGAGCTGACCCGCGGCCGCACCTCGGTGACCATCGCCCACCGCCTGTCCACGGCCGAGGCCGCCGACGAGGTCGTGGTCGTCGACGCCGGACGGATCGCGCAGCGCGGTCACCACCGCGACCTCGTCGCACGGCCCGGCGTGTACCAGCGCCTGCACCGGTCGTGGGCGGCGGGCATCGGGTCGGCCGCGGGTGGCGCCGACCGCCTCGCCGTCCCGGCACCGGCCGGGCCCGCGGACGCCGACCCGGCCGGGCCGGCGGGGCGGGCCTGGCGGAGAGCAGAATGAAGCCGTGACCGATCGTCCCAGCAGCGCTCTGGATCCCGCCATCGCCGCCCGCGTGCGCCGTGACGGCGCGGGGTTGTTCCCGGCCATCACCCAGCAGCACGACACCGGAGAGGTGCTGATGCTCGGGTGGATGGACGACGAGGCGCTGCACCGGACGCTGACGACCGGCCGGGCCACGTACTGGAGCCGCAGCCGCCGCGAGTACTGGGTCAAGGGAGACACGTCCGGCCACCAGCAGTGGGTGCGCTCGGTAGCGCTCGACTGCGACGGCGACGCCGTCCTGCTCCGGGTCGACCAGATCGGTCCGGCCTGCCACACCGGCACCCGGACCTGCTTCGACGCCGATCCGCTGCCGGCCCGCGTGGGTAACCCGCCCGCCACGGCACAGGCGGGCACCGACCGATGACAACCGGGCGCATCGTCCCCGACCGGGCCGGATTCCACGCCGCCGCTGCGGCCCATCCGGTCGTCGCCGTCACCCGCCGCCTGCTCGCCGACGGGGAGACCCCGGTCGGGATCTACCGCAAGCTTGCCGGTGGCCCGGGAACGTTCCTGCTGGAGTCCGCCGAGCACGGCGGCGAGTGGTCGCGCTACTCGTTCGTGGGCGTGCGGGCGGCGGCAACCCTGACCGAGCGCGACGGGCAGGCGGTCTGGGTGGATGGCACCCCTCCGCCGGGCGTGCCGACCGACGGCGATCCGCTGGACATCCTGCGCGCGGTGGAACGCCACCTGCGCGCGGCGAACGGCCCCGACGTCCCGCCGCTGATGGGCGGCCTCGTCGGCTACCTGAGCTACGACATCGTGCGCCGCATCGAGCGGCTGCCCTCGCACGCCGTCGACGACCTCCACCTGCCCGAGCTGCGGATGCTCCTGGCCACCGACCTGGCAGTCCTCGACCATCGGGACGGCTCCTGCCTGCTGGTGGCCAACGCGTTCACCGGCCGCGAGGCGGCCCGCGACGGCGGTGCCACCGCGGTCGCCGGCGCGGCGGACCTGGACGCGCTGTACGACGACGCGGTGGCCCGCCTCGACGCGATGACCAGCGACCTGGCCAAGTGGAGCGAGCCGACGGTGGCGACCACGACGGGCGCGGTCACCGGCGTCGGGGAGTTCGTCTCCGCCACGCCGCCGGGGGAGTACCACTCCGCCGTCGGGCGGGCGATCGAGGAGATCCGGGCCGGGGAGTGCTTCCAGATCGTGGTCTCCCAGCGGTTCGAGCGGGCCACCGCCGCCGATCCGCTGGACGTCTACCGGGTGCTGCGGACCACCAACCCGAGCCCGTACATGTACCTGCTGCGGTTCGGCGACCACGATGTGGTCGGCTCCTCGCCGGAGGCGCACGTCAAGGTCACGGGCCGGCGCGCCCTGCTGCATCCCATCGCGGGCAGCCGCCCGCGGGGGACGACGCCGGAGCAGGACGCCGAGCTCGCGGCGCAGCTGCTGGCCGATCCGAAGGAACGGTCCGAGCACGTGATGCTCGTCGACCTGGTCCGCAATGATCTCGGGCGGGTCTGTGTGCCCGGTTCGGTGCGGGTCGTCGAGTTCGCCGCTGTCGAGCGGTACTCGCACATCATGCATATCGTCTCCACGGTGATCGGTGAGGTGGCGCCGGAACGCAGCGCCGTGGACGTGCTGACCGCGACGTTCCCGGCGGGCACGCTGTCCGGGGCGCCGAAGGTCCGCGCGATGGAGGTCATCGACGAGCTGGAGCCGACCCGCCGTGGCGTGTACGGCGGCGTGGTCGGCTATCTGGACTTCGGTGGCGACCTGGATACCGCGATCGCGATCCGCACCGCCGTGCTGCGCGACGGCATGGCCTACGTGCAGGCCGGCGCCGGGATCGTCGCCGACTCCGATCCGGCCACCGAGGACCTGGAGAGCCGCACGAAGGCGGCAGCGGTCCTGCGCGCGATCGAGGTCGCCGAGTCGCTGCGGCCGCCGGCATGACCCCCGACGGCCGGCCGCCCACCAGCCCGACCGGCACCCGCCACGCTGATCCCGCCGGGCGCCCGCCGACCTCCGCCGACCGGCAGGGATCGCAGGCCGACCGGCAGGGGCGGCGGGAGCGGGGTCTCGCCGTGCTCGGCTGCCTGCTCGGGTCGGGCCTGGTCCTGGCCTGCGGCGGGGCGACCTGGGTCTCCGCACGGATCGGTGCCCCGCACTCCGGCCAGGACGGCTCCGCCGTGGCGGCGCCGCTCGCCGTCCACTGGACCGGTAACCGACTCGCCTCGGCCGCGACCGCCCTCGCCCTGCTGGGGCTCGCCGCCGTCGTCGCGATCGTCGCGACCCGCCGCATCGGGCGTACCGTCGTCGGCCTGCTCGCCGCCGCCGCGGGGATAGGCGTCGTCTACGTGACCGCCCGGATCGGGCTCGATCCGCTGCCGGCCCTGCGGCGCACCGACGAGGTCCGCCCGTTCGCCGTCGGCGGCCAGGCGTCCATCACCGACATCCATCGCACGGCCGGGCCGTGGCTGGCCATGCTCGGTGGCGTGCTGCTCACCGCCGCCGGCGCGCTCGCCGCCGCGCGCGGCCGCCGCTGGCCGGTGATGTCCGGCCGCTACCAGGCCCGCGATGCCAGGCCGGTCGACGCCTGGGACGCGATCGAGCGGGGCCACGACCCCACCTGATCACCGGGGCCCACCGCGCCGGCCGGCCCCCCGCCCCCCACTACGGCTCGCCGGCCCGGACGAGACCGGGCGCAGGCCACCGCCCGGTCGGTTCGACCCGGCCGGGCGCGGGGCCGGCGCGGGAGGCAGGACAGGCAGGCCAGGCAGATCCGGCGCGGCCGCGAGCGCCGCCAGCGCGCCGCGCTGGCGATCCAGGTCGGCCTCCAGCAGGCTCATCAGTGTGTCCATCCGGGCCAGGCGGCGGCGTAGCCCTTCGAGCGGATCGGCCCGCTCGTCGGCGGCGCCGGGCGGCGCACATCCCGACAGCGACGGCAAGGAGGTGGGGCGAGTGTCCATCGGAACTCCCTCGATCTCGAACGCGTGTTCGACTATAGGGGATCGCGGGCGGGTTCGGCCAGCGCGCCGCGCCAGCCGGCGCGGCGAGTGGCGCGGCGGGCGGATCCGCCCGGGCGTGGCGGCCGGTCCCGCGGATGAGGGTGGCTGGTCGCGGGTGGTAGCAAGGCGCGGGTGCCTCGGGCCCGCCATGGCGCACTGGCCTACCATCGGCGGCATGACCGCGACAGCCGCGAGCGCGGGTCGATGAGCGTTCTCGCCGAGATCCTCGACGGGGTGCGCGCCGATCTGGCCGCGCGTGAACAGCAGACCTCCCTCGCAGACCTCAAGCAGCGCGTGGAGCGCGTCCCCGACCCCAGGGACGCCCTCGCCGTCCTGCGTGACTCCCCGGTGTCGGTGATCGCCGAGGTCAAGCGCCGCTCCCCGTCCAAGGGCAGCCTCGCGGCCATCGCCGATCCGGCCGCCCTGGCCCTCGACTACGAGGCCGGTGGCGCCGCGGCGATCAGTGTGCTGACGGAGGGCCGCCGGTTCGGCGGCTCGCTCGCCGATCTCGACGCCGTGCGGCGGGCGGTGGACGTCCCCCTGCTCCGCAAGGACTTCGTCGTCTCGCCCTACCAGGTCTTCGAGGCTCGCGCGCACGGCGCCGACATCGTGCTGCTCATCGTCGCCGCGCTCGACCAGCCCCGGCTGGTCGGCCTGCGCGAGCGGATCGAGTCGCTGGGGATGACCGCGCTGGTCGAGGTCCACGACGAGGCCGAGCTGGTCCGGGCGCTGGACGCCGACGCCCGGCTGATCGGCGTGAACGCACGCGACCTGCGCACCCTGGAGGTCGATCGGGGCACCTTCGCCCGGCTGGCCCCGATGATCCCGGCGGGTGTGCTCTCGGTCGCCGAGTCCGGCGTACGCGGGCCGCACGACCTGCTCGCCTACGCGGCGGCCGGGGCGGACGCGGTGCTGGTCGGCGAGGCCGCGGTGACCGGTGATCCCCGCCAGACCGTCGCGGACCTGGTGGCCGCGGGGGCGCATCCGGCGGCCCGGGTCGGACGCTGACACCCGGCGCCGGTGTCCACAGCCGGTGCGGTGTCCACAGCCGGTGCCGGCGTCGGCGTCCCGCCGGTCCGGACCGATACAGTCAGGACCGTGTCCAGTCGAACCGCTGCTCCGTCAGCCTCTCCCGCCGCGGCCTCGTCCGATCCGACCGAGGTCGGCACCGGTCGTCCGGGCGTGGGGGACTGGCAGGCGTTCCCTGACGCGTCCGGGCATTTCGGGCGCTTCGGTGGACGGTTCGTGCCCGAGGCGCTCATGGCGGCGCTCGACGAGCTGACCGAGTCCTACGACCGGGCCCGCACGGACGAGGCGTTCACCGCCGAGCTCGACGATCTGCTCGCCACCTACGCCGGGCGGCCCACGCCGCTCACCGACGCGCGCCGGCTCACCGAGCGGATCGGCGGCGCCCGCATCCTGCTCAAGCGCGAGGACCTGGCGCACACCGGTTCACACAAGATCAACAACGTGCTCGGTCAGTGCCTGCTGACCCGCCGGATGGGCAAGTCCCGGGTCATCGCAGAGACCGGCGCCGGCCAGCACGGGGTGGCCACGGCCACCGCCTGCGCGCTGCTGGGCCTCGAGTGCGTCGTCTACATGGGCGAGGAGGACACCCGTCGGCAGGCGCTCAACGTCGCCCGGATGCGCCTGCTCGGCGCGGAGGTCATCCCCGTCACCTCCGGCAGCCGCACCCTCAAGGACGCCATCAACGAGGCGCTGCGCGACTGGGTCGCGACCGTCGACCGGACCCACTACTGCATCGGCTCGGTCATGGGGCCGCATCCCTTCCCGATGATGGTGCGCGACTTCCAGCGCGTGATCGGCGTGGAGGCCCGCGCTCAGGTCCTCGAGCGCATCGGGCGCCTGCCCGACGCTGTCGTCGCCTGCGTCGGCGGGGGATCCAACGCGATGGGCATCTTCCACCCGTTCATCCCCGACGACGGCGTCGCGCTGATCGGCTGCGAGGCGGGCGGGGACGGCGTCGCCACCGGGCGGCACGCGGCGGCGATCGCCGGCGGCTCGGCGGGCGTCCTGCACGGCATGCGGACCTACCTGCTGCAGGACGACGACGGCCAGACGCAGGTGTCCCACTCGATCTCCGCCGGGCTGGACTATCCCGGCATCGGTCCCGAGCACTCCCTGCTGCACGAGACCGGGCGGGCCAGCTACCGCGTGGTCGACGACGCCGCCGCCATGGAGGCGCTCGCGCTCGTCGCCCGCACCGAGGGCATCCTCGTGGCGATCGAGAGCGCGCACGCCTTCGCCGGCGCCTTCGGGGTGGCCCGCGAGCTCGGCCCGGAGGCGACGGTCCTGGTCAACTGCTCGGGCCGCGGCGACAAGGACGTCGACACCGCCGCTCGCTGGTTCGACCTGCTCGATCCGGAGGCCGGTGGCGAGCCCGCCCCCGGCGAGGACGCGCCCGCGCGCGGCTGACCGAGCTCATCCACCCCGGCCCCCGCGGGCCCGACGGAGAACGGACGCACGATGCACAGCCGGTTGGACGCGTGTTTCGCGGCGGCCCGCGAGGAGGGCCGGTCGCTGCTGGTCGGCTACCTGCCGGCCGGGTATCCCACGGTCGACGGCGCGATCGCCGCAATGCGGGCGATGGTCGAGGCCGGCGTCGACGTGGTGGAGGTCGGCCTGCCCTACTCCGACCCGACGATGGACGGGCCGGTCATCCAGGATGCCGCCGACGCGGCGCTGCGCGGCGGGGTGACGACCCGGGACGTGCTGCGCACCGTCGAGGCCGTCGCCACGACCGGCGCTCCGACCGTCGTCATGACCTACTGGAACCCGATCGACCGCTACGGCCCGGCCCGCTTCGCCGTCGACCTCGCCGCCGCCGGCGGGGCCGGAACGATCACCCCCGATCTGCCGCCCGAGGAGGCGGGCCCCTGGCTCGCCGCCAGCGCCGAGCACGGCCTGGACTCGGTGTTCCTGGTGGCCCCGAGTTCGTCGGACGAGCGGATCCGGCGGGTCGCCGGTATCGCCCGCGGGTTCGTCTACGCGGCCTCGCTGATGGGCGTAACCGGGGCGCGCGCCGAGGTCGGGGAACAGGCCGCGAGCCTGGTCGAGCGGGTCCGCGCGGCGACGACACTGCCGGTGGCGGTGGGTCTCGGGGTCAGCACGGCGGCCCAGGCCGCCCAGGTCGCGGGATTCGCCGACGGCGTCATCGTCGGCTCCGCGCTGGTGCGGGTGCTGCTGGACGCCGAACGCCGCGGCCTCGGTGAGGCCGCCGCTCTGGACGGCATCCGGGCCCTGGCCGCCGACCTGGCGGCGGGGGTGCGCGCGGCCGTGCCCGCGTCCGCCTGACAACCGTTCGCCACGTCCCGATCGCCGTCGACCCCAGGCGCCGAGATAGCCTGACCACCGTGGTAGTCGCCGCCATCCCCAGTCCGTCCCGCGGTGTGGTGCATCTCGGGCCGGTGCCGCTGCGCGCCTACGCCCTGATGATCATTATCGGGATCGTGGTCGCCATCGTGGTCACCGGCCGCCGGCTGCGCGCCCGCGGCCTGGAGCCCGAGATCGCCAGCGAGATCGCCTTCTGGGCGGTTCCCTTCGGGATCGTCGGGGCCCGCATCTACCACGTCCTCAGCACGCCGGACCCCTACTTCGGCGCCAACGGGCACGTGGGCGACGTGGTGAAGATCTGGAACGGCGGCCTCGGCATCTGGGGCGCGATCGCCGGCGGCGCCCTCGGCGCGTGGATCGCCGCCCGCCGCCTCGGGATCAGCCTCGCCCTGTTCGCCGACGCGGCCGCGCCCGGCATCGTCCTGGCCCAGGCCATCGGCCGCTGGGGGAACTGGTTCAACCAGGAGCTGTACGGTCGGCCCACCACGCTGCCCTGGGCGTTGCACATCGACACGGCCCATCGGGTCTATCCCGACATCGCCACATACCACCCGACGTTTCTCTACGAATTCCTCTGGAACCTCGCCGTCGCCGGGATCCTGTTCTATGTGGACCGGCGTCACCGCCTCGGCCGCGGGCGCCTGTTCGCCCTGTACGTGGCCCTGTACACGTTCGGCCGGCTGTGGATCGAGTTGCTGCGCATCGACACGGCCGATCACGTGCTCGGCCTGCGGGTGAACGTCTGGACGTCGATGCTGGTCTGCGTCGCGGCGGTCGTCGCGCTGGTGGTCAACCGCAGCCCCGTCGACCAGGACGTCTCCGCGGCGGAGCAGCGGGAGCTCGGCCTCGCGGGCAGGGGCGCCCGCCGCCCCGCCGGCACGTCCAGCGGGTCCACGGGCGCAGGCGAGGGCGAGACCGTGGGGGATGGTTCGCCGGCGGACGACGGCGCGCCCACCGACGACGCCACGGACGGCACGTCGAGCCAGGCTGACGCGCCAGGCCAGGCGGATGCGCCACGTCAGACGAATGCGTCGAGCGAGGCGAACGCGTCGAGCACCGGGACGCGATGAACGCGGGGTGACGTCTCGGCGGCGATGCCATTACCGGGCCGCTCGGGGGGATGCCGGGAAATGTGACGTTATACGGCTGTGATCTCCGGGACATATATGATCAAGGCGTATCGCCGCTACGCGTGGCACACTCGACGGGAGGCATACAGCCGCTGGGCCAGCGTCGTCATGCCATGATCCACCCTCGGACAGCGTCGTCCGCCTCTCCTTCAGCCCCTGAAGACGGACAGGACTTCGCCGGATGCCGAGTGCGCAAGGTCTCTACGACCCCACCTTCGAACACGACGCCTGTGGTGTCGGCTTCGTCGTCGACGTGCACGGTCGTCGCAGCCATGAGCTGGTCGACCAGGGCCTGACCGTCCTGCGCAATCTCGATCATCGCGGCGCGTCGGGCAGCGACCCGGATACCGGCGACGGGGCCGGCATCCTCGTCCAGGTCCCGGACCTGTTCCTGCGCGACGTCGTCGACTTCGCGCTGCCGGCCCCCGGGCGTTACGCGGTCGGTATCGCCTTCCTGCCGCAGGTCGCCGGCGAGCGGGACGAGGCGGTGCGCACGATCAGCCGCATCGTCCGCCAGGAGGGCCTGCGGGTGCTCGGCTGGCGCGAGGTGCCCACCGTCAGTCACATCGTCGGGCACGCGGCCCGCGAGGTGGAGCCGCGGATGCGCCAGCTGTTCCTCGCCCTGCCGGGCAGCCTGGCGGGAACCGAGGCGAACGGTGTGGCGGGTGCGCAGGCGCCGGCCGACGGCGGCGACGGTGGGTTCGACGTGGCCGGCCTGGAGCGGCGCGCGTTCTGCGTGCGCAAGCGGATCCGCCGGGAGACCGGCGTCTACATGGCGTCGCTGTCCTCGCGCACCCTGGTCTACAAGGGGATGCTGACCACCCACCAGCTCTCGGCGTACTTCCCGGACCTCGACGATCCCCGTTTCTCCAGCGCCATCGCGCTGGTGCACAGCCGGTTCTCGACGAACACCTTCCCGAGCTGGCCGCTGGCCCACCCGTACCGCTTCGTCGCCCACAACGGCGAGATCAACACCGTTCGCGGCAACCGGAACTGGATGCGGGCCCGCGAGGCGCTGCTGGCCAGCGACCTCATCCCCGGCGACCTGTCCCGGCTGTCCCCGATCTGCGCCGAGGGCGCGAGCGACTCGGCGAGCTTCGACGAGGTGCTGGAGCTGCTGCACCTGGGCGGGCGCAGCCTGCCGCACGCGGTGCTCATGATGATTCCGGAGGCGTGGGAGAACCACGCCGAGATGGATCCGGCGCTGCGCGCCTTCTACCAGTTCCACTCGACGCTCATGGAGCCGTGGGACGGCCCGGCGTCGATCGCCTTCACCGACGGCACGGTCATCGGCGCCGTCCTCGACCGCAACGGTCTGCGCCCGTCCCGCTACTGGGTGACCGACGACGGCCTGGTCGTGATGGCCTCCGAGGTCGGCGTGCTCGACATCCCGCCGCACAAGGTGGTGCGCAAGGGCCGGCTGCAGCCGGGCCGGATGTTCCTCGTCGACACCGCGCAGGGCCGCATCGTCAGCGACGAGGAGGTCAAGACCGAGCTGGCGAACGCCGCGCCGTACGCGGAGTGGCTGCACGCCGGGCTGATCTCGCTTGATGACCTGCCCGACCGCGAGCAGGTCATCTACGGCCACTCGTCGGTGCTGCGCCGTCAGCAGGTGTTCGGCTACACCGAGGAGGAGCTGCGGGTCCTCGTCGCGCCGATGGCGCGCACGGGCGCGGAGCCGATCGGCTCGATGGGCACCGACACGCCCGTCGCGGTGCTCTCGGCCCGCCCCCGGCTGCTGTTCGACTACTTCACCCAACTGTTCGCGCAGGTCACGAACCCGCCGCTGGACGCGATCCGGGAGGAGCTGGTCACCAGCCTCGGGCGCACGCTGGGTCCGGAGGGCAACCTGCTCGCGCCGAGCCCGGCGTCGTGCCGGATGGTGCACCTGCCCTACCCGGTGATCAGCAGCGGCCAGCTCGCCAAGATCGTTGGCATCAACGACGACGGCGACATGCCCGGCTTCGCCTCGGTGACGGTGCGCGGCCTGTACGACGTCGACGGCGGGGGAGAGGCGCTCGCTGCGCGGCTCGACGAGATCTGTGCCGGGGTCAGCGAGGCGATCGCGGACGGCGCGCGCATCGTCGTGCTCTCCGACCGTGACTCCGACGAGCGCAAGGCGCCGATCCCGTCGCTGCTGCTCACCGCGGCCGTGCACCACCATCTGATCCGGGAGCGGACGAGGACGAAGGTCGGGCTCATCGTCGAGTGCGGCGACGCCCGCGAGGTCCACCACATCGCCCTGCTCACCGGCTACGGCGCGGTGGCGGTCAACCCCTACCTGGCGTTCGAGTCGGTGGGCGGGCTGATCGCCGAGGGCGAGGTCGTCGGCGTCACCCCCGAGCAGGCCGAGAAGCACCTGATCAAGGCGCTCGGCAAGGGCGTGCTGAAGGTGATGTCCAAGATGGGCATCTCCACGGTCGCCAGCTACACCGGCGCGCAGGTCTTCGAGGCGATCGGCCTCGCCCAGGAGTTCGTCGACCGCTACTTCGTCGGCACCCCGTCGCGCCTCGACGGCGTCGGCCTCGACGTCGTCGCCGCGGAGGTCGCCGCCCGGCACCGCCGGGCCTACCCGCGGGTCTCCTCCGAGCTCGCGCACCGCGGCCTGGAGGTCGGCGGCGAGTACCAGTGGCGGCGCGAGGGCGAGATCCACCTGTTCAACCCCGAGACCGTCTTCCTGCTCCAGCACGCCACCCGCACCCGCCAGTTCGACGTCTTCCAGCAGTACACCGACAAGGTCGACGAGCTGTCCCGGGAGAACTCGACCCTGCGCGGCCTGTTCGAGCTGCGCACGGGCGTGCGCCCGCCGGTGCCGATCGACGAGGTCGAGCCGGTCTCGGAGATCGTCAGGCGGTTCGCGACCGGCGCGATGAGCTACGGCTCGATCAGCGCCGAGGCACACGAGACGCTCGCCATCGCGATGAACCGGCTCGGCGGCAAGTCGAACACCGGTGAGGGCGGCGAGGACGCCCGCCGCTTCGTCCCCGACGCCAACGGTGACCTGCGCCGCAGCGCGGTCAAGCAGGTCGCCTCCGGCCGCTTCGGCGTGACCAGCGACTACCTGACGAACGCCGACGACATCCAGATCAAGATGGCGCAGGGCGCCAAGCCCGGCGAGGGTGGCCAGCTGCCCGGCCACAAGGTCTACCCGTGGATCGCGAGGACACGGCACTCCACCCCCGGCGTGGGCCTGATCTCCCCGCCGCCGCACCACGACATCTACTCGATCGAGGACCTCGCCCAGCTCATCCACGACCTGAAGAACGCCAACCCGAAGGCGCGGGTGCACGTCAAGCTCGTCGCCGAGGTCGGCGTCGGCACGGTCGCGGCCGGGGTGTCGAAGGCGCACGCCGACGTGGTGCTCATCTCCGGGCACGACGGCGGCACCGGCGCGTCCCCACTGACCTCGCTCAAGCACGCCGGCGCCCCCTGGGAGCTGGGCCTGGCCGAGACGCAGCAGACCCTGCTGCTCAACGGGCTGCGCGACCGGATCGTCGTGCAGGTCGACGGCCAGCTCAAGACCGGTCGGGACGTCATCGTCGGCGCGCTGCTCGGCGCCGAGGAGTTCGGCTTCGCCACCGCGCCGCTGGTCGTCGCCGGCTGCGTGATGATGCGCGTCTGTCACCTCGACACCTGCCCGGTCGGCGTCGCCACCCAGAACCCGGTGCTGCGCGAGCGGTTCACCGGCCAGCCCGAGTTCGTCGAGGCGTTCTTCCTCTACATCGCCGAGGAGGTCCGTGCCTACCTCGCGGCACTGGGCTTCCGCACCCTGCAGGAGGCCGTCGGCCGGGTGGACCTGCTCGACGCCCGCACGGCGGTGGAGCACTGGAAGGCCTCCGGGCTCGACATCACCCCGCTGCTGCACACCCCCGAGCGGCCTTTCGGCGGCGAGCTGCACAGCACCTCCAGCCAGGACCACGGGCTGGACAAGGCGCTGGACAACTCGCTGATCCAGCTGTGTGAGGGGGCGCTCGACGAGGGCCGGCCGGTGTGGCTGGAGATGCCGATCCGCAACGTCAACCGCACCGTCGGCACGATGCTCGGCTACGAGGTGACGAAGCGCTACGGTGCCGCCGGCCTGCCGGATGACACCATCCAGCTGCGCTTCACCGGGTCGGCGGGCCAGAGCTTCGGCGCGTTTGTGCCCCGTGGCATGACCCTGACCCTCGAGGGCGACGCGAACGACTACACGGGCAAGGGCCTGTCCGGCGGCAAGATCTTCGTCTTCCCGCCGAAGGAGTCGCCGCTGCGCGCCGAGGAGAACATCGTCGCCGGCAACGTCCTGCTCTACGGGGCGACGGCGGGGGAGGCGTTCTTCCGCGGCATCGTCGGGGAGCGCTTCTGTGTGCGCAACTCGGGGGCGACGGCGGTCGTCGAGGGCGTCGGCGACCACGGCTGCGAGTACATGACCGGCGGCACCGTGCTCGTGCTCGGGCCGATCGGGCGCAACTTCGCCGCCGGCATGAGCGGAGGCGTGGCGTACCTGTACGAGCCGGTCGAGGGGCGGATCAACGGCGAGATGGTGGACGTCGAGGAGCTCGACGGCGCCGACGAGTCGATCGTGCGGGACCTGCTGGTCCGCCACCGCCGCGAGACCGGCTCGACGACGGCCGCCCGGCTGTACGCCGACTGGGAGAGCGTGCGCGGCGCGTTCCGCAAGGTGATGCCGCGCGACTACAAGCGGGTGCTGGCCGTGATGCGGCGCGCCGAGGAGCAGGGCCTCGTCGTCGACGAGGAGATCATGGCGTCGACCCGTGGCTGAGACCGGGTGGGCGCTTCTCGCCGCGCCGGCCGCGAGCGCCGCGCCGATCCGCGCCGCCGCGCTCGCCGGCGACCACGAGCTGACCTGGACCTGGGCCGAGGGGCCCGCGCGTATTCGCGAGGAGTGGCATGGCTGACCCGACTGGCTTCCTGAAGAACCGCCGGGAGCTGCCGACCCGCCGGCCGGTCGACGTGCGCCTCCAGGACTGGAACGAGGTCTACCAGCCCTTCCCGGAGGAGGACCTGCGCGCGCAGGCCGCCCGGTGCATGGACTGCGGTATCCCGTTCTGTCACAACGGCTGCCCGCTCGGGAACATCATCCCCGAGTGGAACGACCTGACCCGGCGCGGTGACTGGACCGACGCGATCGAGCGGCTGCACGCGACGAACAACTTCCCCGAGTTCACCGGGCGGCTGTGCCCGGCGCCGTGCGAGGCCGCCTGCGTGCTCGGCATCGGGGACGACCCGGTGACGATCAAGCAGGTCGAGGTCAGCATCATCGACCGGGCCTTCGCCGACGGGACGGTCGTCCCGGTGCCGCCGTCGGTGCGCACCGGCAGGCGGATCGCGGTCGTCGGCTCCGGGCCGGCGGGGCTCGCCGCCGCCCAGCAGCTCACCCGCGCCGGGCACGACGTCGTCGTCTATGAACGGGCCGACAAGGCCGGCGGTCTGCTGCGCTACGGCATCCCCGAGTTCAAGATGGAGAAGAGCGTCCTCGACCGGCGCCTCGCCCAGATGGAGGCCGAGGGCACCTCGTTCGTCACCTCCTGCAATGTCGGCGTGGACATCACCGCGGACGAGCTGCGCTCCTCCTACGACGCGGTGGTGCTGGCCGGTGGGTCGACGGTCGGCCGCGACCTGCCGGTGCCCGGGCGCGCGCTCGGCGGCATCCACCTGGCGATGGAGTTCCTCACCCCGGCGAACCGGGTCGCGCTCGGCGAGCTGGACGCCTCGCCGATCTCCGCGGCCGGCAAGCGGGTCGTGATCATCGGAGGTGGCGACACCGGCGCGGACTGCCTGGGCACCTCGCACCGCCAGGGTGCGGCCTCCGTGCACCAGCTGGAGATCATGCCGCGGCCGCCGCAGCTGCGGGCGCCGGCCAACCCGTGGCCCTCGTACCCGATCATCTACCGGGTGTCGAGCGCGCACGAGGAGGGCGGCGAACGGGTGTTCGCCGTGTCCACCGAGCGCTTCCTCGGCGATGACGGCGACGACGGCGGCAACGTCCGCGCGCTGCGCATGCACGAGGTGCGCTTCGAGGGCGGCCGGTTCGAGAAGGTCGAGGGAACCGACGTCGAGCTGCCCTGCGAGCTCGTGCTGCTCGCGATGGGCTTCACCGGTCCGGAGCGGCCGGGCCTGCTCGCCGACCTCGGCGTCGAGCTCGACGCCCGCGGCAACGTGGCGCGCGACGCCGGCTGGTCGACGTCGGTGCCCGGCGTGTTCGTCGCCGGCGACATGGGCCGCGGCCAGTCGCTCATCGTCTGGGCGATCTCGGAGGGGCGCTCGGCCGCGGCCGCGGTGGACCGCTACCTGATGGGCAGCACGGACCTGCCGGATCCGATCACCCCGACCCGCCGCTGACCTGGACGGCGCCGCCGGCCGGGGGTGGCGGGCGGCGCCGCGGGTGACACGTCTGCGTGGTCATACCTGCGCGTCAGGTGAGAAAGTGCTGTGATCTGTGTTGCTCCCCGCGGGAAGTGCGCCGATTGACCGAGATCGGCGGTGGGAAGCGTCGCCGGTGGCGGTACCGTCCTGTGCCATGAGGCTCGTGCTGCTCGGTCCCCCCGGTTCCGGCAAGGGAACGCAGGGTGCGCGTATCAGCGCCCGGCATGGCATCCCGGCGATCTCCACGGGCCAGCTGTTCGACCGGCAGATCGCCGCCGGCACGCCGCTGGGCCGCCGCGCCGAGCGGTACGTCCGCGCCGGCGAGCTCGTCCCCGACGAGATCGTCCTCGACATCGTCGGCGAGCGGCTCGAGGGCAGTGTCGACTGTGCGGTCGGCTTCCTGCTCGACGGCTTCCCGCGGACCTTCCCGCAGGCCGAGGCCCTCGACCGGATGCTCGCCGTCACCTGCGGCCCGCTCGACGCCGTCATCGACCTCGACGTCGACATCGACGAGGTGCTCGACCGCATCCGCCGCCGCGCGCGTCTCGAGGACCGCCTCGACGACACCGAGGACACCGCACGGCGGCGGATGAAGGTCTTCGCCGAGGAGACCGCACCGCTGCGCCGGTACTACCAGCAGGCCGGCCTGCTGCGCACCATCGACGGTGCGGGCAGCCCCGACGAGGTCGCCGAGCGCATCGAGGCGGTGCTCGCCGACGTCACCCACCCCGAGCTGCGCCTGGGCGGCTGAGCGCCGCTGATCTGGGCCTACGCTGCCCGATCCGCACCTGCCCTGGGCCCGTGCGGCGCCGGACCAGCCGGTGTGACTGGCGCCGTACCCGTCCGCCCGGCGTGATGGACGGGCGCCGCCGCGCGATATCGTGCTGGTGGTGGGCGGAAACACCCGTGGCCGGCGTGTCGCGCATGTCGGGCTGGTGGCCCTGGTGGTGCTGTGCTGGCTGCCGCTGGTCGTGATCATCACCGCGTCGCGGACGGTGCTCAACCCGGCCTTCTACTCCCAGTCGCTCGACCGGGCCCACGCCTATGACCGCCTCTACACCGAGGTGCTGCCCGACCCGGCGGTCGACACCCTGCTGGCCGGCCTGCCGATCGACTCCAGCCTCGTCACCGCGAACCTGCGTACCGTCCTGCCGCCGGCGACGGTGCAGGCGATGACGGACGAGCAGATCACCCGCATCGTCGACTACCTGCGTGCCCGCACCGGCGACGTCGAGCTGGCCGTCGACCTGCGGCCGATCTTCGGCAACATCTCGGGTCTGGCGAACCGGTACATCGCCGGGGAGCTCGGATCCGGCTCCACCTACCGGGCCGCCTCCGTGCAGGACTTCACCCAGGGTGTGCTGAGCACGCTCGACGACATCGCCGCCGGCCGCCCGCCGCGGTCGCTGCCCACCATCGAGCTGACGGCCCAGGACACCGATCGGGTCCTGCCCGTCATCCTCGACCGGGTCGATCCCGCGACCCGCGACCGGGTCGGCCCCCAGCTGCGGGCGATGCTGCGGGCCGGGGACGTCGCCGGCGCGCTCGCCCTGGTCGGCCCGCAGCTCTTCCAGGGCGACGAGCGGGCCACCACCAGCCTGCGGACGTCGCTGCGCGGGTCCACCCTCGACCTCGGGGTGCGCCTGTCGGACCTGCGCGATCAGCCGGCGATCCGCGCGATCGACCGACTGCACGACGTCGCCGCGACGCTGGGCTGGCTGACGGTGCTGCTCAGCGTGGTCATGGCCGGCGCGCTGGCCGGGATCGTGGTGCTCGCCGGCTACCGCGGGGTGTCCCGGGTGCGGGCCGCGGCGACCGCGGTGGTGGCCGCCGGCGCCGGCGCCGCTCTGCTCGGCGTCGGCCTGCGCCTGGGTCTGCCCAATCCGCTACGCCCGCTCGCCGGGCCGCACTCGCCGCTGCCGCCCGGCGCGAGCGCGGTGCTGGTCGACTTCTCCCGGCGCGCCTACGGCGCGGTGGAGGGCGACTACCTGCGCGTCGTGGCCTGGACGCTGGTCGTCGGCCTCGCCGCCGGGGGACTGTCGCTGCTGGTCGCGATCTCCGCGCGGTGGAACCGGACGGGCCGGCGCCGCCGGGTCGCCACCGCGTTCGCCCTCACCGTCCCGGTGATGGTCACCGTCACCTGGACGGCGTTCCCGGGGGCCGCCGCGGAGGCCCGCCAGCTGTGCGAGTCGAGCCCGGTGCTGTGCGACCGGCGTTACGACCAGGTGACCTACCTCGCCACTCACAACGCGATGGCGAACAGCGAGGACCGCTTCCTCGGCCCGTCCCAGGACCCGACGATCACCCACCAGCTCGACCTCGGGGTGCGGGCGCTGCTGCTCGACGTCCACCACTGGACGCCCGCCGCGCAGGTCGAGACGTACCTGGCTGGCCTGCCGGCGCGGACCCGCGACGCGCTCGCGCCGCTGGCCCGGGGCGCCGTCTCGCAGCGGCCGGGCGTCTGGCTGTGCCACGACCTGTGCCAGCTCGGCGCGACGGACCTCACCGCCGAGCTCGGGGCCGTGCGGGACTGGATGACCCGCAACCCCACCGAGGTCGTCACCCTGATCATCCAGGACGACGACGTGCCGGCCAGCGAGATCGCCGGCGGTGTCGCCGCCGCCGGGCTCGCGGACATGGTCGCGACGCCCCCGGCTGATCCGCACGGCCGCTGGCCGACCCTGCGATCCATGATCGATTCGGGGCGGCGGCTCGTCGTCCTCACCGAGCGCCAGGACCTGCCCGGCACGTTCCTGCGCGGGTTCTACCGGTACGCCACCGACACGCCGTTCGACGCGAAGCGCCCGCAGGATCTGCGCGCCTGCCCGCGTAACCGCGGCACGGCCGGCGCCGGCCTGCTGCTGATGAACCACTGGCTCACCGACGCCGCGCCGAGCCGGCGCTCCGCGCTCGGGTCGAACGCCGCCGGCACCATCGTGGCGCGCGCCGAGCGCTGCGAGGCGGACCAGGGGCGGCGACCCACGTTCGTCGCCGTCGACTTCTCGACGATCGGGTCGGCGCAGGTCGCCGTCGACCGTCTCAACCGCGTCCCGACGTCGACCGGTCCGGCCGTCGGCGGCTGACCCGACGTCCCTCGTCCGTCAGCGCGCCGCGTGATGTTCGCCGCAGAGGCATCGCCCGGTGGGAGCATGGGCGGCCGACCGTGCGTTCACCCTGCGAGGACGCCGCCGCGTCGCTCAGCTGAGCGACGCCACACCGTCCGGGCGCCCCGGCGTCCGGGCATCCACCCGTGCGAGGGAGCCGAGGTGCCTATCTGGAACCAGCTGCGTCAGTCGGCCCAGACGATGCAGGGCCAGCTGACCGCGAAGAAGAACGACCTGAAGAGCGGCGCCTTCCGCGACGCGAGCATGGCGATCTGTGCGCTGGTCGCCGCCGCGGACGGCACGATCGACCCGGCCGAGCGGCAGCGGGTGGCCTCCCTGATTGTCTCCAACGATGTGCTCAACAACTTTCCCGCCGACGACCTGCAGCGCCGCTTCAACGAGTACGTCACGAAGCTGCAGGCCGACTTCGAGTTCGGTAAGGTGTCCGTGCTGCAGGACATCGGGAAGACCAAGAAGAAGCCGGCCGAGGCGCGCGCGGTCATCCAGATCGGGATCGTCATCGGCGGCGCGGACGGCTCCTTCGACAAGAGCGAGCAGGCCGTCGTACGCGAGGCGTGCTTCGCCGTCGGGATCAACCCGGAGGAGTTCGACCTCTAGTCCCCTCTAGTCCGGGGTCGGCGCGCGGCCGCCCGGTCGCGCGCCGACCACGTCACATCCGCACCCATCTCCGCCCAGGTGGTTGGATGCTCGGGCAGACCGGCAGCGAGAACGCGCAGGTCGGATGGGACGAGGAGGTCAGGTGGGCCCAGGCGGTGCCGCGCTCACCGCCGCCGCGGGCCTGCTCGCCGGTGCCGTCAACGCCATCGCCGGCGGCGGTACGCTCATCGCCTTCCCGGCCCTGCTGGCCGCCGGGCTGCCGGCGCTGACCGCCAACATCACCTCGTCAGTCGGCCTGGTCACCGGGTACGCGGGCGGCGCGCTGGGCTATCGCCGTGAGCTCGCCGACCAGGTGGACCGGCTGCGCGCGCTCGCCCCGCCGGCGGTGCTCGGCGGGATCCTCGGCGCGGTGATCCTGCTCGCCACGCCCTCGTCGAGCTTCCGGACCGTGGTCCCGTTCCTGGTCCTCGCCTCCTGCCTGCTGCTCGCGGTGCAGACCCGCCTGGCCGCGGTGGTCGCGCGCCGGCGGGCATCCTCGTCCAGCCGCACCGGCCCCGGCGCGCCGCGTCCCGGGCCGGCGCCGGCGGTTCCCGGCGCGGCATCGCCGCCGGCGGGCCCGCCCACCCAGCCGCTCGCGGTCGGCCAGCCCGTCACCTGGCCGACGCGGATCGGTGTGCTGGTGGCCGGGATGTACGGCTCGTACTTCGGGGCGGGGCTCGGCGTCCTGCTGCTCGGCGTGCTCGGGATCCTGCTCGCGGATGAGCTCCAGCGGACCAACGCGCTCAAGACGCTGCTCTCCTTCGGCGTGAACGCGGTCGGCGTCGTGGTGTTCCTCATCACGGCGCGGGTCGCCTGGGGCTACGCCGGCATCCTGGTCGTCGCGTCGCTGGTCGGCGGCCTGCTCGGCGCCCGGATCGCCCGCCGGCTGCGCCCGGACCTGCTGCGGGCGGCTGTGATCACACTCGGCGTGGTCGTCGCCGTCGTCCTGCTGGTGCGCGGCTAGCCACCGCTGCGGCGCGGTTCTGCCACCGTCCGCACCACCCGGCCGCCGGATTGCACGGCCAAAAGCACGTCACCCGCAACGATAACTCTCACGTTACTGTAACGTGCCGGCCGGCTGCCCGACCCCCGGCCGTCTGCTATTCGACCGCCGCTGCATAATCTGTATTCGCGGTGTTCCGCGGGAACGCTGACGTAACGGAACTCCTGTGCGGACGGCGCACCATTCTTGCGCCGCTGCGCGCCTGTCGGCCGGTGCTGTCGGGCGTGTCCGCGCGGGCGGACAGGTCCGGTCGTGCCAAGGGGTGGCGCGATATCGCGGCACGGCACGCGGGTTGGCCAGGTGCGCATACCACGCGCGGCCGTGCGCTGGGAGGGATTGCGTGTTCCACGACGAACCGATCACCGGGGCGGGTCGCCGATGACCGGCTCGGACCCGACGCCCGGCACAGCGGCGGTCTCCCCGCGGCCGTGGCGGGAACGGTCGCTGGCGCTGTGCGGGCTCGCCGGCCTGCTGGCGGCGCTGGCGGTGCCGCGCGGCTGGGCCCACGCGACCCTGTCTGACCGTGGCGCGGACCTGCTGGTCGTCACCCGTACTGGTTGGGACCTGCGTCCCAACGGGCCGCTGGTGGTCGCGCTCGGGCTGCTCGCGGTGGTGCTGTGCGTGCTGGCGCGCTGGAGCGGGCGCACGGCGCTGGCGCTGCCGCTGGTGGCCGCGGGGCTGGCCGTCGCGGGGCTCGCGCTGGGTGAACTGCACGCCGCCGATCCGGACGTGCACCGCATCGGGCGCCTGAGGATCGGCACCTTCCAGACCGACGAACCGGTCGCGGTGGGCACGGTCGGCGCCTGGCTGTGGGTCACCGTCCTGGCCGGCGCCGTGATGGCCGCCGCGGCGGCCACCTGGCTGGTGCTCAGCCGCCGCCCCGCGGCGGGCCCCGGCGGGGGACGCTCCGGAGCCGACCATGGCCTATGACTACGCCTCGTTCTCGACGCTCGCCGGTCCGCTGCGGGAACCGCCGACAAGCGGCGAGTACCACGTCGCGTACCGCAAGATCATGGTTGGCCGGCACCTCTACCAGGTGCTGCCACAGCTTGTCGCGACGGTGGGACTGTCGTCGCTGTTCTTCGTCTGGCTGATCCAGCCGCAGCACTACCCGCACGCGAAGTACCTGCCGACCGCGGTCTCGGTCGGCAACGCGGTCATGTTCTGGCTGATCGTGATCACCGAGGGCATCCGCCTGCTGAACTCGATCACGTTGTGCTGGTCGGCGTTCATCATGCGCAACCCCATCCCGGTCCGCCCGCCGCGCGGACTGCGGGTCGCGTTCACCACGACGATCGTGCCGGCGAAGGAACCGCTCGACGTCGTCCGGGACACCCTCATCGCGGCCCGCAACATCCGCCACGACTCGACGATCGACGTCTGGCTGCTGGACGAGGGAAACGATCCCGCGGTGCGCGCGATGTGCGCCGAGATCGGCGTCAACCATTTCTCGCGCAAGGGCGTGGAACGTTGGAACACCGCGCGCGGAAGTTTCCGGGCCAAGACGAAGCACGGTAACCACAACTCCTGGCTCGACGCGCACGGCGACGCATACGACGTGGTGCTCTCGGTCGACCCGGACCATATTCCGCTGCCGAACTTCGCCCAGCGGATGCTCGGCTATTTCCGGGATCCGAACGTCGCCTTCGTCGTCGGCCCCCAGGTGTACGGGAACTTCCGGCACTACCTCACCCGCGGCGCCGAGGCGCAGAACTACATGTTCCACTCGGTCGTCCAGCGCGCGGCCAACCGGTTCGCCTGCGGCATGTTCGTCGGCACGAACCACGCCTACCGCGTCGAGACGTGGCGGCAGATCGGCGGCTTCCAGGACTCGATCACCGAGGATCTCGCGACGTCGTTCGCGGTCCACGGCGCGCGCAACCCGGTGACGCGGCACCGCTGGACGTCGGTGTACACCCCCGACGTCGTGGCGGTCGGGGAGGGGCCCGCCACCTGGACCGACTTCTTCAGCCAGCAGCTGCGCTGGGCCCGTGGCGCGAACGAGGTGCTGGTCACCGAGGCGGCGGGCCGGATGCGCCGGCTGTCCTGGGGGCCGCGGCTGCACTACGCGACCCTGATGCTGCACTACCCGACGGTGGCGCTCACCTGGATCCTCGGCATGATTCTGACGACCACCTACATGGCGTTGGGGTCCACGGGCGTCGTCGTGCACGTCTCGGCCTGGCTCGCGCTGTATATCGACGTGTTCGCGGCCCGGCTGCTGCTGTACTTCTGGCTGCGCCGGTTCAACACCAGCCCGCACGAGGAACCCGGCAGCGCCGGCATGTCCGGCATCTTCGTCTCGGTGCTGTGCACGCCGTTCTACTCGACGGCGCTCGTTGGTGCGGTGTTCCGGCGCAAGCTCGGCTTCGTCGTGACCCCGAAAGGCGACCAGGCGAGCCCCGACCGCCTGCTGACCTTCCGCAAACACCTGTTCTGGGCGGCCTGGTCGGCCGGGTCGATCGCCGCGGCCGCCGCGCTCGGCCACCTGTACCCGGCGAACATGGTGTGGGTCTCGCTGTCGTTGCTGACCTGCCTGCTGCCGATCGGGCTGTGGCGCCTCGAACCGTTCCTGGCGCCGCGCCGCGCCGCCGCGCCGAACCCGCTGCCCGCCGCGCACGTCCCCGCCCCGCGACGATCCCCGGAACCCGCCCGGGCCTACCCGGCCGATCCGGTCACGGAGGAGGTGGCGGCCGTCGTGGCCGCCGCCTTCGCGGATCCGGTCACTGAGGATGTCCGGATCCCCGAGGAGATCGCCGGCCTGGCCACCGGCGTCACGGCGGACACCATCACCATCTCGCCGTCGCAGATCCCGCGGCGCGACCCGGCCCACAAGCCGCCGGGCCGGCGTGCCCGGCCCGCCGCCGGCCGCCCGCAGGAACCGGCCGCCGCGGCGACGCCGGCGGCCTCCGCCGCGGGCCGGGCCGGGCCCGGCGACAGGGACGGTGGGCTCGCACTCGACCAGGACACCGTCGTCACCCGGTCGCTGCCCGCCCCGGTGCCGGCCGGCGTCGACCAGGACACCGTGCTGACCTCGCGCCGGGAGGCGCTCGCCGGGGTCGCCGCCGCAGCCGGTGACCAGCCGGCCTACGTCGAGGACGTCACGATGCGCCTGACGCCACGCCGCCGCCGAGTCTCTCCTGACGGCATGCTCGAGGAGCTCGCCTGATGGCCGACCGTTCCCACCCGCCGCGCGGCGGCGGGGATCCGCGTCCGGGCGGCCGTCCGACCCCACGCCCGGATCTCGACGCGCCGACGGTGAGCAACCTGCCCGCCGTCGACGCCCCGGAGCCGGTCGACGACCCGCGGATGGCCCCGGTCGTCGCGACGCCGTCGAAGTCCCGGCGCCGCCGCCGGATCCTGCAGGCCGCGGTCATCGTGCTGGTGGTCCTCGGCGGCAACATCCCGTACATGAACTCGTGGGCGTCCGACCGCTACAACGAGTGGCGCTCCCACCAGCCCGACTACATGCGGGCCAACGGGCGCTGGGACATCGTCGCGGACAGCGGCTCCCGCTCGATCCACGCGGCACTGCTGCGCACCGGCAAGGTGCTGCTGATGGCCGGCTCCGGCAACGACAAGAAGTCCTTCGACGCCAAGCGGTTCGAGACCATCCTGTGGGATCCGGTGGCGAACACGTTCCAGAAGGTCTACACGCCCTGGGACGTCTTCTGCGCCGGGCACGCCTTCCTGCCCAACGGCGACCTGCTCATCGCCGGCGGCACCAAGGCGTACGAGGTGCTGGCCCAGGACTCGCCGGACGGCAAGAAGAAGGAGTACCGGGGCCTCAAGGACTCCTACCTGTTCGACCCGATCGCCGAGCGCTACGTCAAGACCGGCTTCCTCGCGCACGCCCGGTGGTACCCGACGCTGGTCACGCTGGCCAACGGCGCGGTGGTCGCGGTGTCGGGGCTCAACGAGAAGGGCGACATCGACCCGGGCAACACCGAGTCCTACGACAGCCAGAGCGCGAGCTGGATCCAGCATCCCGACCTGCGCAAGGAGTTCCCGACCTACCCGTCGCTGCTGCTCGCCGCGGACGGCCGGCTGTTCTTCTCCGGGGCCAACGCCGGCTACGGACCGGCGTCGCTGGCGGCCCGCCAGTCGGGGCTGTGGAACCTGACGAACAACGCCTTCCAGGCTGTTCCCGGCCTGCCGCTGCCCGAGGTCAACGAGACGGCCGGCACCGTGATGCTCGCCCCGGCGCAGGAGCAGAAGGTGATGTTCATCGGCGGTGGAGGCGTGGGTGACACCCAGGTGGCGACCGACCGCACCGCCATCGTGGACCTGACCCAGCCGCAGCCCGCCTGGGAACGCGGCCCGGACCTCAGCTCGCCCAAGCGCTACCCGGGCGCCGTCGTCCTGCCCGACGACACGGTGCTGGTCGCCGGTGGCTCGCGCCGCTACCGGGCCAAGGACACGCTCAGCGCCGAGATCTACGACCCGGCCACCAACCGGTTCCGCCGGGTGGCCGACCCGCACGTCGGCCGCGACTACCACTCCGAGTACCTGCTGCTGCCCGACGGCCGGGTGGCGGTGTTCGGATCCAACCCGCTCACCGACGACAACATCTTCGAGACCAGGGTCGAGATCTACTCGCCCGCCTACCTGTACGCCGGGCCGCGGCCGGTCGTCAGCGGCGCGCCGACGACGATCGGCCGGGCGACCTCGGTCAGTTTCAAGGCCTCCCAGAAGATCGACAAGGTGCGGTTGATCCGCCCCGGCGCCTACACGCACGTGACCGACACCGAGCAACGGTCGGTGGCTCTGCCGATCACCGCCCAGGCGGACGGTACGGTCACGGTGAACGTGCCGGACAATCCGAACGTGCTGCCGGGTGACTGGTACATGCTCTTCGCCGACAACGAGGCAGGCGTGCCGTCGGTCGCGACGTGGGTGCACGTGACCCCGTAGCGCCCGCGCGCGGCCGTCACGCCCGGGCGACGGCCCGCGATGGTCCGCGGCCCGCGCCCGGTCCGTGCCGTCCGTGCTGGTCGGGCCGCCCGTGCCGACGGGTGGTCCGGACGTCACGGACCGTGCCGGTGAGGACACCGCCAAGAGGGAGGAGTGCCTTCGTGCCGATGTCCAGGCCGACGTCGAGGTGGACGGCGGGGTGGGCACCGAGGCGGACCTCGGCGCGCGCCCGCGGCGGGCGGGCCGGCACCGCCCTCGCGGGAGTGCTCGCCGCCGCCCTGCTCGCCGGCTGTGGGCTGGGCGGCTCGCGGGACGCGGGTGGCGGGCAGCGGGACGCCGGTGGGCAGGGCGCCACGGGGACGAGCACGAAGGCCTTGCCCGCTCCCGACCCGACCCGCTGTCCGGCGGGGGCCGGGCAGAGTGGCGGCGGCCAGGACGCCGGGGGCGCCCCCGGCCCCGGGCGCGACCGGGCGCCGCGGGGCCCGTTCCTGGTCGACCCGCGCAGCCAGGCGGCGCAGGTGGCGGCCGCGAACCCGGCGACCGCGCAGGCGATCGCCCCCCTGGTCCAGACGCCGACCGCCTTCCCGGTCGGTGACTGGCTCACGGACGTGACGGGCGAGGTGCGCTCCCGCACCGCCGCGGCGACCGCGTCCGGATCCACCGCCGTCTTCATGATCTATGCCATTCCGCATCGTGACGTCGCCGCCGGCTTCTCGGCCGGCGGGCTGCCGGACGCGGGCGCCTACCGCCAGTTCACCAGGCAGGTCGCCGCCGGCATCGGCGCGGCGCGGGCGGTGCTCGTCCTCGAGCCGGACGCGCTCGGGCAGATCGACGAGCTCGCCCCGGGCCAGGCGGCGGAGCGCTATGTGCTGTTGCGTGACGCCGTCGACGTCTACGCCTCCCTGCCGGCGACGAGCGTCTACCTGGACGGGGCCAACTGCGGGTGGATCGCGCCCGGCGAGATGGCCCGCCGCCTGGCGCAGGCGGGCGTGGCCCACGCCCGCGGGTTCGCCGTCAACGTCGCGAACTACTATCGCACCGGCGACGAGGTCAGCCGTGCCGAGATCGTGGCCGGCCTGCTCGGCGGGGCCCACTACGTGGTCGACACCTCGCGCAACGGCCGGGGCCCGGCCAGCGGCCTGGCGAACGCCTGGTGTAATCCGCCGGGCCGCGGGCTTGGCATCCGGCCGACGACGGAGACCGGCTATCCGCACGCGGACGCGTTCCTGTGGGTGAAGACACCGGGCGCCAGCGACGGGGAATGCGGCCGCGGCGACCCGTCCGCGGGGACATGGTGGCAGCGGGCGGCGACGGACCTCGTCCGCAACGCCTCGGAATGAGCACCGGATGACCGGACGAGCACGGGGATGAAAGGCCGCCGCGCCGCCTGATCGGCTGCGCGCCCGGGCCATCGCGGTGCGCGGAGTATTCGCCGCCGTGACGGAATGGACACTTCCGCAACGGAAGATTTCCGGCTGACCGGACGAGTGCCCCACAACGGCGGTCAGTATGCTTTGCCCGATATGGGCCGCCGTGATGCCCCCGGCCCCGGCGCGAGCAGAATCCGGAGGTCGTGTGTCGCACGCCCGGACCCGCTCCCGGCCTCACCGTCGCGGCCGGTCCGGACCTCGTCGCCTTCCTGGCCTTCCTGGCCTTCGTGGGTTGCCCCGGTCGCTGTGGGCGGTCGCGGCGCTGATGGTCTGCGCCGGATTCGTGCTGGAGCAGGTGGCCCTGGCGCCGAGCGGCGGGTCGAGCACGGTGTCGGCGCGGCCCGGTGTCGTCACGGCGGTCTCGACGGACACCGCCGCCGCCCGCGGCGCCACACCGGCTGACACGGCCGCCGCCACCGGCGGACCCGCCGGGGCGGCCGGACCGCCGCCCCCGGCGGTGCCCACCCCCGGCGGCGTGCGGGGGCGCGTGCCGGCACCCGCCGGTGCCCCGGCGGGCGGCGCCACCTCCGCGCCGGCGGCGCCGGCCGGTGGTGCCACGCCCGCGCTCGGCGGCGCGTTCGCCGGGAACCCGTTCGCCGGCGCCACCCTCTTCGTCGACCCGAACGGTGACGCCGCTGCGGCGGTGCGTGCCCTGCGGGCAAGCGATCCCGCCGGTGCCGCGACGCTGGCCCGCCTCGCCGAGCATCCGCATGCCGACTGGATCACCGACCCCGACCCGGCGGCGGCGCGCGCGCGGGTCAGCGCCCGGGTGGGGGCGTCGCGCGCGGTGGGCGCGCTGCCTGTGCTGGTCGCCTACGCCATCCCGCAGCGCGACTGTGGGGGCGGGCAGTCGGCCGGCGGGGTGGGCGGCGCGGCGGCCTACCGGGCCTGGATCGCCGCCTTCGCGGCCGGCCTCGGCGGCCGGGCGACCGTCATCCTCGAACCGGACGCGCTGGCGCAGATCGACTGCCTGGCACCGGCCGCCGCCGCGGCCCGCTACGCGATGCTCGGCGACGCCGTCGACCAGCTCACCGCCGCCGGTGCCCAGGTCTACATCGACGCCGGCAACGCGACCTGGCATCCGGCCGCCGACATGGCCGCCCGGCTCCGCCAGGCCGGCGTCGCCCGCGCCCGCGGCTTCGCCCTCAACGTGTCGAACTTCGACGAGACAGCCGACGAGACCGCGTACGGCGACGCGATCGTCGCCGCGCTCGGCGGCGGCGCCCACTTCGTCGTCGACACCTCCCGCAACGGTCGCGGCCCCGCGCCGGACAACGCCTGGTGCAACCCGTCCGGGCGCGGGCTCGGCCCGGCACCGACCGGCGCCACCGGTGACCCGCGGGCCGACGCCTTTCTGTGGATCAAGGTGCCCGGCGAGTCCGACGGCGCCTGCAACGGCGGCCCGCCGGCCGGCCAGTGGTGGCTCGACTACGCCCTGGGCCTGGCCAGCCGGGCCACGTGAGAGCCGCCGTGACCCACGCCCGCCGGACGGCCGTGCTCGGGTTCGGTTGCGTGCTCGTCCTGCTCGGCGGACTGATCGCCGGCTGCGGAGCCGGCGGCTCGTCGGCCTCGCCGGGCGGTGGGGCGGCGGGCGGATCGGCGGTGGTGCGCCTCGACGACGTGGCGGGGGCCAGCGGCGTGCGCGGCGTGCGCCTCGACCCGCCGGTGCGCCTGCCGGCCATCACCCTGACCGACACCGCCGGCCGCCCATGGACCCTGCCGGCGGCCACCGACGGCCGGCTCACCCTGCTGTTCTTCGGCTACACGTCGTGCCCGGACATCTGCCCGACCACCGTCGCCGACCTCGCCGCGGCGCTCAGCCTGCTCACCCCGGCGCAGCGGGCCCGCGTCCACGTCGTCGTCGCGACGACCGACCCGATCCGGGACACCGGGCCGGTGCTGCGCCACTGGCTGGACCAGTTCGACAGCTCCTTCGTCGGCCTCACCGGGCCCGCGGACGCCATCACCCGACTCGCCGGCGCGGCCGGGGTCACGTTCAGCACGCCGACGACGGCTGCGGATGGCGGCATCATCGTGCCGCACAGCAGCCAGGTCACTGCCATCGGGCCGGACGGCGTCGCCCGGGTCGGATACCAGGCCGGCACGGACGTCGCCGACTACGCCCACGACCTCCCGCTGCTGCTGGCGGGGCACAGCTGAGCGGTGGGGCCGGCGCCCGTCCCGCCGCGCTGCCCACGCCCCGCCGACCAGCCGGGCGGTGGGTACGCACCGGGTCGAGTACCGGCCCGACACCGGCGTGGAGGCCGGGTGGCTGAGGGAGGCGGGCCGGATGCGTCTGGCGGAGGTCTGTCGTCTCGTCGTCTCGTCGCCCGGCCCGTTCCGCCGGTGGTGCTGACGGTCGGCTGCCTGCTGCCCTCGCCGGCGGGGTGTTGCCGGCGGATCCCCGACGAGTGGGGCGGCGGCGCCGCGACCGCGGGCACCTGCTGACGCCACCGGCCCCAACGCCCGGCGAACCCGGTTGCTTCGCGCCTTTCCCGTGCGGACGACCATTTCCGTGAGCGTCGTCCGAATACTCGGGGGAATGGTGCGACGGGAGCATCCTCGGATGGGCGGAAAGGGCAGACGATCTGCTTACCGATGGTCGCGCGCGTGGTTATCCACAGATTTCTCCCGGGGCTGGATCGCTCGCCGCCGATACTGGATTCTGTGGTCATGACCTCTTCGACCTCGGCCTCGACCCAGCCGACCCGACCCGTCATTCCTCTCTATCCGGGCCTTGACCCGGCCATCGCGGTGGCGCGCCGACAGGGCGGGATGATCACCTTCCGGCAGGCGATCGCCGCCGGCCTGACCCGCGGCCAGCTGCGCCAGCTCGTCCACTCCGGGCAGTGGAACCATCCCGTCCGCGGGGCCTTCGTCGTGCCCGGAGCGCAGGGGTGCCCGCCGCTGCGCCTCGCCGGCCTCCCGGCGGTGGCCGAGGGGCCCGCCGGCCCCCGCCCGACGGCCGAGGTCGAGGCGCTGCCGGTCGTCGCCGCCGGTCCCGTCACGTTTCCGCCCCCGCCGTTCCCGCTGGCCGCCCGCGCCCGAGCGGCGCTGGTCGGGCGTCCGCAGGCGGTCGTGTGCGGGGTGAGCGCGGCGCGTCTGCTCGGTTTTCCCGCCGCGGATTCCGACAGCGCCGAGGAGCCGGTGCACCTGATGCTTCCGCCGAAGCTCACCCGGGCGCAGCCGCGCGGTATTCGCCTGCATTTCACCGAGCTGGGCGCGGACGAGCGGATCGAGCTCGACGGCATCCCGCTGACGTCGCCCGCACGGACGCTGGCCGACCTGGTCCTCTCAGCCCCGGCGCGGGAGGCGGCCGTCGCCGAGATGGACGCCGCCCTGCGTGGCGGTCTCGTGCGGGACCTGCAGGGCGCCCAGGAGTCGGCGCAGGGGCGACGCGGATTCCGCACGGTGCTGCGGTGGTGGCCGCTGGCCGACGGGCGCGCCGAGTCGGCGCTGGAGACCCGGCTACGGCTGCTGCTCACCGACGCCGGTCTCGCGCCGCCCCACCTGCAGTGGCCGGTCACCGACGCGGCCGGGGAGGTGGTCGCGCGGCTCGACCTCGCCTGGCCGCGCCACCGGCTCGACGTCGAGGCGGACACCTGGACCGCCGCCAGCTCGGCGGGTGTCGTGCACCACGAGCGCCAGCGCGGCAACGCGCTGGCGGCGCTGCGCTGGACGGTGCTGCGGTTCAGCGCGCTCGACGTCGCGTGGCACCCGGAGCGCATCGTGGCGGCGGTCGGCCAGGTCCTCGCCGGGAACACGGGCCAGGCGCTGCGCGCCTCCTGAGACCGGCGGATCGCCGGCCGTGAGCAACGCCACCATCCGGGCAAACGGATGCCAGGCCGTGTGATGGGAAGTACATTCCAAGCCCACCGGACGTCCCGCGCCTACGATCCGGAGCATGAGCGTTCCAACTGCCGGAATGTCGCTGGCGGCCGACTTTCCGGAAGCCACGCGTGCCGAGTGGCAGAAGCTCGTCCTCCAGGTGCTGCGCAAGTCCGGCGCGGCCACCGAGGCGACCACCCCGGACGGCGCCGAGGACCTTCTGGCCACGCCGACCTACAGTGGTCCGCGCCTGCGGCCGCTGTACACCGCCGACGATGCCCCCGTCGACGGTGTGGGCCTGCCGGGCCTCGCCCCGTTCGTCCGCGGCGGGCGGGCGCAGGGCGCGGGCAGCGACGGCTGGGACGTACGCGCCCTGCATGCCGGGCCGGACCCGAAGGCGGCGGCGCAGGCCGTGCTCGGCGACCTCGAGAACGGCGTCACGTCGCTGTGGCTGCGCCTCGGGCCCGGCGGCCTGCCGGTCGACGCGCTCGGCACGGTGCTGGCCGAGGTGTTCCTCGACCTCGCGCCGGTCGTGCTCGACGCCGGTGCGCTGACCGTGCCCGCGGCCGAGGAGCTGTTCCGGCTGGCCGCGGCCCGCGAGCTGCCCGGCTCGCGGCTCGCGGGCAGTCTCGGCGCCGACCCGATCGGCCTCGCGGCCCGCGCGGGCCTCGCCGCCGACGGGCCGGCCGGGCTCGGGGACGCCACCGCCCTCGCGGCCCGGTGCGTACGGGAGTTCCCGGGCCTGCGGGCCGTCGTCGTCGACGCCCAGCCCTACCATCGCGCCGGCGCCAGCGACGCCCAGGAGCTCGGCGCGTCGCTGGCCACCGGGGTGGCCTACCTGCGCGCCCTCACCGACGCCGGGCTGGGCCTCGCCGAGGCGCTCGGCCAGCTGGAGTTCCGCTACGCGGTCACCGCCGATCAGTTCACCTCCATCGCGAAGCTGCGCGCCGCCCGCCGGCTGTGGGCGCGGGTCGCCGAGGTGTGCGGCGCGGAGCCGGACGCGCGGGCCCAGCGCCAGCACGCGGTCACCTCGTCGGCGATGATGACCCGTCGTGACCCCTGGGTGAACATGCTGCGCACGACGCTGGCGTGCTTCGGGGCCGGCGTCGGTGGTGCGGACGCGGTCACCGTGCTGCCGTTCGACAGCCGTCTCGGCCGGCCCGACGACTTCTCCCGCCGCATCGCCCGCAACACCCAGACCCTGCTGCAGGAGGAATCGAGCCTGATCCGGGTGATCGACCCGGCCGGCGGCTCCTGGTTCGTCGAGTCCCTCACCGCCGAACTCGCCGAGGCCGCCTGGGCCACCTTCACCGAGATCGAGCAGGCGGGCGGCATCGTGGCGGCTCTGCGCGGCGGAATCGTCGCCAGCCGGATCGAGACGACCCGGCAGGACCGCTTCGACGCGATCGCCCACCGCCGTGACCCGATCACCGGCGTCAGCGAGTTCCCCAACGTCGCCGAGAAGCTGCCCGAGCGTCCCGCCGTCCCCGTCGAGGAGCTCGACGTGCCCGCGGGCGCGGCGCCGGGGCTCCCGGAGATCCACTACGACGCCGACTTCGAGGCGCTGCGGGCCCGCGCCGACGCGCACGCGGCCACCGGCGCCCGCCCGGCGGTGTTCCTGGCGACGCTCGGCAGCGCGTCCGCGTCGACCGCGCGTGCCACCTTCGCCGCCAACCTGTTCCAGGCCGGCGGTTGCGAGACCCCGACATCCGGGCCCGGCACCGACCCGGCGGCGATCGCGGCGGCCTTCACCGCCTCCGGCGCCGCCGTCGCCTGCCTGTGCTCGGCTGACAAGGTGTACGCGGAGCACGCCGCCGGGGTGGCGCGGGCGCTGCGCGAGGCCGGTGCCCGTCAGGTCTGGCTCGCGGGCCAGGCCGGCGAGCGCGCCGGATCCGATGCCGAGGCGGGTATCGGCGGGTACGTGTTCACAGGATGCAACGCCGTCGCCGTGCTCCAGGCGACGCTGGCCGAGGCGGGAGTGGCCTGATGTCCGTCGAGAACTCCACGGCGCGCTCCACCGCGATCCCGGACTTCTCCCACGTCCAGCTGGGCGGGCCGCCGGCCGGCGCCGACGCGCCCACCGACGCGTGGCGCGCGGCCGTCGAGGCCGCCACCGGCAAGGACGTCGAGGCACTGACGTGGGACACCCCCGAGGGCATCGCGGTCAAGCCGCTCTACACCCCCGAGGACACCGCCGGCCTCGACTTCCTGCGCACCTATCCGGGCGTCGCCCCGTTCCTGCGCGGTCCCTACCCGGCGATGTACGTCACCCAGCCGTGGACGATCCGCCAGTACGCCGGCTTCTCCACCGCCGCCGCGTCCAACGCGTTCTACCGGCGCAACCTCGCCGCCGGGCAGAAGGGCCTGTCGGTCGCCTTCGACCTGCCCACCCACCGCGGCTACGACTCCGATCACCCGCGGGTCACCGGCGACGTCGGCATGGCCGGGGTGGCCATCGACTCGATCCTCGACATGCGCCAGCTGTTCGACGGCATCCCACTGGACCGGATGAGCGTGTCGATGACCATGAACGGCGCCGTGCTGCCGGTGCTCGCGCTCTACATCGTCGCGGCCGAGGAGCAGGGGGTGGCCCCCGAACAGCTCGCCGGGACCATCCAGAACGACATCCTCAAAGAGTTCATGGTCCGCAACACCTACATCTATCCGCCGCAGCCGTCGATGCAGATCATCTCGGACATCTTCTCGTACACCTCGCAGAAGATGCCGCGGTTCAACTCGATCTCCATCTCCGGCTACCACATGCAGGAGGCCGGCGCGACCGCCGACCTCGAACTCGCCTACACCCTCGCCGACGGCGTCGAGTACATCCGGGCCGGCCTCGGCGCGGGCCTCGGCATCGACGCGTTCGCGCCGCGGCTGTCGTTCTTCTGGGCGATCGGCATGAACTTCTTCATGGAGGTCGCCAAGCTGCGCGCCGCCCGGCTGCTGTGGGCGCGGCTGGTGAAGCAGTTCGACCCGAAGAGCGCCAAGTCGCTGTCGCTGCGCACCCACTCGCAGACCTCCGGCTGGTCGCTGACCGCGCAGGACGTGTTCAACAACGTGGTACGCACCTGCGTCGAGGCGATGGCCGCCACCCAGGGCCACACCCAGTCGCTGCACACCAATGCCCTCGACGAGGCGCTGGCGCTGCCCACCGACTTCTCCGCCCGCATCGCCCGCAACACCCAGCTGCTGCTGCAGCAGGAGTCGGGCACCACCCGCGTCATCGACCCGTGGGGCGGCAGCCACTACGTCGAGCGGCTCACCCACGACCTGGCACGCCGCGCCTGGGCGCACATCAGCGAGGTCGAGGCGTCGGGCGGCATGGCCCAGGCCATCGACGCCGGCATCCCCAAGATGCGCATCGAGGAGGCGGCCGCGCGCACCCAGGCGCGCATCGACGCCGGCCGCCAGCCGCTCATCGGCGTCAACAAGTACCGGGTGGACGCCGACGAGGCGATCGAGGTGCTCAAGGTCGACAACTCGGCGGTACGCGCCGAGCAGATCGACAAGCTGCGCCGCCTGCGCGAGGAGCGCGACCAGACCGCCGTCGCCGCCGCGCTCGGCGCGCTGACCGCGGCGGCGGAGGCGGCCCGCGACGGCAGCCGTCCCGCCGACCTGTCGCACAACCTGCTCACCCTCGCCGTCGACGCGGCCCGGGCGAAGGCCACGGTCGGCGAGATCTCCGACGCCCTGGAGAAGGTCTACGGGCGCCACGCCGGCCAGATCCGTACCATCTCCGGCGTGTACCGGGACGAGGCGGGCTCCGCCGGTAACGTCGACGCCGCCCGCGAGGCCGCCGCCGCCTTCGAGCGGGAGGAGGGTCGCCGGCCCCGCATCCTGGTCGCCAAGATGGGCCAGGACGGCCACGACCGCGGCCAGAAGGTCATCGCCAGCGCCTTCGCCGACATCGGCTTCGACGTCGACGTCGGCCCGCTGTTCCAGACGCCCGCCGAGGTCGCCCGCCAGGCGGTCGAGGCGGACGTGCAGATCGTCGGCGTGAACTCCCTCGCCGCGGGTCACCTCACCCTGGTGCCCGCGCTGCGTGAGGAGCTCGCAGCGCTCGACCGGTCCGACATCCTCATCGTGGTCGGCGGGGTCATCCCCCCGCAGGACTTCGACGAGCTGCGGGCCGCCGGGGCCGCGGCGATCTTCCCGCCGGGGACGGTCATCGCCGACGCCGCGCTGGAGCTGCTCGCGACCCTGGCCAGGCAGCTCGGCCATTCGGGCACCTGAACCGCCCGCGTCATGACATACCTGGCATCGTGACCCGGCGACCCATCGATCTCACCGAGTACGCGGACGGCGTGCTGGCCTCGTCGCGAACCTGGATCGCGCGGGCCATCACGCTCGTCGAGTCCACCCGGGCGGACCACCGGGAGCTCGCGCAGCAGCTGCTCGTCATGCTGCTGCCGCAGGCGGGCAAGGCGCGGCGGGTGGGCATCACCGGCGTGCCCGGCGTCGGCAAGTCGACGTTCATCGACACGCTCGGCACCATGCTCACCGGCCGCGGCCACCAGGTGGCGGTGCTCGCCGTCGACCCGTCCTCGACCCGGACCGGCGGCAGCGTCCTCGGCGACAAGACCCGGATGGCCGCGCTGTCGGTGGACCCGGCGGCCTTCATCCGACCGTCGCCGACCGCCGGCACCCTCGGCGGCGTCGCCAAGGCCACCCGTGAGGCCATGGTGATCATGGAGGCGGCCGGCTACGACATCGTGCTCGTCGAGACGGTCGGCGTCGGCCAGTCCGAGACGACCGTCGCCGACATGGTCGACACCTTCCTGTTCCTCACCCTGGCCCGCACCGGCGACCAGCTGCAGGGCATCAAGAAGGGCGTCCTGGAGCTCGCCGACGTCATCGCGGTGAACAAGGCCGACGGTCCGCACGAGATGGACGCCCGCCGCGCCGCCCGGGAACTCGCCGGGGCGCTGCGGATGCTGCAGGGCGCCGCCGGCCCGCGGGACTGGAACACTCCCGTGCTGACCTGCAGCGCCGCCGAACGCACCGGCATCGACACCGTCTGGGCGCAGATCGTCAAGCACCAGGACACCCTCGACGCCTCCGGCGAGCTCGCCGCCCGCCGCCGCCGCCAGCAGGTCGAGTGGACCTGGGCGATGGTCCACGACCGCCTGCTCGCCGAGCTGCGCGCCCACCCGCGCGTCCGCGAGCTCACCCCCGACCTCGAGCGCCGCGTCCGCGACGGCACCCTCACCCCGGCGCTCGCCGCCGACGCCATCCTCACCGCCTTCGCCGAACCCGTGCCGGCACCTCGGTCATCCGCTCCCGCCTAGGCCGAACCCGGTGGAAGAACCCCTGTTCTCCCCCGGCCTACACGCCCTGACCAGCGGCCTCGCCCGCAGCTACCGACCGTCGCCTCGAGCGGCCGTGGTCGAGAACCGGGTTCGGTCGCTCCCGGTACGTCGCATATCGCGCGCACTTCCCTCGGATGGGAAGTGATTGCGGGGGACAGCGGCACCGTGTCGCGAATTCGTGGTTCCCCGTCCGGTTCGCCCGGATTATGCGACACGCGCTGCCGTGAAACGGCCATCACGCTGCCAGGAGCCGTCGCGCGACACCATCCGCGAAGATCACGACCCGAGGTGCGGCCTGGAACCAGACCGGTACAGCCCCATTGGTCGATACTGCCCGGATGGTGGCCTGCGGCACTATCGTCAACGACTGATCGTGCGACGGGGAGGAGCCGCGATGGCGGGCAGAATCGGCAGGTCGGTGGTGTTCACGGGTTCCGGGGACGCGCTGGACCTGCGGGAGCACGCCGTGCCCGAGCCGCGGTCGGACGAGCTCCTGCTGCGCGTCACGCACGCCGGAGTCTGCGGCACGGACCTGCACCGCCTCTCGGGCGACCTGCCGAGACCGCCCGCGCCGATCTGCTTCGGCCACGAGGGCGTCGGCGTGATCGTCGCGTGTGGCGCGGACGTGCGGACCGACAGGGCCGGTGCGCCCATCGGACCAGGAGACAGGCTGTACTGGTTACCTCCGACGCCATGTGGTGAATGTGGGCACTGCACCTCCGGTGGCACGACCGCACTGTGCGAGCGCATGGTGTGGCCGGCGCCATACGGTCCCGGGACGTCGGCCGGTTTCCAGGAGTACGCGATCGTGCGCCGCACGGCGGCCTTCTTCCGGGTGCCGGGCGAGGTGTCGTCCGAAGCGGTCATCGCGTTCGGCTGCGCGATGCCGACGGCGCTCGGCGGGCTGGAGCGCCTCGGCTCGGTGGAGGGGGCCTCCGTGGTGATCCAGGGCTCGGGACCCGTGGGGCTCGCCGCGATCGTGGCGGCGCGCGACGCCGGCGCGCGACGCGTCATCGTCATCGGCGACCCGCGGCCTCGGCTCGCGGCCGCGACGCGGCTGGGGGCGGACGAGGTGCTGTCCCTGGAGTCCACGTCGATGGAGGACCGGCGGGCCCGGGTGTTCGCCGCCACCGACGGGCGTGGCGCGGACGTCGTGGTGGAGGCCGCCGGGCATGTGTCGGCGTTTCCCGAGGGGATCGATCTCCTGGCACCGCAGGGGCGATATCTCATCATGGGGCTCTACTCCGGCACCGCGACCGTCGACTTCAACCCGGTGGTCGTGAACAACCGTGCCCTCACGATCCTGGGGACGCTTGGCGGCTCGACCGAGAGCTACCACAGGACCGTGGAGATCGCGGCGAAGTACGGCGCGGAGCTCGGATTCGAGGAGCTCGTGACGCACCGGTTCCCGCTGGAGCGGACCGAGGAGGCCATCAGGGCCGTCGCCCGCGGAGAGACGATCAAGGTCGTTGTGAACCCCTGAGGCGGCGCGGGCGGTCTCGCTCACCAGGCGCCGGCACCCGCCATGATCTGGCCACGGCCCGATGGTGCCGGGCTGGTCGAGGAGGCCGGATCGCGACGGGCCGAGTGCGGATGGCGGCGTCGCGGGCGGCGAGCGGCGAACTCCGGAGCCGGCCAGCGGTGTTACCGCCCGATTCTCCTTGAGCACGACCCGGCGGCGGTTTCGGTTCAGCGTGAGCACGACTTTTTCTGTCCGCCAGCGGACACGAAAAATGCCTGGTCGGACGCTTACGATGTTTTCACCATCTGGGGGGAGGGTCTCCGATGGGCGGGTTCGACTCCCGATAGGGGCGGGCCCTGTGACGCGTGGTTCGGGAGACGCTGTGGGTTATCAGCTCGGCATCGACATCGGATCCGCGCACACGATCGTCGGGATCGCGGACGGCGGCTGGCCACGCGTCCTGGAACTGGGCGGGCAGCGGCGGCTGCCGTCGGTCGTGTACGCCCCGGCGGGCGGCGGGCTGGTGTTCGCCCGCGCGGCGGCGCGCCGCGCCCGCACCGACCCGGACCGGTCCGCCACCGACCTGCTGCGCCGCCTCGGCGACGACGGCCAGGTCCTCCTCGGCGGCGCCGCGTACAGCCGGGAGGGCCTGCTCGGCCGGCTCGTCGCGCACCTGGTGACCACCGCCGCCGAGCAGCTCGGCGGCCTGCCCGACCAGGTGGTCGTCACCCATCCGACGTTCTGGCCGGCGAGCCGGCGGGAGGCCTTCGCCGAGGCGATCGGGCAGCTGTCGGGCCTGGAGATGCCGGTGGTGGCCATCCCCGCCGCCGACGCGATGGGCACGCTGCTCGCCCGGGCCTCGCTCACCCAGACCGTCGACCTCGTCGGCTGGTACGACCTCGGCGCCGGGTTTCTCGACAGCGCGGTGCTGTCGTTCTCGCCGTTCGGCTACCAGCTCGTCGGCACGGCGGCTGGGATGCGCCACGGCGCCGGCCTCGACCTCGACGGAATGCTCGCCGAGCGCGCGCTGGACCACGCGGGCGTCGCCGCCGGCCTGGACCGGTCCGACCCGGCCGTGCGGACCGCGCTGGCCCGGCTGCGCCGCGACGCCGCGCAGGCCAAGGAGGTCCTCGCCGAGGAGGACGAGGCCGACCTCACCGTCAGCCTGCCGGGCGTGGAGACCACGACCACCCTGACACGGGCCGAGCTGGAGACGCTGGTCGGCCCGACGATCGACGACACCGTCGAGACGCTGCGCCGCGCGATGCGCTCGGTGCCGGCGGGGCCCGCCGACCTGTCCCGCATCCTGCTGTCCGGCGGACTCGCCTACCTGCCGCTGGTGTCGCGCCGGCTGCGCGCCGCCTTCCCGGAGATCACCAGGATCGAGCACCGGTCCGACGCGGACCTGGCGATGGGCGCCGCGATCCTCGCCGCGGACCTCGCCGACCGCGCGACGCGGGCCGGCGGCGCCGGCGCCGAGCAGACCTACGACACGACCGCGCTGATCCGCCCGCCGGACGCGGCGAGCCTGAGCTCGCTGCCCCCGTACCTGGCCGGTGACGGCAGCACGCCGCCCGCCGCCGCTGCCTCCGCCGATCCGGCCGCCGCGGCCGCGGCCGGACCGGGTGCCAGCGCTGCCGGTGCCGGTGCCGCGATGGCCGGCGGCGGCGACATCGACGGGCCGACCGCGCGGTGGGTCGTCGGTGACGGGCCGGACGGCCGCACCGGCACGCCGGGTCAGAGCGCCGACGCGGCCGCTGGCGGCTGGGGGACGTCCGGCGCGGCCACTGTCGCCCCGGGCGCGGCCTACGGCCAGGCGACGGTCTACGGCCAGGCTACGGACACCGGGCAGGCGACAGGGTACGGCCAGGGCCACGGCCCAGGCGGTGGCGCGTGGGCGAACCCGGGCGTGGGTGCCGCGGGTGTGGGTGGTCCCGCGGCCGGCTCCGGCGGGGCCGGCGATCGCCCGGTGGCGGCCGCGGCCGGCGCCTACGGGCTCGTCGGTGCCGAGGGCGGGGCCTCCGCCGGCGGTGCCGAGGCCTCCGTCGGCGAACCGGCGCCCGCCGGCGCGTCGGGTGGCGCCGCCGGCCCGGGTGGTCGCGGAGCCAGGCGCGGCGGTAGCGGGGGCGGGGGCGGGATCTTCGGGTCGCGCCGAGGCCTGATCGCGGCCGCGATCGTCGCGGTCCTGTTCGTGGCGGCGGGCACGACCGCCGGGGTCGTGCTCACCGACCGGGGTTCCGATTCCGGCACGCCGGTGGCCTCGGTGTCGACCTTCCCGACGACCGATCCGATCCCGCCGCCGGCCACCTCGTCGCCGGAGCCGCCGCCGGCGCCGAACCTGGTCCGGGTCGCCGGCTCGTCGGAGGTCGCGCCGATCACGGAGACGGCCTACAACGAGTTCCGCCGGACCCAGCGCAACGTCACCGTCAGCATCGAGGCGACGAGCACCGAGGACGGTTTCGCCGCCCTGTGCAGCGGTAAGGCGGACCTCGCCGACGCCTCCTTCGAGCCGAACCCCGGCTCGCTGAAGGATCCCGCCTGCGAGAAGAAGCTGGTGGGATTCGAGGTCGCCCACCACACGCTGCCGATCGTGGTCAACCCGCAGAACACCTGGCTGCACTGCCTGACGCTGAAGCAGGTCAAGAAGATCTGGGGCGCCGACTCGTCGATCACCCGGTGGAACCAGATCGACTCCTCCTTCCCGGACGAGCCGGTGTCGTTCGTCGGCCCGCCCCGCACGTCGGTGCAGGCGCAGGTCTTCAACGCCACCATCAGCGACGCCAGCGACCGGTCCCGCTCCTACCGGCAGGCCGACCTCAGCGGCGTGGCCAACGACGTCGCCGGCGATCGGCTGTCCATCGGCTACCTGGACTTCCCCACCTTCGAGACGTTCGGAGACCGGCTGCGCGGCGTTGAGATCAACAACGGTGAGGGCTGCGTGGCGCCCACGGCGGTCGCGGTCGGCACCGGGCTGTACCTGCCGCTGTGCAAGCCGCTGTACATCTACGCGCGGATCGACGCGGTACGCCAGCCGGCGACTGCCGCCTTCCTGCGCTACTTCCTCGAGAACGGGCGCAAGATCGCCTTCGACGCCCACTACGTGCCCCGCACCGACGACACCGTGGGCCAGAACGTCTCCCGGCTGAACGCGCTCACGGCGGGGGTGGGACCGGTACCCGCCTGACCGGGGCCTCGCCGCCCGCCACGCGCGGTGCGGCTCAGGCGACCGGGAGGTTGAAATCTGTTGCCGGTTGAGCGCCAGATAGCGCCGATTGGTGCCGTCTGGTCATCGGCGGCTTCGCCGCCAGGACCGCCCTCGTTGTCGGCATCGTCGCCGCGGTGGCGCTCGCGGGATCCTGTTCCTCGGCGTCCGCCGCCGGCGCCGGCGCGCTTTCGCGGGCACGGACGCGCCCAGGCCGTCGGAGTCCTGACGTGCCAGCGCCGCCGCGGTGGAGACACCGCCCTGGTCAGCGCGTCGCCGTGGTCGAGGCGTCGCGTGGTCAGCGCGCCGCCCTGGTCAGCGCGCCGCCTGGTCGAGGCGCCGCCCTGGTCGAGGCCGCGCGGCCGCTCCACCGGCCGGCGCGGGCGCCCGATCAGCCGGCGCAGGCGTCGGTGTAGGGGACGCCCGGGGCGAGGCTGGCCCACTCGGCCCGGCTCGGCGCGGCGGCGGGGTCCGCGCACGCCAACCGGCGCAGCCGCTGCGGCTCGAGTGTCCCGAGCAGGATCGTGCCCCGCTCGGCGGTCAGGCCCACGGCACCGTTGTCGGCCGTGGTCATCGCCCGTGGCGCGCCGTCGAGCGCACCCAGCGAGGTGAAGGCCGGTGCGGCCGCGGCCAGGTTCCAGTAGACGACGGTGCCGCCGGCGTCGGCGCTGAGCAGCTGCTCACGGCCGGCGAAGGCGACGGCGGCCACCGGCGCGCCATGTCCGGTCAGGCGGCGCGTCACCCGGGGGTGCGCCGGATCGGTGACGTCGGCGACCTGCAGGGTCCGGTCATCGCCACCACTCGCGAGCAGCGTGCCGTCGGGGCTGAACGCGACGCTGTTCACCGCGCCGGCGTGCCCGGAGACCGTGCCCGTCTGCTGCGGGTGACGCGCGTCGCGCACGTCCCACAACTGGACGGTGCCGCCCACCCCGGCGATGGCGAGGACGGCGCCGTCCGGGCGCAGTGCCATGCCCGTGACCGGCCCGGCGCGGCCGATCAGCAGCTGCAGCGACACCGGCCGGCTCGGGTCGGTGACATCCCACAGCCCGACCGACCAGTCGACGCCCGCGGTGGCGAGCAGGTGGGCGTGCGACGACAGCGCCAGCTGGTGTACCGGCGTCGCCTGGGTGCCCAGCGAGCCGAGGGCATGCGGCCGAGCCGGGTCGGTGACGTCCCACAGCCGGCCC
Organism: Frankia canadensis; assembly: GCF_900197875.1. Taxonomy (GTDB): domain Bacteria; phylum Actinomycetota; class Actinomycetes; order Frankiales; family Frankiaceae; genus Frankia; species Frankia canadensis. The sequence goes on along the minus strand of NZ_FZMO01000146.1, from coordinate 1,004 downwards.
GCGTCGGTGGCGCCGCCGGTGGCGAGGGTGCGCCCGCTGCTGTCGAACACCACGCCCGCCGCGTGGTCGCCGTCCGAACCCTCGGCGGCGACGGTGGGCCGTCCCTGCGCGTCCACCCGCCACAGATGCAGCCGGCCCGTGTCGTCGGTGCCGGCCAGCACCGCGCCGTCCGGGCTCAGCGCGAGCCCGGAGTACGCCGGGCCCGCGGCCGCGACCTGGGTCGCGGTCGACCGGGTGAACGACGCGATGAGGGCGTCGCGGGCGGCGGCGGTCGGGGAGACGGCGTAGGCGGCGAGCGCGAGCTTCGCGGCGCTGTGCGGGTCCTGGGCGCGCCGGGCCGCGGCGTCGGCCGCGAGACGCGTGGACGCCGCGGCCCGTTCGTCCGCACCGAGCCGGGCGGAGCCGCCGTCGTCGCCCAGCACGACCAGCGGCACCGCCACCGCGGCGGCGGCCAGGAGCGCCACCGCACCCGCCAGCATGACGACGCGGCGTCGCCGACGGTCCCGGCCGGGCGCCGGAGGTCCCACGGGGCCGCCCGCCGGTCCCGCCTGGCCGCCCGCCGGGACGGCGGGGTCACCGGTGCCGGTGGCGGCGGGCGCGGCCGCACCCGGGGGTGGCGCGAGCGCGGGCAGGCGGGCCACGTTCAGTCCTTCGACGGTCCCGGTCGCGTTCTGTCCGCCGGCGGCGGGCGGCGGCGGGGGACCCGACGCGGGTCCCGGCCGGCCGGGACCCGTAGGACTCCCTGGGCCCGAGGCCGGCGGCGCTGCCGGGCGGCTGCCGACCAGCGGCGGGGCGGCGAAGGGCGGCGGCGACAGCTGCGTGCGGGGCATCTGCGTGCGGGGCATCTGCGTGCGGGGCATCTGCGCGCGGGGCATCTGCGTCGCCGGGCCGTCGCCGCCGGCGCCGCGCCGCTGGGCCTCCCGCCCGACCGCCGGGCCGGACGGCGCCGCCAGACCCGGAAGCCGCGTGGCCCCCGGCACCGGTCCGCCCGCCCCCGTTTCCGG
>NZ_FZMO01000150.1 GCF_900197875.1 Frankia canadensis | reverse complement strand
CGCCTGCCTCCACCGCGCCGACCGTCACCGCCCCGCCGGTCATCACCATGCCGCCGATCATCACGCCGACGGTCCCGGGCACGGGCTCGCCCGGCACGGGCATCACCGTCCCGCCCCCCGTCCATGCGCCGCCCTCCACCTCGGGCGCGCCGCTGCCGACGACCCCCGCACTCCCCAGCTCTTCGCCGCCAGCCAGCTCCCCCGCGGCCAGCTCCCGGTCGAGCGCACCGCAGTCACCGCCCGCCGCCGGGCCGACGGCCAACCCCACGAGCGGAGCCAGCACCCCCAGCCCGGCTCCGACGTCCGGAAAGACCTCCGCGAACGCGTCCCCGGTGTCCGTCTGACGCCAGCTCGGACGCCCGCGGGGACAGAGCGGGCGTCGCGCGGGCTCACCGCACGGTGTAGAAGAGCGTGGTCACGTACTGATCGAAGTCGTTCAGGCGGAGGGTCAGCCGAAGCTGCCATTTCCCCGCCAACGGTGCCTGGATGCGGTCGCTGCGGGCGTGCCCGACTTCGGCAAGATCAAGTGGTACCTCAAACGGTCCCAGATCCGCGGTGGGAAGTGACAGCTCCGCCGTCGCCGCGACCAGCTTCTGCGGCTTCCCGGTCGGCGCCTGGGCATACACATCGACGGACTCCGTACCCACCCGGGTCGGCGCGACCCGCACCTTCACCGTCATCGGCCCGGCGATGGCGGTGCCGGTGAACGGCGGTGCATAACTGGTCCGTGCGGGAACCATGTTGACCAGCGCCGCCGTCATTCCCAGCACGACCGCACCGACTCCCAGCTCGAACACCACCCCACGCCGCAGTCCTGCCAGCGCGGCGGCGCCCGGCGCGGCATCGCTGCCCGCGTCGTCGCCGAAGTGCTGCCGAACCCACCGCCGCGCCAGGCCGCCGATCGCGAGCATTCCCACGACGGCCCAGACCTTGTAAAGCAGCATCCGGCCATAACTCGTGTCAATCACGGCGGGAAGCGTTCCGATCTCCCGCCAGCTCTGGAACAGGCCGCTGAGCACGATCGCGATCACCGCCCCCATGGCGAGCCTGGACCACCGCGGCAGGACGATCGCCAGCTCCCGCACCGTCGCCTGCCTGATCAACACCAGCGCGATGACCGTCAGGCCGCCGATCCAGATCGACATGCCGATCACATGCAGCGTGAGGCTGACGACCGCCAGTCCCACCAGGTCGCCCGCACTGCCGTGGCCGATCGCGGCGAGGCTGATGGCCACCGCAAGCCCGAGCATGGCGAGCTCTCCCCGCCGCCAGGCATCGAGCGTCCCCATCCGCACGGCGCGACGCAGCAGCGGCGCGGCGAGCATCAGTGCCAGGAGCCGTACCAGCAGCAGGTGCCCATACCTCTCCTCCACCGTCGCCGACAGCACCGACCACCGCACGACTCCACCGAGACCAAGCCCGGCCGCGTAGGGGCCCTGCAGGAGTAGCTGGGCGACCGCGTCAACCGCAGTGAGCCCCCAGGCCGCAGCGACCAGCCGCCCCAAGCCCGCGGCGCGGAAACCGCTCGGCCAGAGAACCGCCAGGAACACGCAGCTCCCCAGCAGCACGCCGATCCCCACATAACCAAGGAAGCGCGCCGCCCCGAACAGGAAACCGACCACGGGCGAACCCGCGGTGTCACCCTCGGCATGCGCGGCGCCCGCCGCCGGCGGCCCACCAATGCCGAACGCGAACGCACCTGACACCGGATGGCTGTCAGCGGAGATCATCCGCCAACTCACCACATACGTACCGGCGGGGAGCGCGGGGCGCAGCGAGACGGCGGCCTGGGATGCCTTCGCCCCCGGACCGGCATGTCCATCGTCGACCCTGCGCCCAGCCCCGTCGATCACGCGGATCGAATCTCTCGGCACCCTGACCGACTCGCTGTAACTGAGAACGATCTTCGCCGGTGAGGTCCGCAACGCCGCTCCGTCCACCGGATCGCTCCCGGTCAGAAGGGCGTGCGCGGAGGCGGGCGCGACTCCGAGGCCAAGGACGATCGAGGCGATGGCCATGGAGGCCAACGCCCCGATCACGACGAGCAGTCTTCGCACGGGCACTACCCCCGCCGCCGCGCGCGGCCCAGTCCGAAGGCACCGGCGGTCAGGCCCAGCGCTCCCACCGCGATGCCGACGATGCCCAGCGCACGCGCCGTGCTGTCATCGCCGCCACCAGTCGACGGCCCCCCCGCGGCTTCACCGGCACCGCTGGCTGTGGTGGCGGCGACCGGGGTCGCGCCTGCCGATGCCCCACTGCCAGTCGTCCCCGAGGTGACGGTCAGCGACGGCGCCGGGTGCTCCGGCTCCCCGGCTCCGGGCTGAGGCACGTCCACCCAGCGCACGACATCGCCGTTGGAATAGGTCTGCAGGGTCTTGAACGCGAGCGCACCAGCACGGTCCGGCAGCGGACCGGCCGAGATCATGAAGGTGTCGAACTCGCCAGGTCTGATACCCGGACTACCGGGCGTGGCGGTCCACGTGATCCGGGTGACGACCTCGCTGACCACACCGTCATCGGTGCGCAACGGAGTGGCCGGTCTTCCCTTGGTGACCTTGTAGGTCCATCCCTCCTTCGGCTGCACGGACACGGAGGCAATCGGACTGTCCGCCGGGAACTGCACGTCGACACCAGTCGTCGATGCGTTGTCCTCCTCGGCCGGAACCTTGAGCGACAGAGTCGTGTAGCTCCCCGCCTGCGCCGTGGTCGGCTGCAGCGTCACATGCGCGGACGCCGGCAGCACCGTGGCAGCCAGGGTGGCTCCCGCGACGGCGGCCAGAACTCCGGCACGCGAAAGAAAGCGGTGCATGAGAATCCCCTCCCAGAAACACCGAAGCACAGCAGAAGAACGCCTCGGTAACGCACCCGAGCCGGAGGAGATCCTGCTGCCGGCGGGCGTCAGCGCACGGTTCGAGGCATGCCGCGTCGCAGCGCCGTCCAGTCGACCTCCGGCCATGCCCAGGGTGGTCCGCGTCGTCGCGCGCTGCGTCCCAACGGCCGGGAGTGGGCTCTGGGGGGCCGGCGCCGACAACCGATCTTGACTACTGGCGCCACCGGCGGCGCCGCAGGCTCGGTCGCCGGCAGAAGCAGCACGACGAGCAATGAGCCGGGACGCAGCCGGGTCGCCGACCACAGCGCCCGCTCGGCCCGTCGCAGCGACAGCGAGACCGCCAAGCCCGCAGCCATATGGGCCAGGAACATCTGACTGTCCACCGAACAGCGCAGACATGCCAGGTGTACGTGCGGATGCGCGAGGAGGAAGGCCATATGGAGGAGCACCTGAGCCGCGGCCACGCCCGACACCATCGCCGTCAGGCTCCGCTCTCGGCCGCCCAGGCCGAAGGCCACGCGGGTGAGCAGGAGGAACGACACGGCGGTGATCCCGAAACCAGGCCGCCCGGCGCCACCCATCAGGTGTGCCAACCAGGCCAGGCAGACGGAAGACGCGGCGAAGGTGCCCGCTCGCCCGAGGCGGGCCGTACCCCCGCTCACCGGCCAGCCGCTGCTCACAGGGACCAAGCTTGCCATGCCCGGCCAACCGACCGCCACAACCGGCAACGTCGTCAATCTGCCAGTCGACCTGCCATCGGACATGACGAACCTTCAGGCGAAGGCGCGTATGTCAGCCGATCAGACTCCTCTCCGGGTAGCGTCGGCCTCCACCGACATCCTTACCGGACCCGAAGAAGGGCTGGCTCACTGTGCGGGTTGTCATCGCCGAGGACTCGGTACTGCTCCGGGAGGGGTTGCGACGACTTCTCACCGACGCCGGTTGCGAGGTCGTCGCCACCGTCGGAGACGGGCCGAGCCTTGTGGATGCCGTCGCGGACCATCGCCCCGACGTCTCCGTGGTGGATGTCCGCATGCCTCCTTCCCACCGCGACGAGGGGCTGCGCGCCGCTATTCGAGCACGCTCCGAGGTTCCTGGATCTCCTGTTCTGGTTCTCAGCCAGTACGTCGAGAAACAGTACGCGGCAGAGCTTCTCGCCGATGGCGCCGGCGCGGTCGGATACCTCCTGAAGGACCGCGTCGCGGACGTCCGTGAATTCATAGACGCGGTTCGGCGAGTCGCCTCCGGAGGTACGGTCATGGACCCGGAGGTCGTGGCCCAGCTACTCGTACGTAATCGGCGCGACGATCCCATGGCCACCCTCACCCCCCGCGAGCGAGAAGTCCTCACACTCATGGCTGAAGGGCGATCCAACACCGCCATAGCCGCGCATCTCGTCGTGAGTAGTGGAGCGGTAGAGAAACACATCTCCAATGTCTTCTCCAAACTCGGACTGGAGCAGAGCACCACCGACCACCGGCGAGTGCTTGCCGTCCTCGCCTACCTACGGAACTGACCCCCGACCAACTCCACAACTTCGAACATACAATCGATGATGCTCTCGGACGTGGGCTCCGTCAAGCGCGAGGTCCAGAAAAGGGCATCCGCGCCGGTGAACGAGCATGCCCACATGAGAATTCCTCCGCCCGGGCCGCACCACGGTGCACGTCAACACCAAGACGCTCAGCCTATTCACGCCTTCCGCACCCAACAGCGACCATAGGCTAGAGGAAATTCGAACCTCGACCCGGATTCACCCTCAGCGAACATCTACACCCCAGCCCCTTCCCCTTCCATCGATTGACATCGCCGTCGCTCGAGGTCAGAATCGAACTCATGTTCGATCAAGAACCAGACACTGTTTCCCTCCCTGATCTCGAGGCGAGAGTCTGCACCTGGGCAGGTCGGATTACGGCCGCCACGTGCCACTGGCTCGTTCTGGTCGCCACGTTCGACCGGCGCAAGGCGTGGGCAAACGGCATGGCCTCCTGCGCGCACTTGCTGTCATGGCGTTTCGGCGTCGGCCTGCGCGCCTGCTACGAGTACGTGCGCGCGGCTCGGGCCCTCGAGGACCTGCCGCAGACACGCGAGGCGTTCGGCCACGGAAGGATCTCCTACTCGAAGGTCCGGGCGATCACCCGCATAGCGACCCCGGAAAACGAGGGCGAGTGGGTCACCGAAGCCCTGCGGTGCTCGGCGCGCAAGCTTGATCGCCTCGTCTCTCTTCAACTGAAGATCGACGACGACAGCGGCAGCAAGGGGACGGTGAGGGCGCCGACGACGTCAACGGCGCCGCCGCCGCCCGCGGAACTCAGGTCAGAGAGAAGAACAGTAGGAAGGCCTCCCAGCGGAGGGCGGACGCCGTCACCGCGATGGCCGGCCATTACCTTGGTCAGCGGCTCCCCACGCTGGCGGATCCGAGCCCGTACATCGTGAATGTGCACATCGATATCGATACGCTGATCGGAGCCGCCGTCCACGAGGACCCGAACAAGTCCGATCAGGGCAAGGAGAATCGACCAACCCGCCGGAGGTGCGAGGTCGAGCGAGGGCCGGTGCTATCGCCCTCACTCGCACGACAGCTGTCGTGCGACAGTATCCTGCAGACGATAGTGACCGACGCCGAGGGAAATCCCCTCGCCCTCGGGCGCACGCGGCGACGTCCGACCACCACGCTCCGACGGGCATTTTACGCGCGAGACGGCGGTGTCTGCCAGTTTCCAGGGTGCCGACATCGACGGTGGTTGCAGATACATCACCTGCTGGAGTGGCGCGCCGACGACGGCGGAACGGAGCCCGCCAACCTGATCCTGATCTGTTCGACTGACCACCACCGGCTCGTACACGACCGATCGCTGAAGCTGAGGCGAGGCCAGGGCGGAGATCTGTTGGTCCTCTGGCCGGACGGCACCGTGCTCCGAGATGCACCGACGATGGTGACAACCAGTGATCCGTTGGCCGCCTTCGATCGCTTCACCACGCTGCGGTCTGGGGACGGACAGTCGGCGCCGCAAGCGGCATGAGACGGGAGGACACGTCTGATCAGGCGAGACACGAGGGTGGATGCCGGCGGTACGTCGGGATGCCCGTAGGCTGCCGTTTCTGTGAGCCCCATCCTCGCGCAAGGACGAGCTGGGAACATCATCCGCTCCCTGCTGATCCTGGCTGCGCTCGTCCTGCTGATGCGGACGGCTTACCTGCTGTGGTTCTTCCACACTCCTGCCTGGACGTCACGGCCTCACGACATCCGCTACTGCGGCGGGTGGTATGAGCGCGTCGACACGCCCGATGTCACAGGCGGTCAGGCGACAAAGACTGCGGGTGGCCGGCGCAAGGAGGTCATGCGGTCGCCGGTCTTCCGCCCGATCACCGCCTACCGGCCTGGATCCGCCTGTCCGCGATACCTCTTCAGCAAGGTTGGGAAGGACGTCTACGTCACCTACCGCGCAAGCGAAGACTGAGCGGAGTCGCTGAGAGCTGGCCCGGCCAGGACGTAGACCCGGGCGTGTATCGAGGTGCGCTGCTGCAGCGCTGCGCGCACCGCCCGGTGCAGACCGTCCTCGAGATAGAGAGCACCTCCCCACTCGATCACATGAGGAAAGAGGTCGCCGTAGAAGGTCGAGTCCTCATCGAGCAACACGTCGAGCGCCAGAACGCGCTTCGTCGTGACGAGCTGGTCAAGCCGTACCTGGCGGGGCGGTATGGCTGCCCAGTCCCGCTGGCCAAGGCCGTGTTCGGGGTACGGGCGACCGTCTCCGACCAATTTGAAGATCACCAGCACCTCCTCCTCGAGGGCGCGACATCCGTCGACTACGACAGCCTAGGATCCCCGCGCCGTCGACAAGACCCCGGTGGGCCCAGAGCGGGTACCGGGCGGACACGAGGACCACGGCCGACGCGTGCGCATCGCCCCCCGGGGCGCCGATCCCTTGACCTCCACCAGTCGAGCGACTTAAGTGAGGCTTACTTGAAGTTCTAGGAGGTCGCGGTGAGCTCAGCGAGCCACGAGAGTCACATGATCGCGATGGCGCAACGAGCCCGCACGGTGCTTGCCAGCGGTCGGACCGCACTGCTGACGCTGCCCAGCGAGCAGGCACGGGGCTGGGTCGGCGTGGTCGACGACGGCGGGGAGCCGGTACTGATGGCCAGGGCGGACAGCCGGATCGCTCGCGCCGCACGCAACGGGCGGCGAAGCTGGGTTGACGTGCCGGGTCACTTCGGCGAACGGCTGATCCTCGCCGGGCCGCTGCGCCTGGTCCCCGGCACGAAGGACCAGATCCTGCGAAGGCTCGCTGCCCTCGGTCGAACAGTTGGCACGATCGAGGGCGTCACCGATGACCTCTCGGTGCTGGATGACCTCTCGGTGCTGGCGGTCTCCGTCGACGATGTGGTCTTCTGCCTGCCCCCGGCCGAGAGACGAGGCGCAGCACGCCGGTGGTCCAACGCCACCGTCGGCCGCCACATCGACCTGGCGACGTACGCCCTCGCCGAGCCCGATCTCATCAGCGCCTATGCGCCGGAGCTGATCGAGCACCTGAACACGCGCCATGCCGACCAGATGCGTCGGCTCGCGTGTCTCGGGTTGCCACCGGATGCCGACGACGACGTCGCCGGTGCCCACGTCAGCGACCTGGACCGCGATGGCATGGATCTGTGGCGGGTGGACGCGGAGGGTGCCGACCAGGTTCGGGTCCTCTTCGACCAGCCACTGACGGAGCCGCGCTCTCTCGGTCACGAACTGCGGCGCCTCCTCCAACGATCCACCCGCAGTCTGGAGTAGCGGGCAGTTCTCATTGACAGCGGCATCGACAATCGTTTTCAATTAGGGCATGCCGCCATCCGACGACGCCTCGATCGTCTTCGATCACGCGAGCATCTCGTACGGCCGCAGTCCCGCACTGGAGCGGATTCACGGCACGGTGCGCGCGGGGGAGATCGTCGCGCTGGTCGGGCCGAACGGCGCCGGCAAATCCACCCTGATCAAGGCCGTGCTCGGGCTGGTGGCCGTGACGGCGGGCTCGATCAGGGTACTGGGCAGGCGACCGGCCGAGGCGCGCCGCGAGGTTGCGTACGTGCCCCAGGTGGACACGCTGGATCCGGATTTTCCCGTCTCGGTGGCTCAGGTCGTCCTGATGGGCCGCTACCGGCGGATCGGCTGGTTGCGGCGCCCCGGGCGGGCGGACCGGGAGGCCGCCGCCGCAGCGCTCGCCGCGGTAGGGCTCGAGCACCGAGCGGCGGACCGGTTCGGCCGGCTGTCGGGTGGGCAGCGTCAGCGCGTCCTGCTGGCGCGCGCGATCGCGGCGCAGCCCGCGGCGCTGGTCCTCGACGAGCCGTTCAACGGCGTTGACGCTGTGTCCCAGGAGGCGCTGCTGGACGCGATCCGGGCGCTTGCCGCCCAGGGCGCCGCGGTGGTGGTCTCCACCCATGACCTCGGTCTGGCACAGGTGACCTGCGACGGCGTCTGCCTGCTCAACCGCCATCAGTTCGGCTTCGGGCCGCCGAGTGACGTGCTGACGCCGGAACTGCTGCGGGCAGCCTACGGCGGCGCCGCGCTGGAGCTCGGTAACCACGGCCTGATCCTCGCCCGATCATGATCGGTTTTCTGGTCACGCCGTTCGAGCGGCCCTACATGGCCCGTGCGCTGGTCGAGGCGGTGCTCCTTGGGGCGCTGTGCGGGGCTGTCGGGGTTTATGTGCTGCTCCGGCGGCTGGCATTCCTCACCGACGCGATCACGCACACGGTGTTTCCCGGGGTCGTCGTCGGGTTCCTGGCGTCAGGCCGGTCGGGGATCGTTCCGGGGGCGCTCGTCTGCGCGGTGGTCGCCGTCGGGTTGTTCACCGCGGTCGCGGCGACGCGGAAGGTCAACGAGGATGCCACGCTGGCGGTGCTGCTCACCGCGTTCTTTGCCGTCGGCGTTGTCCTTGTCTCGCGGCAGCGGTCGTACACGGCGGACCTCACCGCGTTCCTGTTCGGCCATGTGCTGACGATCAAGGTGGCCGATATCGCGGTGACCGGCGCCGTGGCCGTGCTGGCGGGTCTGGTGCTGGTGGGGCTGGGCAAGGAGCTGCTGCTGCGCGCCTTCGACGCGCAGTGGGCGCGGGCGGTGGGCTATCACGTCACCGCCCTGGATCTGGTCGGCAACATGGTGATCGCGCTGGTAGTCGTGGCATCGGTCCAGGCAGTCGGGACCGTTCTCGTCATCGCCATGCTGGTCGTGCCGGCCGCGACCGCGCGGCTGCTCTCCGACCGGCTCGGCGTGATCATCGCGGTGGCGATGGGCGTCGGGATGACGGGCGCCTGGCTGGGGCTGTGCGCCAGTTACGAGGCGTCGGTGGGCCACGACGTGCGGCTGGCGGCCGGCGCGACGATCGTGCTGATGCTCGTGGCCGGGTACGCGCTGGTGCAGCTGGGACAGAGCGCCTGGCGGCTGGGCATCCGGCGGCAGGGCGTCCGGCGGGCGGGGGCGGGGAC
>NZ_FZMO01000399.1 GCF_900197875.1 Frankia canadensis | reverse complement strand
GGGTGGGGGTGCGGCGGCGGTGGGTGGCGGCCCACAGGGCGACGCGCCAGAAGGCTTCGGCGACGATGGCGTTGCTCATCTTGGAGGTGCCGCGTTCGCGTTCGACGAAGGTGATGGGTACTTCGGTGACGCGGAAGCCGGAGCGCCAGGCCTGCCAGGCGAGGTCGACCTGGAAGCAGTAGCCCTGGGAGGCGATGCGGGCCAGGTCGCGGTCGCGCAGGACGTCGGCGCGGTAGGCGCGGTAGCCGGCGGTGGCGTCGCGCAGCGGTATGCCGAGGGCGGCGCGGACGTAGAGGTTGGCGCCGCGGGAGAGCAGCAGGCGGCGCCGGGGCCAGTTGCGGACCTCTCCCCCGGGTACCCAGCGGGCGCCGATGGCGAGGTCGGCGTGGTCGAGGGCGGCGAGCAGGCGGGGTAGCTGTTCGGGCTGGTGGGAGCCGTCGGCGTCCATTTCGACGATGACGTCGTAGCCGTGGTTGAGGGCCCAGGTGAAGCCGGCGACGTAGGCGGTGCCGAGTCCGTTCTTGCCGGTGCGGTGCAGGACGTGGATCTGCTTGTCGTGTTCGGCGAGGTCGTCGGCGATCTTCCCGGTGCCGTCGGGGCTCGCGTCGTCGATGACGAGCAGGTCGACCGTCGGGTTCGCCGCGCGCAGGCGGCGGGCGGTGTCCGGGAGGTTGTCCCGCTCGTTGTAGGTGGGGACGCAGACGACGACGCGGTGGAGATCCACGCGGTTCCTTTCCTGATCGGGGCCCTGGTCCGTCTGTCCGGCCCGGTGGGCGGCACGGGTCGTGTCGTCGGTGCGGGTTCGGCGGCGGATCACTCCCGCCATCATGGCGGCTAGGCCGAGTGCGATCAGCACCGCCTCGGGGAGGTCGCCGGCGCGGTCGGCGAGGGTGCGGCTGGTGCGCAGGGGAAGGGTGGCGGTGAGGATGCCGGGTTCGTAGAGGCCGGTGGTGGCGAGCATGGTGCCGTCGGGGGCGATGAGGGCGCTCTGGCCGCTGGTGGAGACCTGGATGGTGGCGCGGCCGTGTTCGACGGCGCGCAGGCGGCTCATGGCGAGTTGTTGCTGGCTTTCGCCCTTGCGGCCGAAGGAGGCGTTGTTGGTCTGGATGACGAGGAGTTCGGCGCCGTGGTCGACGGTGTCGCGGACGAGGCTGTCGTAGGCGACTTCGAAGCAGATGACGTCGCCGATGGTGGTGCCGGCGGTGTGCAGGGCGCCGACGGTGGTGCCGTGGACGAAGTCGCTGGGCATGTCCTCGGCGAAGCGGCTGATGAGTGTGGTGAGCAGGGCGCGGCCGGGGAGGTATTCGGCGAAGGGGACGGGGTGGCGTTTGACGTACATCTGGCCGGTGAAGCCGTCGGCGGTCCAGATCATGCCGGCGTTGCGGACGTGGCCGGGGCCGGGTCCGTCGAGGACGGCGCCGACGAGCAGGGGTGCGCCGGCGGTGCGGGCGGCGTCGCGCAGGGCGGTGGCGACGGTGGGGTCGGTGAGGGGGTCGAGGTCGGAGGAGTTCTCCGGCCACAGGACGAGGTCGGGGGCCCGGCGGCGGCCGGCGTGGACGTCGGCGGCGAGGCGGCGGGTCTGGGTGAGGTGGTTGGTGGTGACCTGGAAGGCGCGTCCGAGGGCGTGGATGCCGCCGTCGGCGGGGACGTTGCCCTGGATGGCGGCGATGGTGCGGGTGCCGTGTTCGGCGCCGGTGGGCAGGGGGACGAGCAGGCCGGTCAGGGTGAGGGCGGTGGCGCTGAGCAGGGGTGTGGCGATGCGGCGGGTCTGGGTGGCGCGGCGTGGTGGGCGGGCGGTGGTGTCGGTG
>NZ_FZMO01000269.1 GCF_900197875.1 Frankia canadensis | reverse complement strand
GGACGGGCGGGGGGCCGGGCGCGCAGCCGGCAGCGTTCGGCGAAGGCGAGGGCGGCCAGGTGGTAGCCGCGGGCCGCCCAGCCGAGGCTGATGTTGTGGCCGGCGCCGGCCAGGCCGACGGTCTCGACGACCGGCGCGCTGGAGAAGGCCCGGGCGATCTCGGCGAGTTCCTCCTCGCCGTGCGTCCACCATCGCTCGTGCTCGGCCAGCGTGAGCCGCACCGGCGTGCGGACCTGGCTGGCCAGCCCCGGGAACACCGCCGACCAGGTCGGCGCCTCCCGCTGCTCGGCCGCCGGGATCGGCTCGACCACGCCGCGCAGGGTGCTGAACGTCCCCTGCGGGTAGAGCTCGAGCGGCCCCCAGAACAGATCGATGCTCTGGGCGCGGGTCGGCTGCGGCGCGTCCGGATCGGTGCTGTGGTGACGGCCGGGCTGGTAGCGGCGCCCCACTCCGGAGCCGTCGACGCCGAGCAGCTCGCCGCCGCGGGGATGCGCGGCGAGGTGCAGGCCGAGCTTGAACCCGTACGAGTGGCCGAGGACGAACAGGCCGGCCCCGATCTCGTGCGCCGCGGCGAACCCGTCGAGCGCCGAGAAGACGATCTCGGTCTGGGCGGCGAGGCTCACGTCGGCGTCGGGCAGGCCGGCCGAGGCACGGTAGCCGGGCCGGTCCAGCGCCAGCACGTTCCAGCCGGCGTCGGCCCCGAACGTCAGCAGCGACAGCTCCGGCACCGCCTCGCCGTGGAAGTACCGGGCGTTCATACCCCCGCCGTGCAGCGCGACGATCGTGCCCCGCGGCGGTCCCGACGCCATCGCCAGCAGCCCTGACAGCTCGCACCGGTCCGCCGCCAGCTGGACCGGTCGCACCCGCGCCGCCGACGGGGAGGACGCCGAGGGCAACGGGGCAGACACGGAGGGCAACGGGACAGGCTGCGACGGCGGCACTGGGCATCCTCCCTGGCGGGCACACGGCGGCGCCGTCGCCGAACCGGAACACCCATGTCCGGCTTTCCCACCGTAGCGCGCCACCGACGCCCGGTGCGCCGCCCAGCGGCCCACCGGCCACCCGGCGGCGCGGCCACGTCACATCAGCTGGTTGCCCGCCCCGATCTGCAGCGCCGTCCCGGTCATGAACCGGGCCTCGTCGCTGGCCAGGTAGGCCACGGTGGCGGCCACGTCCTCGGGCTCCTGGGTGCCCTCGGGCAGGGCGCTCGCGGTGACCTGCCCGAACATCCACAGGTCGTGGTCGTCCAGGCCGATGGCCTTCAGCGCCTCGGGGGACGGCGGGCGGCCCATGACCGTGCGCACCCCGTTGGGGTGGATCGTGTTGACCCGGATGTTGTACCGGGCGACCTCGACCGCGAGCGTGCGGCACAGCCCGACCAGGCCGTGCTTGGCCGCGCCGTAGCCCCCCGACATGGGATAGCCGCGGTAGCCCGCCGCGGAGCTGGTGAGGATGATCGAACCGCCGTTGCCGGCGGCGATCATGTGCGGGACGGAGGCGCGCAGCGTCTTCCACACGCCCGTCAGGTTGACGTCGACGCAGACGTCCCACTGGGCCTCGGTCAGCTCCCAGAGCCGTCCGCCGGCCATGACGCCCGCGTTCGCGACGACCACGTCCAGCCGGCCGAACCGCTCGACCCCCTCGTCGACCGCCCGCGCCACCGCGGCGAGGTCGCGCACGTCGGCCCGGGCCGTCACCACCCGCCGGCCGGTCTCCTCGACCAGCCGACCCGTCTCGGCGAGCTCCTCGGGCGTCGCGGGCCGCGGGTGCGCGCCCTCGACCGGGCCGGCCACGTCGATCGCGATGATGTCGGCGCCCTCCCGCGCGAGCCGCACGCAGTGCGCCCGGCCCTGCCCGCGCGCCGCCCCCGTCACGAACGCCACCCTGCCGTCCAGCCGACCCACTGTCCGCGTCCTCCTCGCCTCGAATCCGTGGTCAGCGTACGGAATGTGTCAGCCGCGGGCCGGGGTCCGCCTGGCCGCGATGCCCACCACGCCCGGGAACTCACCGACACCCCGGATACGGGTGATCAGCCTGCGCGTCGCGACGTCGTAGATGGTGAGGTTGCCGGGTCCGGGATGCCAGGAGCCGGTGGCCGAGTCGATGACGGCCCTGAAACCGTCGGCCCGCACGGTGTTCGGCCCGCCTTCTCCGACGAACGCCCTGGTGCCGTCCGGCGAGAACGAGACGGTCATCCCCATGCCCTCGGTCGGCAGCGTCTGGATGAGCTCGTTCGTGGCGGTGGAGAAGACGCCGACGCCGCCACCGGCGTAGACCTCCCACTGGGTCTTCCCGTCCGGCGCGACCGCGTTGTACTGCGGTGCGCTCCCGGGTGGCGTGGGAATGTTGACGACCAGCCTGTTCGTCGCCGTGTCGAGCACCGAGACGCCGGTGGGCAGGTTGGCCGTGTAGAGGCGCCGTCCGTCCGGGCTGAGCGCGAGCCACCCGGGAATGGCGCCGATCCTGACCGGCTCGCCCAGCACGTGACCGGTGGCGGCGTCGAGCGTCATGACGGTGCCGAGGGTCGCGACGTACACCTTCCTCCCGTCGGGGCTGACCACCGAGGCGACCGGCTTCTGCGGCGTCGGGCAGGTCGCGACCACCCGATCGGTCCGGGTGTCGATCCTGAGCACCTTGCCGGGGCCGGCCTCGACGGTGCCGCTGGGCAGGAACGTCTCGTACAGGTAGGTGCCGCTCGGGTCGAGGGAGCCGAGGACCCGGCCGCCGACCTCGATCGTCCGCGCGATGCGCCGGGTGCACGCGTCGACGACGACGATGTCGCGCCCGCCCCAGTTGTCGATGTACACCTTGCGCCCGTCCGGCGTGACGTAGGTGTTCGACGGCTGGCTGAGCCCCTCGATCCGGCCGACGAGCCGGCCGGTGGCGGTGTCGACGATCTGCTCGATGTTGCTGGACGAGGCCGAGAAGTAGCCCAGCGCGCCGGGCGCGCGCACCGCCGGGCAGGCCGGCGTGGCCGCCGCCGCGGGCGAGGCGGCACCGGACGACGAGCCGCCGGAACCGTCCGCGCCACAGCCGGCGAGCATCGCGACCGCCAGGGCCCCGACCGTCGCGACCGCCACCGCGCGCACCCGTAACCGCATGGACATCACCCCTGGGAATCGACAGACGAAGAGGCGCCGCAGATTTGACGAAGAGGCGCCACGGATCCATGGACAGTGGCGGCCGACAGGACGTCAGGCTCGCGTCCAGTCCCGGAAACACTGCATGGAGAACATGTGCACGGACGGCGCCGCGCACCATTCCGAATGGGCACGTGACCACCCTCGACAGCTATCGCCGAGTTTTTGTACGGTCACTCGATCGTATCGCTGACGGCCGCCACCCAGGCCTTTCTTTCACCCCCCTACGGCGCATTCGGACTGTAGCGAGGAACAGGATATTCGTCCCGGGGAGAAGAGCTGTCAACAAATACCCGGCGGTACCCGCGGCCGCATGGCCCTTACAGGCGGCCAGACCACTGGCTCGGCGGGGTGCCGGCGGGGCGGTTCACCGCCGCGACGGCCAGGCTTCACCGCGCTGGGCCCCGAAAGTGTCGGTGGTCGGGTCTAGCGTGCCGGGCATCGGGCGGACGACGGCGTCCGTCCTCGACGAAGGGTGGCCGTGATGGCCGAGTTCACCTCCTACGAGCCCGGCACGCCGTGCTGGGTCGACCTGGGCAGCCCCGACCTCGACGCCTCCCGCGCCTTCTACGGCACCCTGTTCGGCTGGGAGGCGCAGGTCTCGCCGGATCCCGCGGCCGGCGGGTACACGATCCTCACCCTGCGGGGCAGGGCGGTGGCCGGCCTCGGGCCGCTGTTCGGCGAGGGGCAGCGGCCGAGCTGGAGCACCTACGTGCGGGTGGCGGACGCCGACGCGACGGCCGAGGCGGTGCGCGCCGCCGGCGGCTCCGTCCTCGCCCCGCCCATGGACGTGTTCGACATGGGCCGGATGGCCGTGTTCGGGGACTCCGGCGGCGCGGCGGTCTCCGTCTGGCAGCCGGGGACGTTCGCGGGCGCCGAGCTCGCGAACGAGCCCGGCTCCTTCAGCTGGAACGAGCTGGACACGCGCGACCTGGCCGCGGCCCGGGCCTTCTATCCCGCCGTGTTCGGCTGGACGCTCGACGAGGCGGCGCAGGCCGGCCCCATGGAGTACTACACGTGGCAGGTCGCGGGCCGGCCGGTCGCCGGCATGATGCCGATGCCGCCGACCGTGCCGGCCGACACGCCGTCGCTGTGGCTGGCCTACTTCGCCGTCGCCGACACCGACGCCGCTCTGGCGCGCATCACCGAGCTCGGCGGCGCCACGCTGACCGGCCCGGTGGACATCCCCGCCGGCCGGTTCGCCGTCGTCGCGGGGCCGCACGGCGAGGCCTTCGCGATCATCGCGCAGTAGGCGCGGCGGCGGGCCGTTCCACCCCGATCATCGACGCCGGCGCCCGCCGCCGTCGCGCGGGCCCGCGACCGCGGGCCCGCGCAGGCCTCCCGACCAGCCGAACCTGTGGCGACGCTGCCGTGGCAGCATGAGCCAGGGCCGCCGACGCATCCCCCGCCGAGCGCGCCCGCCGCCGCCCGCCTCTCGCACGAGGAGTTCGCCAGCATGGAGATCGGCCGAATCGGTATCTGGTCGATGGACCTGGAGCGCCAGCCGCTGGCCGCCGCCCGCCAGGCCGTCGCCGAGCTCGATGACCTCGGATTTCCCGCACTGTGGATCCCCGAGGCGATGGGCAAGGAGGTCATGAGCCACGCGGCCCTGCTGCTGACCGCGTCCAGCCGGATCATCGTCGCCACGGGCATCGCGAACCTGTGGGTGCGCGACGCCACCGCGATGGCCAACGCGCAGCGGACCCTCACCGAGGGCTTCCCGGAGCGCTTCCTGCTCGGCATCGGAGTGAGCCACGCCCCGGCC